>CAJTIT010000001.1 GCA_910576345.1 Erysipelotrichales bacterium
ATGCCGGTGAAATAAAACAATGAAAAAGCCTCTTTGAGAGGCAGTTAGAGAAAGCGTTGCGGCTGTCAGGCCTCAATGGTCGAAAAGACCTTACGCAACAATAGGCCCTTATAGGGCTGGTTCATACCACGTCTTTCAGGCGTGGTTTTGATTTGGCAACTGCATTTGGAAATTGTGTATGAAACCCTAAACAAAAAATACTAGCATTTATGCGTATCTATAGTCAATCAAAAATTCGATAGAAACTTTTTGGTTAAAGGTTAGGAAATCAGTCATTGCATGGCTTTTCCAATTTGCTTTTCTAATCTTCAATCAGGCGCAATGACATCATCGACTCCAATATTCATCAACGCCTACAATTTATCATTGATAACCTTGATGAAAGATGGTACAGGAAAGGATAGAATGTTGTCTTTTGAGTACATGTGTTACAGTAATGAATCATTCGTTTTTTCCACTCTCTCTACTTAGTCATTGATTGGGAAATCAAATAGTTCATATAAAACATTTTCATTCAAATTTGATTGCAAAAAACCTTTTCCAAATTTATTGGTAAGATTTTTTTAAAATAGCAAGTAATTGTTGTTTACCGTATTCTCCACGATTATTTTTTAATACATCTTTAACAATGACATGACCAAAAATATTTATCAACGCTGTATGAATCCCCTATTTAATATAGCATATTTAATTATTACGATGATAATGCTTTTGGCGTAAATATTCAAAAGATAGTATTGCTGCACTAGAGGCGGCACTCATGGCATTACGGAAATCATTCGCATAGGGAATGTAAATGTTTTGTTGAGCGTTTTTGATCACAACACTGCTCAAACCGCGCATTTCACCACCAATCGCAAGACAGAAACGCTTTGGAAATCGGTATGTGTAGAGATTTTGTGCATCCGCAACTCGATTGGCACAGATAAGAGGAACATTCAAGTCGTTTAATTCAGTAATGATAGAGTTCATATCATCTGCTTGTATTAAAGAAATATATTCACTTGCCCCGGCACTTGCTTTTGCGACAACACCGGCGGCATTTGTCCAATTACGTTTGGGTGTGATCAAACCATCACATCCGGCCGCATAAAGCGCACGAATCACATAACCAAAATTGTAAGGATCCTCCACACCTTCCACCAAGGCAAAAAAAAGATCGTGTTTGTTTGCGACTTGTGATAATTTCTCAATAGTGCGCTTTTTACATATCGCAATCAGACCACCATGGGTGGAGCCTTGTGCAAATGCATCAATGCTCTCTCTGTTTACGAAAACAATTTCAATGTTTTTTTCTTTTGCACGATGAAGAATAAATTTCGTATCTTTATCGTGTTTTTTCTGATCGACCAGTATTTTTACAACATGACGATGTCCACCCAGTATGGCCGCCTTAACCGATATGTTTCCTTCCAATATTTGTTCCATATGATCATCCTAACGTTTTCCTATATTATTACTGATCAATTATATATAGAAACAAAAAGACATGCAACATATTTTGCATCATTTTCATTCAAATGGAAAACCATAAAGGTGAAAAAGGTATCTTGAGGTAATGGGGATAGATTGAAATACCATAAGGAGTATGATATGATTTCTAACAAAAAGAGATGTTTTTTTAGCAGAAAGAGGGATGATTATGAAAATAGCGATTGTGACAATGGAAGTAAAAAGCATGTGTTATAAAGAAAATTTTGATTATATGATGGAAATGATTGAGCGCGCCAAACAAGACCATGCGGATTTAATCGTATTTCCACAAAATGCGATCAGTGGTTATTATTTAGGTGATGCGTGGAAAGATCCTGAAACATGTCGATACATAGAATCATTCAATGCGCCTTTGATTCAGGCAAGTGAAGATTTGGCTATCGTTTGGGGAAATATCAAATACCGCAATGGCAAACTTTTCAACTGTGCTTTTTTCGCCTATCAAAAAGAGACCCATATGCGTGTGAAAACAAAAGAAACGCATGCATTTGCACAAGATGAAGCATTTGATGAATTAAATATCAACAGCGCCATTCCTTATCAAAATCAAGTATTTGCCCTGAATTTTGGCACAAAACTTCAGTTAAGTGATTGGAACATCAACTTGGATGCCAAACCTTATGATTTGCATAATGAAACAAAGTTCAGCGGCAATGTGATTTATGTGAATGCGGTGGGCATGCAGAATGTGAATAAAGCAGTTATGATGATGGAAGGCGGTAGTGCTGTTGTCTGTGAAGGCAAGTATTTGTGGCAGATGACGCATGGTGAAAGCGGATATGCTCTGGTTGATCTCAGCCAAAAAACGTTCATTCAACCAAAACAAAGAAATTTGCTTGTTTTATTGAAACAGGCAATCAAAGGATTTGATGAACAGATTCTAGGCGGAAAAGCGCCTTGGATCGTTGGTTTATCCGGTGGGTTGGACTCTAGCGTTTCAGCGGCGCTGCTGGTATCAGCCTTGGGAAAAAATCGCGTCATTGGTTATGGCATGAGCAGTGTTAATAATAGTGAACAAACAAAAGAAAATGCGCGTTTGGAAGCAAAACGTTTGGATATCGCATATCATGAAGGATCCATTCAGCCTTTGGTGGATGCGACAAACGATATTCTTCATGCATATGGTTATAATCAAATAAAAGGGTTGGCTTTAGAAAATATTCAGGCAAGAGTAAGGGGACATCTGTTGTCTGGTTTTGCCTCACTTGTGGGCGGTGTTGTGGTGAATAACGGAAATAAAGTAGAGAATGCCCTTGGATATTGTACGTTATATGGAGATGCGATCGGTGCGATCGGAATCTTAGGCGATTTGACCAAAGTTCAGCTGTTTGATTTGGCGAAACAGCTGAATGGGGAATTTCAAAAAGAAGTGGTACCCACCAATCTTTTGGGACAGTTTATCGATGGTCGTGTTATTTTTGATGTTGCGCCTACCGCAGAATTAAAAACAGATCAAAAAGATCCGATGAAATGGTTCTATCATGATTATTTGGTAGATCATTTGGGCAGAGATTTGACGATTACAGAATTTCTAAACCAATATTTGTTTGGTTCTGTTTGGAAAAGTGAAATCGGCGAAATTATGAAATTCTATCATTTGGATGATCCAAAAGTATTTGTGGAAGATTTCCAATGGTTTTATCGTACGGCAAAACGCAACAGTTTTAAACATACGCAAGTCCCGCTGATATTAACATTGACACAAAACGGCTACGCATTGCGTAAAGAAGTGCAGGGAAGTATGGATTTATCACAAATAGAGAAACTGCTTGATCAGATCAATCAATTGAAAAAATCGTAAAAAACTGGGATTTTGTATCAATACATGATACAATAGGGCAGTCTTGGAGGTGGAACATGTGAAAATGCAGATGGATGAACCAATGAAAAAAAAGATATGGATGTATGCATGTGTCGCATGTATCGCAATCGTCTTGTTTTTTGCATTTTATAAGTTCAGTGCGTTAAAAACATTTGTGCAAAGTATCATCGGTTTGATTTCACCATTTATATTGGGCTTTGGCATTGCGTTTTTGCTCAACAAACCAATGATGATGATTGAAACAAAACTGCTTGGAAATTGGAATATCAAGCAAGTACACAAGCGAACGATTTCCGCTGTTTCCTCTATTGTGCTGGCAATTGCGGCGGTCTCTTTGTTTTTCTATCTTTTGATACCGCAGTTATTGGGCAATATTACATCTTTGGTGGATGCATTTCCCGGATATTTGGAAGACTTTCAGAAATTTGTAGATCAAATCATTTTAGAAAATAATTTGGATTTGGAAGAAATACAGAAGTTTTTTGGCGGAGAGGATTTGATTCATCGCTTGACACAGCTTGTGACAGAGGCGTTACCACAAATGGCAAAAACGATTTACAGCTTTATGAACATGTTATTGAATCTATTGTTGGGAATTATGTCCGCATTGTATATGATGATGGATAAAGAAAAGCTATGCCGTCATGTAAAGATTTCTGCCTATGCGCTATTGCCAAAACAAGCGGCGGATTATTCCATGCATATCTTTCAAATCGCAAGTGATGTTTTTAATAATTTCATTATCGGTAAAGCCATTGATTCACTGATTATTGGCGTTCTGTGTTATATCGGCATGACGATTTTACAGTTGCCATATGAACTGCTTTTATCGGTCATTGTCGGGATTACCAATATGATTCCTGTATTTGGACCGTTTATTGGTGCTGTACCGGGTGTATTTATTCTGTTGATCATTCATCCAACGTATGCGATCTACTTCGCACTGTTTATTTTATTGCTCCAGCAATTTGACGGAAATATATTGGGACCACTGATTTTAGGCGATAAACTGGGACTTCCTAGTCTTTGGATCCTGTTTGCGGTGTGTGTCGGCGGCGGGCTGTTCGGCGTTTTGGGGATGTTTATTGGTGTTCCTGTATTTGCTGTCATTTATACGCTTTCAAAAGAATTCGTTGCGTACCGCTTGAAAAAGAAAGATATAACACTTCAAACTTTTGATGAAACATGATATGAAAGAAAGGACATTTCGCTTTATTGAGAAATGTCCTTTCTTTATCTTTATTCGATTGTTTCCGCATTCATTTTTTCACGATAATACTGTCGTCGATCTTGCGGTTTCAAACCTTTTTTTCTAAGACGAATTTCATCCGGTGTGATTTCCACCAATTCATCATCATTGATCCATTCCAAAGCTTCTTCAAGTGCCATGATTTTTGGCGGCGTTAGACGCATCGCTTCATCATTGCCACTGGAGCGGATAGCGGTCAATTTTTTGTTTTTTAAAGGATTTACATCCAAATCAATGTTTCTGGCCGATTCACCGATGATCATGCCTTCGTATACTTCGGTCTGTGGAGAAATAAACAAGGATCCACGTTCCTGCAAATTCCAAAGCGCATAGGTCATCGCTTTTCCCGTTTCTGTGGAAATCATTGCGCCGTTGGCACGCTGGGCGATTTCTCCTTTATAAGGTGTATAACCGATAATTCTTCTTACCAGTGTTCCTTCACCGCGTGTATCGTTGATGAATTCATTGCGATAACCAAGCAATCCTCTGGTTGGCGCTTCATAAGTGATGCGGCAGTATCCGTTTTCTTCCACCATATCGATCATGTTTCCTTTGCGCAAGTTTAATTTATTGATAATGGTACCGCTGTATTCTTCCGGAGCGAGGGCCACGACTTCTTCTACCGGTTCTACTGTCTTTCCGTTTTCATCTTTATGTAAAATAACCTCCGGTTTGGAAACAGCGACTTCATAACCTTCTCTGCGCATCTGTTCCAGAAGCACTGAAATATGCAATTCACCGCGACCGCTGACTTTGAAACAATCAGCACTGTCGGTCGCTTCCACTTTCAAACCGACATTGACTTCCAATTCTTTTTCCAAGCGTTCTTTGATATTGCGTGATGTGACAAATTTACCGCTTTGCCCGGCAAACGGTGATTTATTGACCATAAAATTCATACTTAACGTCGGCTCTTCAATCGCAATGCTAGGCATAGGAAGCGGATGATCTTTTAAACACAATGTTTCACCGATAGAAATGTCCGCAATGCCCGCAACGACCACGATATCACCACTGTGTGCTTCTTCAACGGAAACACGGGATAGTCCACGATATACAAAAATCTGCGAAGTTTGTTTGGTGCGTGTATTTCCTGCATCATCACAAACCAATACGGACATTTGTGATTTCAGTGTACCTTGATACAAACGTCCAATACCTAGGCGCCCGATATATTCATCATAGGCAAGCGCAGATACCTGCATCTGAAGCGGCTGTTCATCTTTGTCCGGGTAGACGTCACAGTGTTTCAGAATCGTTTTGAATAACGGTTCGATGGAATCACTTGGCGTATCCATATCATATTGCACGATGCCTTCTCTGGCAATACCGTAAAGAATTGGGAAATCCAGCTGTTCATCATTCGCATTCAAATCTAAGAACAATTCATAAACTTCATCCACGACTTCTTTTGCGCGCTGATCTTTTTTATCGATTTTGTTGATTAACAAAATTGGTTTGAGTCCTAGTTCCAGTGATTTGCCTAATACAAAACGCGTCTGTGGCATAGGGCCTTCACTAGAATCGACAAGCAAAATCACCGTATCCACCGTTTTGATGATGCGCTCCACTTCACTGGAAAAATCCGCATGACCCGGCGTATCTACGATATTGATTTTTACACCGTCATGAATTACGCTACAATTTTTAGAATAAATGGTAATGCCGCGTTCACGTTCCTGATCATTGGAATCCATGATGCAGTCAACGACCTTTTCATTGGAGCGAAACACATCGCTTTGTCTTAAAAATGCGTCTACCAATGTAGACTTTCCTGCATCTACATGGGCAATGACCGCAATATTGATCATCTTTTCTTTTGACATATTGATTCCTACTTTCAAATTTTAACCTATATATAATATACCGAAATGGCAAGAAATACAATTTTTTTTAAAGAACTGGCATGAAAAACCTCCTTGATTCAATATACTAGAAAGAAAACAGGTGATTGAATGAAAACAAAGATATGGACGATTCTGTTTCTTTTATGCGTTTGTTTCGGCTGTCTTGCGAAAGAAGTGATCCCCTTTAATACAAGCGCTCATCATGAATACGGTGAAAGCGTAAATGAACAAAATTATGAAAATGATCGATTGATCAAAATCATTTACCCAAAAACAAATGTGGAATGCTTGGATGATGCAATACAAACATATATAGAACAGACAAAGCGTTCGTTTATGGAAAACAACACAAGCAATACGGAAGATAAAGCGGAACTGAATGTGGATTATCAATCCTACATCAAGGATAATCGCTATATTTCCATTAAACTAGATACGTATATGCGGATTCTGGATGAAAAACAACAAGTTAAAACTTGGGTGTATGATCAAACAAATGATACCATGGTACAGCTTCATGATCTATTGGACGAGGATGCGTTGGATGATGTAAGTGAAATCACGAAAGCATATTTCAAAAAACAGTATCCGGAAGAATGCGATACACAGAATTTCGCTATCTTTACGGCGCCTGCTTATGATAATTTTGAAACATTCGTATTGCGAAAAGATGCGTTTGTCTTCTATTTTGCCGCTGGAACGTTGTTTGATCGTGGTGTATATATGGAATTGCCTTATGAACAGCTTCAAGACCATATACGCATGGAACCGGAACAAGTCACAGCGTTTGTACCTTACGCAGATGTTTTAAATGAGCCGGTAAAACAAATCGATCCCAATAAGCCAATGGTTGCTTTAACCTTTGATGATGGACCTACCAAAAAATATACGACTGCCATTTTGGATGCGTTGAAAGAACATCAGGCATCCGCTACATTCTTTGTGTTGGGATCGCGTGCCAAAGATTTTCCGGAAATTTTACAACGCATGGTACTGGAAGGTAATGAAGTGGGAAATCATACGTTTTCGCATAAACAACTGACGACATTATCCAAAGAAAATATTGAAGAAGAAATCACAGCGACCCAAGAATCCATTCATGATGTGATCAATCGCTATCCGACGATCATACGGCCGCCATATGGATCGAAAAACGATAATGTCCTATCCTGCGCACAAGGCAAGAAAATCGTCACATGGACGATTGATACAGAAGACTGGCGACATAAAGATGCAAAAAAAATAGTGGAGAATGTTATAAAGAATGTAAAGGATGGGGATATTATTTTAATGCATGACTTATATCCTTCCACTGCGGAAGCTGCGATTATTCTCATTCCAACTTTGCAGGATATGGGATTTCAGTTGGTTACCATATCGGAATTATATGACTATGGTAAAAATGACGCTGGTAAAATCATGTGATGAAAAGTCGTTCTCTTTTCTGTTCAAACAGATAAAAAAAGAGTATAATAAACAGACAAAAGAGAGAGGCTGAACAAATCATGATAGAAAAACTCATCATCCATATGATGGATCCATCATCCAATCTATTGATATGTGCTGATCAAGAAGCGCAATTAGAAGAATCCTGTATCGAAATGCTTAAACAAAAAATGACAAAAGCATTTACAAGCGCAAAAAAATCAAAAGGGCATTTACGAGAAGATCATACAATCGCTCAATGGATTGGCGCCTACCGAAATCATGAGCAAACCTTTGTGGAAATGAGCAGACAGATCGCACAAGATATCTATGAAAAGAAATGCAAGGCTGCACAGTTTGAGCCAAGCGATTTGATGATTGCGGAAGTGCTGTTTGAAGAACGGCGATATCTGGTGGGAATGGATCACACGTATGTGGATGGTTGGATACATGAGAGCGACCAAAGCGAAATGATCACCACGAATGCAATACGTAAATGTACCACGCTTGTATCGAACAATCTGTTAAAAAACGATCGCGTATTTTTATTGGAATATAGTGATCAAACGCTTTTTTGTATTGAAACAAAAATCGAAATTGACGCGGAACCATGTTATTTTTACAGCGACATCGTCTTTCAAAGTAAAAACACGCCTTCTTATCAGGATGTTCGAAAGGCGATGAACAAAGCGGTAGAAGACACCATAAAGGAATATGATTTGGAGTCGGTAAAAGTTCTTCCCAAAATGAAACAGATGATGCAGGATACCTTGGAAGCAAACGAAGAAATCAAAGTGTCAGATGTAGCATCTATCGTGTTCGGCGATCAGCCTTTGGCAAAACAGCATTTTGAAACGGAAATGAAAGAAAAAGGAATGGATCGTCCCATCCTTACCGAATACGTAAAGCCAACCAAGGCAGAAAAAGTCACAAAAATCAAAACCGATAAGGGAATCGAAGTCATTATACCAATAAATTATATGGATTCCACAGAGTATGTGGAATTTCAGACGCTGGAAGACGGTACCCTGATGATTCATCTTAAGAATATCAATCGAATTACCAGCAAATAAAGAAAAGTTGTTTTTGAATGTATGCAAGATGTGCTATAATAAGGATAATTCGAACAATGGAAGGATGAAGCTTATTATGATACTTCGATCCGTAGATGGCATCATTCGCATGCTGGACGCAGACTATATAGAAAATGATGATATCGCAAAACGCATTTACGGCGTTTGTATAGACTCTCGAAAAGTGGTGGAAGGAAACTTGTACATCCCTATCAAAGGTGTGCGGAATAACGGGCACCACTACATCAAACAGGCGATTGAACTGGGCGCAGTGGCAACCCTTTGGAATAAGGATGAACCCAATCCGCCAAGGGAAATTACCGTTATTTTGGTGGAAGATACGACAAGGGCGCTTCAACAATTGGCACATGTTTATCGTCGTCAGCTGAATATGAAAGTGATTGGCATTACTGGCAGTAACGGCAAAACAAGTACCAAAGACATACTGGCAGGAATGCTCAATCAACGTTATGTGACCCAAAAAACACTGGGTAATTTTAATAATGAAATTGGTGTGCCTTTAACACTTTTGAGCATGGGAGAAAACACCCAGATCGCAGTTGTGGAAATGGGAATGGAAAACAGTAAAGAACTCGATTTTTTAAGTAGAATGGTACAGCCGGACATGGCGATCATTACGAATATCGGCAGTGCACATTTGGAAAATCTGGGCTCTATGGAAGCCATTGCGAAGGCAAAACTGGAAATTACCCATGGTTTGAGGCCATATGGTCTTTTGATTTGTAACGGCGATCAGACGATTTTAAAACATGCGATTGCCTTAGAAGAAGTGCGTGGCGATATTCGCATCAAAACATTTGGTGAGCAAAAGGGCAATGATATGTGTTTGAGTGCAGTAAAACAAACGATGAAAGGAATCCAATTTTCTGTCAATGATCAAGATCTATCGTTTGAAATGGAAATGCTTGGAAAACATCAAGCAGTCAATGCATTGGCAGCGCTGATCGTTGCCAAAGAATTTAACCTTTCCGATGAAGAAATTCAGGCAGGACTAAGTGCTATTGAAAAAACAGGCATGCGAAACGAACTTGTACAAGCGGATCATGCATGGATTTTAAACGATTCCTACAAATCCAATCCGCAAAGTTTGATTGCGGCTTTGGATACGCTTGCTTGTATGGAACCTGCTTATAAAATGGTGGTGCTGGCAGATATGCTGGATCTTGGAGCAGAAAGTGACAGGATCCATTTCCAAATAGGAAAACAGCTGAAAAATTATGATTTGAAAGAAATACTGACGTATGGTGAATGGAGCGCCTATATCACACAGGGAGCGCTTCTAGAATGTGGTGCAAATGTTATGATACGCCATTTTGCAGATAAAAATGAATTGATTGCGTATTTACAGCCGTATAAAGAAAAAGACTGTGTCATGCTTATAAAAGGCAGTCGTGCCTTGAAAATGGATGAAGTCGTAGATGCATTAATGAAATGAGGAACAATAGAATGAATAAAATAAGACTCGCCGTTATTTTCGGCGGAAAATCAAGTGAATATCCGGTCTCTTTACATAGTACAGGGTCGCTGCTTTCCCAAATAGCGAAAGACAAGTATGAGGTCGTGATGATCGGTATTACCAAAGAAGGCGCATGGTTTCAATATTTTGGTGATGTGGAAGATATTGAACATGATCATTGGTCAAATCATCCGCAAAACCGTCCGGTTGTATTGTCCTGTTCCAATACACAAAAAGGCTTTTTGGCTTTGAAAAGTGATCAAACATATGAATTGGTGCCGGTTGACTGCATTTTTCCGATGCTGCATGGTAAAAACGGAGAAGACGGTACCATCCAAGGATTGTTTACATTATCCCAAATTCCCTATGTAGGATGCGGACATATGAGTTCCGCGATTTGTATGGACAAAGAAATGACGCATATTATCTGTGAGCGTGCCGGTATTCCTTGTGCACCTTATATGGCTGTTTATCAACAAGATGTAAAGGATGTTGCACAACTGTATGCACAAGCAAAAGAAACACTCAACGTACCGTTTTTTATCAAACCTTGTAATGCCGGAAGTAGTTTTGGTGTTCATAAGGTGCATAACTTTGAAGAATTTCAACAAGATTTAAACGATGCATTTTATCATGACGGAAAAGGAAAAGTCATTTTAGAAGCAACAATTACCGGTTTTGAGATTGGCTGTGCCGTGATGGGCAATGAAGACATCATTACCGGAAGTGTCGATGAAATAGAAATCACGGACGAATTTTTTGATTATGAGGGAAAATACGAAATGCGCAACAGCGCTATTCACTGTCCTGCACGTATTTCTTCATCGCTGATACAACAAGCGCAGGAATTAGCGAAACGTGCTTATCGCGCCATGAATTGTAGCGGTATGACACGGGTGGACATGTTTGTGAATGAAAAAGAAGAAATCGTCTTCAATGAATTGAATACGATACCCGGCTTTACTGCCACAAGTCGTTATCCGACCATGATGAAAGAAGTCGGCATATCGTTTCCTGATCTGATTGATCGATTGATTGAATTGGCAATGACATCACATAAGGAGTGAGGTTTCATGATTGAAACAAACAAACGCTGCTGGGCGGAAATCAATACGTCCAACATCGCCCATAATGTGAATGAAATACGCAAAATCATTCCCTCTCAAACCAAAATCATGGGCATCGTAAAAGCAAATGCCTATGGTCATGGAGATGTGTCCATGTGCAAAGAACTGCTCAAAAGCGGCGTTGATTTTTTTGGCGTTGCTTGTATGGAAGAAGCGTTAAGATTGCGTCAAGCACATATCCAAGAGCGTATTTTGATTTTGGGTTATACGCCCAAGGAACAATTTCATTATCTTCATGAACAAAATTTGATACAAACACTCATTTCGATGGATTTTGCGAAAGAATTAAGCGATTATGCCTGTTTAAATGATGTGGAAATACAATGTCATGTAAAAGTGGACACGGGAATGTCTCGATTGGGTGTGCAATGCAAAAAAGAACAATGGGATATAGAAGATGTAAAACGGATGTATCATTTACCGCATATACGTGTACAAGGGATTTTTTCACATTTTTCCGTTAGTGATGATATCACGCATCAAGAGAATTTGACTTTTACCAATCATCAGATCGCATTGTTTGATTTAGTATTGCAACAGTTAAAGCAGGCGGGCATAGAACCGGGCATTACGCATTTACAAAACAGCTATGGCATATTGAATTATCCCCATCTTTCCTATGACTATGTACGTCCGGGCTTGTTGCATCTGGGTGTGACCAGCGATGATGCGTTAGCGACAATCGCAAAACCGGATTTTCGTCCGGTGATGACTTGGAAAGCAAGCATATCTTATGTAAAGTGGATCGAAGCAGGATGCGATGTGAGTTATGGTCGCACCTATACAGCCAAAGAACGTATAAAAGTCGCAACGGTTTGCGTGGGATATGCGGATGGTTATCCACGTATGGTTTCCAATATGCATAAGCACGTATTGATACATGGACAAAGAGCAGAAATCATCGGCCGTATTTGTATGGATCAGATGATGATTGACGTCAGCGCAATTACGGATGTCAAAACAGGGGACGAAGTGGTTTTATTTGGCTATGACAATGATGTTTTATTAAGTGTGGATGAATTATCGCGCGCTTGTCATACCATCAACAATGAGACGCTGTGCTGGCTCAGTGAGCGGGTTCAGCGCATCTATCGATAGGGAGGATGTTATGGAGAAACAAACGTATGGGATTTTGGATATCGCAAAATTTGTCAGCGCATTGTTAGTGGTTGCCATTCATTGTGCGCCGTTGATTGAAATCAGTGAACCGGCGAATTTTGTCTTGGTTCAAATATTGGCAAGACTGGCTGTTCCATTTTTCTTTATTGCGTCCGGATGGCTGTTTTTTCAAAAAATCGATCCGCAGAAATCATGGAAAGATGAAACCAACGTAAAGGCGCTGAAACACTATTGGAAACGCATTCTTCGCATTTATCTTGTTTGGAGTGCATTATATATGCCCCTGATCGTTGTTTCATGGGTACAAGGCGGTTTTCATTGGACTTCTCTTATTCGACTCATACGTGATTTTCTGTTCAACGGAACATATTATCATTTATGGTTTTTGCCGGCATTATTGCTGGGAGTACCTATTGTATATATGATGTATCTCAACATTCGTAAGCAGTCTATGTTATGGCTGTCTTTTCTGCTTTATATGGCCGGTATGGCAATCAATGTGTATGGATCCGTATTATCGCAAGAGCCTTTTTTGGAATCAGTGTTAAACGTTTATCAAAGCTTTTTTGTAACATCGCGCAACGGTTTGTTTTTTGCGCCGATTTATTTGGTTTTGGGAATTTACATACAGGATTTTTTAACACAGGACTTCAAAAAGCAGTCATTTGTGGCATTCACAATTTCTTTTGTATTCTATGCGGCGGAAGCGATCATTTTACAAGCGTGCGGCATTATGAATGATCTGACATGTATGTATGCGATGTTGTTACCGACGACGTTTTTCTTATTTTTGCTTTTGATGCAGTTTCGTTTGAAAAAACATAAAATGTATGTGGTTTTAAGAAATATGTCTTTGTATATTTATACCGGTCATATTTATTTTGTTTATGTATTTCTCAATGTCTTTCACTTAGGAAATTTGAGTGTTTATCTGCTTAGTATTATATGTGCATCTATATTTGCGTATTTGATGATACAGGGGAAACACCTGATATGGCTCAAGGAGGTCAAGGCATTATGTGGATTGAACAAATAAGGGAATTGTCGACAGATGAATTGGTGGATTTAAATATCTATTTTTATGGTGCAGAGAACGTAACGACAAGAGACCGTCGGATCTTGGTTCCCAAAATACGGCATGCAAAAAAACGTTATATTTTTTATATGATGGATAAGCAGTCTTATAAATGTCTTAGGAAAGTTTATCGGGAGCCTTTGCGCTTTCTCAATCAGAAAATCTACCATCCCCAACAAGCTGTAGCGATGGGTTTTATTGATGAAATCATTCCGGATCCCAATACCAGATACAGAAATTATGAGATTAACAAAGAAGCACTGCCGGTTGTAGAAAAACTGTATCGTGCAAGACATTACGATCCACTGATCAAAGAATTTCATCGTTTTGATGAAATTATGTTTGGTTTGATACATACTTATGGGATGTTAGAGTTGAACCAGTGTGTGGAACTGTTGAAAGCATATGGATTTGATGCAGAACCAAGACGCTTGGCAGCTTGTCTTCGCTGGCGATATGCGCTGAAAGATGTCATGCAGATATTCGAAGTCACACACAAAAATAAAGAAATTTCTTATATTATTATGAAAGATTTAAATTATCCGGATTGTCTTCAAGCATACAAAGCACGTGGTGATCAAAACTTATTTGTGAATGAAGCTAAGTTGCGCAAACGCGCCGATCGCTATTTTGCGATGCAACAGATCGAGTTTCAAGAGCTGATGAAAAAACTGTTGACTACGCTGTCACGTAATTTTACGATCAGCACATTGCAACGTCTGATCGATTGTTACCAATATAATCTCTGCGATTTTCCTCACCAATATATGCTGGAGCGTGTGTTTGGCGAGGATGAGATCGGACCCTACTTGACACTGGCAAAAGAATCGCTTATCCATGTATATGAAACAAATGTAGAGGCGCTACAATGATTCGCATCCATCAGATCTATGTATCGTTAGATGAACATATGGCGCATTTGAAGGAAGCTTGTGCCAAAAAACTAAAAATTCCGGTTTCAGAAATTTTGTCTTATCGCATTGTGAAAGAAAGTATTGATGCACGCAAACAAGTTGTGCGCCTTTCTTATATTGTTGATTGTGCAGTGAAAGACGAAAATCGTTTTCTTCATTTGCCAGATGTGAAAATTGCCCCCGACGAGTCTTATCCGATGCCGACATGTGGAAACAAGCAGGCTGAAGGAAGAATCGTGATTGCCGGTTTTGGACCGGCAGGGATGTTTGCGGCTTTGTTGTTGGCGGAAATGGGATATTGTCCACTGGTATTGGAACGGGGGGAAGATGTGGATCATCGACTACAAAAAGTAGAACGATTCTGGAAGGAAGGAAAGCTGGATCCTAATTGTAATGTGCAGTTTGGAGAAGGCGGCGCCGGCACTTTTTCGGATGGAAAACTCACGGCGCGTACCAAGGATCTTAGATCTCATAAGGTGTTGGAAACATTTGTCGCATTTGGCGCGCCAAAAGAGATTTTATATACTTGGGAGCCGCATATCGGCAGCGATCGTCTGCGCATGATTGTGAAGCGCATTCGTCAAAGAATTATCGAATTAGGGGGAGAGGTACGATTTTCAACACAACTGCACGATCTGTGCATGGAAAATGGAAAAATCACAAAAATAAAAGCAAATGAAGAATGGATCACATGCAAAGCGCTTATTTTGGCGATTGGTCACAGTGCCAGAGATACATTTTCTGTTTTGGAACAACACAGTGTTAAAATGGAACAAAAATCATTTGCCGTAGGCGTGCGTGTAGAACATCCGCAAGCCATGATCAATCAGGCACAATGGAAACGTTTTGCGGATCATCCCAAATTATCTGCGGCATCTTATCGATTGACCCACACCACTTCCACCGGACGCGGCGTCTATACGTTCTGTATGTGTCCGGGCGGCACTGTTGTTGCCGGCGCATCGCAGCTTGGTGGTGTTGTAACCAATGGAATGAGCGATTACGCCAGAGACAAAGAAAACGCAAACAGCGCAATCTTGGTACAGGTGCATCCCAACGATGTGGGTAAGCATATTTTGGACGGCATCCGCTTTCAACAGAATCTGGAACAAAAAGCATTCGAAGCTGGCGGAAAAAATTATTATGCGCCGGCACAATTGATCAAAGATTTTATGAACGATGTTCCTTCTACAAAACCAGGTGAAGTATTACCAACTTATCGACCGGGCATTCGATTATGTGCCTTATCAAGTGTTCTGCCACCGTTTGTTTATGCGTCGATACAAGAGGCGCTGCCGGTGTTTGATCATAAGCTGCATGGTTTTTTATATCCGGATGCAATATTGACAGCGGTGGAAACACGCTCATCTTCTCCGATAAGGCTGTTAAGACATTCAGAAACGTTGGAAAGCGTTGGATGCGCATATTTATATCCTTGTGGAGAAGGGGCGGGATATGCGGGTGGAATTGTCTCTGCGGCAATTGACGGTTTGCGCTGTGCCGAAAAGATCATCCAAGTATTTGGGAAATGAGGCAAGTTCTATGGAACATATAAAGACGAAGACCGTATTAAGCAAATGCAAATATGGAAACGAATGGTATGGTATTGATTATGCGATGAATCTGTATCGGGGTTGTTCACACGGCTGTATTTATTGTGACAGTCGCAGTAATTGTTACCGCATTGAAGATTTTGATCGCGTGCGTGGTAAGGAACATGTGTTGGGGATTTTGGAGAAAGAACTTCGAAGATATTATGACCATGGTGTCGTAGGCATTGGTGCGATGTCCGACACTTACAATCCTATGGAAGCAGTTTATGAGTATACAAGAGATGCATTGAAACTGCTTTTGCGATATGACTATGGCGTATCCATCGATACAAAAAGTGATTTGATCTTGCGTGATCTGGATTTGTTAAAACAAATGAACGAGCGAAACAATGTAATTGTGAAAGTAACGATTACTTGTGCAGATGATGC
Organism: Erysipelotrichales bacterium; assembly: GCA_910576345.1. Lineage (GTDB taxonomy): Bacteria > Bacillota_I > Bacilli_A > Erysipelotrichales > Erysipelotrichaceae > C-19. The sequence continues at coordinate 16,605 of CAJTIT010000001.1, forward strand.
ACTTTCTTTAATTGTTGAACCCAATGTCTGCGCATCCTCAAGACGTTTTGAAATCATCAAAGAACTGCGCAAAGCCGGTATCTATGCGGGCATTATGATGAATCCAATCTTGCCCTATGTGAATGACGATGAAGAAAATATTTTAGCAATCGTTCAAAAAGCACATGCGGCCGATGCGAAGTTCATCCATACGTATATGGGTATGACGTTAAGAGAGAATCAAAGAGATTACTATTACCAAAAACTTAACGCATATTTTCCAGGTCTTGTCGAACGTTATGAACAACGTTTTGAAAATCGCTATCTGTGTAAAAGCGAATATGCGACGGAACTTGGAAAATGTTTTCGAAAAGCATGTAAAGAATGTGGTATTTTATATCGCATGCAAGATATTATCCGTGATTACAAAAAAGACATTGTAAGAATGAAACAGATGTCATTGTTCTAAATAAAGGATGTGAAGATAACTATATGATCAAAGCATTTCAAAACATCATGCCGACAATCAAAGAAAACGTATGGGTCGCAGAAAGCGCTGAAGTCATCGGCGACGTTATTTTGCATGAACAAGTCAGCGTTTGGTATAAAAGCGTAATTCGCGGCGACAGCGGCCAAATTGTGATTGAAGCAAAAACCAACATTCAGGACGGTTGTATCCTGCATACGGATCCCGGACACGAATTGCGTATTCAACAGCGTGTGAGCGTGGGTCATGGTTGTATTTTGCATGGCTGTACGATAGAAGACGATTGTCTGATTGGCATGGGCGCCATCATTATGAACGGAGCGCATATAGGCGCACATTCCATTATTGGCGCAGGTGCAGTTGTTACAGAAATGAGCGAAATTCCTGCACGTTCACTTGTTGTGGGCTGTCCTGCCAAAGTCATTCGTACAATCAGTGAAGACCAAATGCAGGATATTCAAAACAATGCCACGCATTATCTACATCTGATGGAGGAACATAAAAAAGGAGATGTATTTCATGGATGAGTTTGTACAAATACACAGAGATCAACAAATCAGCCAATGTAAAAAAGCCTTAAAGTATCGTGGATTTCATGTGGATGTCGCAGAAAACAAGGAAGAATTGCTTGATCTGGTTAACGCCTATATCAAAGACAAAGATCATGTTAGTGATGGCGGCAGTCAAACATTGAAAGAATGTGGTATTATTGCGTCTTTAAACAAACGCAATATTCGATTTCACTCCCATAGTGATGCATCCATGACCAGAGAAGAAAGTGACTTGGAATCAAGAAATGCATTTTTTTCAGATGTGTTTCTGATGAGCGCCAATGCAATCACGATGCAGGGGGAAATCATCAATGTGGATGGACATGGCAATCGTGTCAGCGCCATGATTTTCGGACCTAAAAAAGTTTTAATCATTGCCGGTTATAATAAAATCGTATGGGATGAAGACGCCGCTAAAAAACGCATCCAAACAATTTCGGCGCCAACCAACTGTCTGCGCCTGCATCGGCAAACGCCTTGTGCTGTAACAGGCGCTTGTCAAGATTGTCATAGTAAAGATCGCATCTGTTCTAGCTATGTAAAACTGAGCCATGACAATGAACAAAGAATACATGTGATCTTGGTGAAAGAGATATTGGGATATTAAGACTTTTAAATCATACGCATGCTCTTCATTTCCCAAACACATAAAAAAATTGAAAATACAATGCATAAGCAATGAAATAATTTTCATGGAATGAAAGAAAATTCATTTTCATCTTTTTTAATGGACAAAAATATAGTATAATAAAGCAGCCGGGATTTTCTGTAATCTCATAACAGGACAACGAAAGAAGGAGGAAGTTTATGAAAGAAAGTTTATACTTGAAGGATGATCTTGCCATCGTCAACTTTAATATCGCATTTCCTTTATCCAAACAGGAACTGTTAAAATCAGCGGAATTTGGCAATTTTCTAAGGAATTTTATCGATGTGGCAAAGGATGAGCACATCGATCTCTATAACTATATTTTAAATGGCAAAACACCAAGAGAAGCTACGTTTGAAATCATCAAATTGTTAAGGCAAATGATTGTATTGGAATTGGATGAAATCGACAGTGTGTATTTGAATGATAAAGAAAAGCTTTTGGATTTCGTAGAAGAAGTATATGATTATTGGAAAGGACATCAGCGCTTTTCCATTGTGAATGCAGGAAAAGGCATGGCCATTCAGGAATCTGGTTTCATTGCGGCAGATTCCAGATTCAACAATTTGATTCGAGAATTGTATCGTGAAGTAGAAGAAAAGCTTTTGGGCAGAAAAAACAAGATCTATCGACAGCTTCAAACCGGTACCAACGCAGCGATTTCGATTCGTCAAAACAAAACGAAATTAAGTGAAAAATATGATGTGCTGAAAGATATTTGGTTCATTGATTCCATTATGTTGAGAACTCCTTTGATTTTATATCCAAAAAGCAATAAGCGCAGCGGTATGTTTACAGAAAGAGATACCAATCCTATCCATGAATTTAGCGGCAACAAAGATACTTGGTTTGTGTATCCGGCCAAAATCGGATCACTTTTGGCATTTATCTATTTCCACCGTGATTTCATTGCTTCTGCCGTATCATTGGGCAATCTGTTTGAATTGGCAAATGAAGAAGAATGTAATCAGAAACCGGATTTGATTTGTCTGTTCGGTAATGAGGACAACAGCGAGCAAACAACGTTTTATCATGACAAAGAAGAAAACATTTGGGTGGGTTGCGTATCGTATCATGAGCGCATTGATTATTTCGGCTATATTAAGAAAATGAGCTTGACCTTGCATAATCTGGCACAAATGGAAAAAGGCTGGCTGCCTATTCATGGTGCATTTGTCAATATCACATTGAAGAACGGAAAAAGCAAGGGAATCATGTTAATGGGCGATTCCGGCGCAGGAAAAAGCGAGTCCATTGAAGCATTAAAGGCGTTGGGACATGAAAAAATCAAAAATATTGAAGTTGTATTTGATGATATGGGAACCATTCACATTGAGGATGGCGTGCCTTATGGACAGGGTACAGAAATCGGTGCGTTTATTCGTTTGGATGATTTGGATCCGGGAACGCCATACCGTGACATGGATCGCTCCATTTTTATGAGTCCGCAGCAGTCCAATTCCCGCGTGATCACTCCGGCAGTATCTTATGACGTGGTTGCGACCAATCATAAGATTGATTTGTTTGCTTATGCGAATAACTATGATCAAGCATTTGGTCTGCATCGTTTTGACTCTATGGAAGAAGCGAAAAATGTATGCAAAGAAGGAAAGCGAATGGCACTGGGGACAACCCAAGAAGTTGGCATTTCTACTACGTATTTCGCCAATCCATTCGGTCCCATGCAGAAACAGGATATCTGTGAACCGTTGATTGATAACGTCTTTGCATGTCTGAAAGAGAACGGCATTTTTGTAGGTGAAATCTATACCCATCTTGGTTTTAATAAGGAAAATAGAGAAGGACTTCAAACAGCTGCCAAAGAATTGTTGGAATTTATTGAAAATGATTAAGAAGGAAAAGAAAACGGCGTGCTCGTTTTCTTTTTGTAAGTAAACAGGAGATCGTTATGAAAAAACAAGAGAAATGGAATCGCATGTGTTCAGATTTGGAAAACATGGATGAACATGCATTGTTGGAAGAATTAAAAAATATGCAGGTCACTTGTGATATTGAAGAGATTTACGAGCGTTTGTCAAAGACGTATAATGATTTGGATGTATCCGATTGGATTTTTGCGCATTATCCGGTGGACGATCGACAAAGTAAATACCCAAAAGAATTTGTCGATGAAGCGATTACGCGATTGGCAATGCTTCATGAATTTCCTTTTACCCATTATGGTATTATCTCATCCAGACTTTACGCACTGCATGATCCCTTGATCAGCGATCAACAGCGTCTACAAGGATATAGGGAAGTTGTTGAACAGTTTCTCCATATGTGCAAGAAATTTCATTTGGATCATTTTGACCAATGCGTTTATACGATTCATGACGGATTGGATATGGGAAAAGAAATTGTTGCTTTGTTGGATTTACTGCATAAACAAGGAACGGATGCGGCGCATCATCAAGCAATTCAGCTAATTGAAAGGATGTTTCGTACTTTTTCGATTATGAATCCATGGTTGGAAGAGCAACTCTTTTACGCACAGGCAGAGAATTTGATCGCGTTAAGATCCGGCAAGGGGGAAAAGCAATTTCAACAGTTGGTGCAAACCGCTAGCGATCCTAATGAAGCAATCTATCGATATGTCATGTGTTATCCAAAAGATAAAAATAAGCAAAAAAATCTTGTGAAGCGATATCAAAGACAAATGGATGAACAAAGCGAGTATGCGAAAGTTTTGAAAAAATTGAATACGTAACATAAAAGGAAACTGTCATTGTGGGGTATAACAGTTTCCTTTTGTCCCGTTAGGACAAATTCTTTCCCCTGTATTTGGCAGTTCTGACACTGCGGAATTTGAGTTTGATACGCAAAACAAACTCCATGATAAAAGTATAACAATGAAAAGCACAATAAAAATTCTGAATTTTACAGTTGTCATGTATCTCCTCCTAATTTTCAAAGTACCAGCATTTTTTATAGAAGTATCTCTAAAATCTTCTGTAAGTTTATAATACATCGTGATTTCAGAAAAGTCAATGAAAATTTATATATTTTGCTCTATTAAAAAATAATGAATATTTTTATTTACAACGGTAACTGTCTATGATATAAAAAGAAAGATGAAAGAGGTGTAAATATGCATAGTATTATTGAAGATCTATATAACGGAAGGATCAATCCGGCAGATCATGTTATCTTAAAAGGAAGAATATTTGAAAAGAAACAAAATCTATATTATGAGCGATATGAATCCTTGTATGAATCGTTAAATATGGAGAATAAGGTTCGCTTGGAGGAATTGTTAGATCGACGCGTAGAATTGGAAGATATGTATTGTCTTGCCTATTATAAAGAAGGCTTGAAAACAGGCATTCAATTAATGTGCGAGGTAAGCGGGGCTTGTATGGATTCTAGTTTTGCATTGTAAAAAAAGCAGGATGGCCTGCTTTTAATTTGATGTATCTTGACAGATGATTTGGTCGTAAAATGATCGCAAAGGATAAAAAATTGGTTTCATCTGTTCAAACGTACAATAAGATTTGAATCCAATCTTTAATAATTCTTCAATAGTTTCTAAGAAATGGGCAGCTAGATGCTCTTCCTTATGCGAATCAGAACCAATCGTTAAAATTGTGCCACCTAAATCATGATACAGTTTGAGAATTTCTTTACAAGGCGTTAAATCATCCAAATGATAACGGAAACTGGATGTATTGACTTCAATGCCTTTTCCGGAAGCAATCGCCAAACGCAAAATTTTTTCGATGATATCTTTCACTGGCTCTAGTGGATAAGCACCACATTTGTCGTCGCGTTTGATGGCGTCTAAATGACCAAGCACGCTGTAGTCGGTATAGTTTTGCATTACTGCATAAATTTCTTCATAATAAGCACGGTTGTATTCTGCTTGCGTTTTTCCTTTTTGGAAATCTTGATTCCAAAATTCCAAACCGTTAACTTGATGACAGGAAAGAATGATAAAATCAAACGGGTATTTATCAAATGTGTCTTGGTATTGTGAAATCGTATGTCTTTGCATACCGAATTCTTGACCTGCTTTGATTGTGATCGCCGGATATTTTTTCTGACAGCGTTTGATTTCTTGGAAGTATGCATAAAAATCGCAGACTTGATTTTCTCTCATTCCATAATCTGTATGTTCACAAAAACAGATCTCATCCATTTTTAATGCAATGGCATGTTGAATTTCTTTTTCCATAGGGTAGGTAGAATCATCGCTGAAACTAGAATGCACATGATAATCCGCAAACATCACTCATCACTTCCTTTTTATGTATGGAAACCAGAAAAAAGTTATCCATTTTTGATAACTTTTCTATTATTTATTATAATTGATATTGTTCAAAATCCAAAACACGCAAGTTTAATCCGTTGGCAATTTTAATCAATGTATTGAGATTGATTGTTCTGCGGTTTCGTTCAATGAGATTTAGGTAAACGACATTTAAACCCGTTGTTTCTGATAATGCGTCCAGTTTGATACCTCTTTTTTTGCGTTCTTGTTTGATTCTTGTACCTACTTTGTTTCCAAATTTAACTGTTTCCTCTTTAGCGTTTTGATTCATGTTATTTCTCCTTTTTTTCATGAAACATTCCCCTCTTGGTAATAATTTCACAGGTCAATGATTATGTTATTATTGTAATAGGAACGACGAAAGTTGTCAATGTTTTCTTCCTGGTTATATGTTTTTAAGGTAAGATTTTGGTAAAAAATAATAAAAAAAACAAAATATATACTTAAAGTATACATATTTCATTTTATTAGTGATTTCAATCATAAATGCAAGATAATATAATCTTCCTGAAGTAGAACAGGAGGAGTGAGTATGGACAGAAAACAAATTGGTGAATGCATTGGTGCAAAGATTAGAATGGAAAGGAAAAACAGAAAGCTGACGCAGATGGAATTGGCAGAAATGGCCGATACCAGTATTCAGCATATTTCATTGTTAGAATGCGGCATTCGTCTTCCAAGTGTTGTTACGCTGATGAATCTGATTGCGATTCTTGGCATCGATTTTAATGAAACCATGCAGGAATTTTTGCCTGAATCATGTACGGTAAGAAACAATTACAAGAAATTCTGTGATCTGGGAAAACAGTTGGATGATGATTCACTGATTCATGTCAACTTTTTACTGGAAAACCTGAACAAATCAAATTCTTGAGAATGAAGTGTGTCTTTTAATAGGACATGCTTTTTTCATCATTTTCATAAAATTCTTCTTCTAAGTGTTCTTTACGCTTGCGCTCTTGTACAATCTTTGCTTTTTTGTAGAAGGTACTGTATTTGAGTCCGGAAATTGCGATTGCGTCTTTGGCAGCCAATACGCCGTCTTTCCAATTATCAAGAATTTCTTCAAAATCATCAGGCAGCTTGACTTCCGGACGACCAAAACGTACGCCACGCAATTTGGCAGCACGGATTCCTTCTGCTTGTCGTTGATGGATGTTCACACGTTCGTTTTCTGCAACAAAGCTGAGCAGTTGTAATACGATGTCGCCGATTAATGTGCCGATCAAATCCTTGTTTTGGTCAGTGTCTAACAAGGGCATGTCCAAGATTTTAATATCGACGTTTTTTTCTTTGGTAATGTATTTCCATTCTTGTAATATTTCATTATAGTTACGGCCGAGACGGTCAATACTTTTGATGACCAAGAGATCTCCCGGTTTTATTTTTTTATAAACGAGACGATGATAGGAAGGACGGTTAAAGTCTTTTCCGCTCAGCTTGTCCATATAAATGTTCTTTTCAGCAATTCCAAATTCTAATAGATCCAAATATTGTCTTGCTTCATTTTGGTCTTTTGATGATACACGGACATAACCATATGTTTTTCTCATATCGCACCTCTTCCATCCGATAAGTTAAATTGATGATGATAGCATTATTTTACCATTTTTTAAAGGCTTACATGTATCATTTTTTAAAATGTCACATCAATGTGACAAAATTTTAATTGTTTTTATGAAATGGAGGAAATAATTTATTTTTCAAACTGTTTTTTAAATTGGTTAGTATACAAAAGGAATGTAGATGTATGCAAAATGAAATATGTTTGCGAATGCTTTTCATGATCAATATCAGTTCTTGGATATTTGACGGGATGGTGAAAATGCATAGAAAAGTAGGACGATTTGTACCCTTGTTAGATAAAAGACGGTGATGCAGATGAATCGTAATGTGATGAAGAATAATAAAATGAAAATCCAGCAAGTAACAAAACGATAATCGCTCGATACTTTTAATCATGTGCAAATAAGAACAGAATGAAATATGTATCTAGGTATTGTAAAAGGAATATCCTATTGGAGAAAAATAAAATGAGCATTAAAAAATCCGATGGTTTATCAGCATAAAATAAACAGTATCGAAATTGATACGAACCTGAATTAGAGATGCAATTCATTATTGTAGAACAATTAAATACAAGCGTATGAAAAAGAAACATCTAGAATGAAACCAAAAGAATTTACGAAATTGATTATAACATGCGAAAAGAGAAAATATGATTATAGTATTTCTTTTTAAACAGATTATTTTGAAAGCAATCCTAAATTACTTTACATGTATAAAAGAATATAAAAAATATAGTGGTTCTCACAATAAGGATGCGCATTCATCTTGGAGATCAATTCTAATCGATTTATATGTTTTATACCAAGATTACTCCGATAGATAGTTGTAAAAATAACAGAACCGCAATCTTATGGTTATACCATTGAATCACGGTTCGTTTCATATGCTTATATTACATTTAAATCTCTAAGGATCAATAACCGTAGGTGTACGTCCGATACCGACAACTTCGTTGACAATACGTGTCCATGTGGCACATCCTGCGACACCATCGGCACTCAAACCATTATTGCGCTGATAGGCAATCAGCGCATTTCTTGTATTGCCGCCAAATGCGCCATCCAGCGTATAGGTGTTATAGCCAAGTGCATTCAGTGCATCTTGCAAAATCAGCACATAGACGCCACGGCTTCCATTTCGTAGTACCGGATAACCGGCTGAACAAGCAGGCCTTCCATATCGTTTGTCAAAATGAACCCATGTCGGTGTCATGCTTTGTGGTTCCACATAACTCCAAACGCCTAAATCATTTGCGACATTCCAAATACGATTGCGCTGCGATTGACTCAATGCTTGACCAACATCAAATGCTACACCGGCATAATGCTGCGATTGTTTGCCATGCCCGCCTTCCCAAATACGCTTAAAGGCATAACGGAAAGGAATCGCTGATCCATAAGTACGACGCGTCGCATTCCAAGATTCCATAGCCGCATTGGTTGTCCATAATACATTGGATCTTGAGCTGCCGCGGAATTCGCGCACAAGCATCGTTTTGCCATATGCATAAGGCATTGGATCGCTTTCTTGAAGCTGATATACTTGCAGTGCTTGTGTATAAACATCAAAGACGATTACTTTTGGCATGAATATCCCCCTTTCTGTTTCTAACGTATGCGAAATTAAAAAAATAGTATGGGTAAATGGAATACAAAATTTCTGCACAACGCCTTTTCATGGGTATTTGTGATAGACATATCGCCTGCATGCACATAAGGTATAGCGAGGGGGAATGGTAATGACACTTTCAGAAGCGAAACTACACGAACAAATCGTTGTCATGTATCTGGAAAACGAAGGGTCGATACGCCGCCGTTTGATGGACTTGGGCATCTTACCCGATACTGTTATGGAACCGGTTTTGGCGTCTCCATCCGGGCATATGCGCTCTTACTTTGTGAAAGGCACAATGATTGCACTGCGCGAACAGGAAAGCGACTGTATTTATGTTAAGAAAAGGGGGTAAGACATGTTTTCTAAAATCATGGAAGTCAACGAAGAACTGAATGAAGCTTATTTAAAAGAAAACAAGGAGTGCTGTATCGCACTGGTTGGCAATCCCAATGTAGGAAAAAGCACGGTGTTCAATGCTTTAACAGGCATGCACCAACATACAGGGAACTGGCCCGGTAAAACAGTGAGTTTGGCCAGCGGCAATTATGTGCACAATCAAATGCTGCACAAAATGATTGATTTACCAGGAACGTATTCTTTATGGGCGCATTCAAGCGAAGAAGAAGTCACAAGAGACTATATATGCTTTGAATCGATGGATGTCTGTGTCGTTGTCTGCGACTGCACTTGTTTACAGCGCAATCTGAATCTGGTACTACAAACATTAGAAATCAGCAATCATGTTGTGGTATGCGCCAATCTATTGGATGAAGCAGAAAAGAAACATATTGAAATCGATACTCGGAAACTGCAAGAAGAGCTTGGTGTTGAAGTTGTTTTGATGAGTGCAAGAAGTCAAATTGGTTTAAATGAGCTAAAAGAAGCCATTCTGCGATGCAGAGAAAAACAAAGTGATGATTACCGTATTCCCGTCACCTATGCGCCACAGATTGAAACAGCGCTTGCACATATTTGCGACTGCATTCAGACATCCAAAGGCAATCCGCGTTTTCTGGCATTGAAATTGCTGGAACAAGACGATCGTTTCTATCAAAGTGTGGAAGATCCGCAAGCTGTAAAAAAGGTCGTAGACGAACAAAGAGAAAAGCTCAAACGGGCGAACCTTTTGGAGCATTTGGAAGATCACATCGTTTCAGCATTGGGAATGCGCGCCAAACAGATAGCCGATACATGCATCACATATCATAATCAATCGTATTATGAAAAAGATCGAAAAATTGACGCAGTCGTAACGCATAAAGTATGGGGTATATTATTAATGATTGCACTTCTGTCCATTATTTTCTGGATAACCATATCAGGTGCCAATGTTCCCAGTGCTATGCTTTCTGAATTGTTTTCCATAGGAAAGGAACACTTGAATATATTTTTCCTTCAAGCCGGTATGAATGAGACTGTGCGAAGTATTTTAATGGATGGTGTGTACCAAACCCTCACATGGGTCGTTTCCGTTATGTTGCCGCCGATGGCAATCTTTTTTCCAATGTTCACAATTTTGGAAGATTTCGGATATTTACCAAGAATCGCATTCAATCTCGATGGATTTTTTCAAAAATGCAAAGCTTGTGGAAAACAAGCATTGACGATGAGTATGGGGTTTGGCTGTAATGCAGTAGGAGTAAGTGGATGTCGCATTATTGATTCTCCACGTGAGCGATTGATTGCCATTTTAACGAATAACTTTGTGCCATGCAATGGGCGATTTCCTACATTGATTGCGATCATTACGATGTTCTTCTCCGGTATGTTAGTGGCACCTTATAACGGGATCGTTTCAGCATTGCTGCTCACAGCTGTGATACTGTTAGGCGTGCTGTTAACATTTTGGGTATCCCGATTATTAAGCATGACCATCTTAAAGGGAATGCCATCCAGTTTTACTCTGGAATTGCCGCCATATCGAAAACCGCAATTTGGAAAGGTCATCGTTCGATCCATCTTTGATCGCACGCTGTTTGTTTTAGGACGTGCCGTTAGTGTGGCAATTCCAGCAGGCGTGTTGATTTGGGTGATGGCCAACGTAACATTGGATGATGCAACTTTATTACAAATCATTGCGGATTTTCTGGATCCGTTTGCAAAGCTATTTGGAATGGATGGCGTTATTTTATTCGCATTCATTTTAGGATTTCCGGCAAATGAAATTGTCGTGCCAATTATGATTATGGCTTATCTATCTTCCTCTACATTGCTGGAAATGAATGATTTAACGGCGCTCAAACAGTTGTTTGTGGATCATGGATGGACTTGGGTGACGGCGATTTGCACCATGTTGTTTTCATTGATTCATTTTCCTTGTGCTACAACGTTGTTGACCATAAAAAAAGAAACAGGCAGTTATCGATGGACAGCACTGGCATTTTTGATTCCAACAATGATTGGACTGATTGTCTGCTTTATCGTTTCGCATGTTTTGGCGCCATTTGTGTAACACTCACCTAAAACTCTTGAATTTTCAGGAGTTTTTTTGTTGTCCATCGTTTTTATATTCGTTTTTTATAGAACATGGTATAATGGTGTAGGTATAGAATTATGTATGATGAATAGGATGATTTGTCAACGGGTGACATTCTTCATTATCGACAATCGGAAAAAATCATTTGTTATAACACGTTCTTTGCATATTTAACTTTGCCAAAATACAAAAAATCAAGGTTCCTTTACAAAAAAAAGAATAAAAAAATGGTCTTTTCTTGTTTTCGGTGTTTTTAAAGTTTATAAATTATGGTATTATTATATAGAGTGAAAATTTAAGTAAGGGGGTCTTCCTTATGAAACGAAAACAAATATTCGCTGCACTTGAGATTGCGGATCATGAAGTGCGGTTGGTTGTTGGAGAATTTCACGAAACGCGCTTTAATATTCTGCGTGTAGAGCGTGTAAGAACCTCCGGCGTTGTGAATAAAACGATTGTGGATGAACAAAACATCATCAGTGCGATTATGAAGGCCACAAAAAAGGCTTCCGATACATTGGGATATCGTATCGAACGCATCCTGTTGGCGATACCTTCTGTGGATGTGACACGTTTTAACAAACGTGTGAATATCTATGTGGAAGACGGCAGTAAGCGTGTACGCCTGTCGCATATCCAAAGCGGCATCAACGAAGCGATTTCTTATCAGCCGGATGATGATTTGGAACTTGTCAATATTGGCTGTATCAAATATATTACCAATGGTATTACATCTAGAAAAATGCCGTTGAATGAAACATGTGATGTTGTGACGATGAATATTGATTTGTTATATGCGAATCGAGAAACCGTATATTCCTATGCACGATGTGCGGAAAAAGCAGGTTTAGAAATTATTGATATTTGTTTGGATTCTTATGCTATCGCAGAAGAAGCCGCGATTTTTGAACAAACCGTAGACAAATATGTGATTTTGGTCAATTTGGAACGTCAAAATACGACGCTGTCATTATTTACACATGGTAAACTGGTCAGTTGCGAAGTATTGGAAAGTGGCTATGGGAAATGGTTGGAACCACTACGAAATCAATATGGTCTTCCTATTGATGTTGGCTTTCGTTTGATTCAAAATACTTGTGCATTGGAAGAAAAAGAAGTGAGCGATTCTGTTGTATACATATGGTCAGAAGCCGGAGAATCCCGACAGCTGCGTGAGCGTGAAGTGTATGCGTGTATCAAAGAAGCGATCCAAGAATGGTTCGATATGATCAATGAAACTTCACAACCCATTATAGATAGTGGAAATGTTCGCTATGTTTTAAGCGGTGAAGGACTGGAAATCCAAGAGATTGAGAAGCGCAAAGGCGATTTGAATGCGGAAGCACAAATCTATGTGCCACAAACGATTGGCGCAAGGGACTGTGGTTTGGTGACATGTCTTGGCCTTTTCTACAGTTGGAAAACACAGTTGGCGATACGTAAAGATGAGCGCACCAGCTGCGATCAGCGTGATGTGGAAAAAGCCGTGGAAGGCGCAAACAAACCTTCTGTTGATGATGAAAGCGGATTTACAAAGAAATTGAAAAGCATGTTGTTAAACGATAAATAGTGATGCAAGAGAGCGAGGAAGGGAAAAATATGAGTGATTTACAATTTGAGCAGGTTGCTAAAATTAAAGTATTTGGAATTGGCGGCGGTGGTTGCAACGCTGTGAACCGCATGGTTTCTGAGGGGGTTAAAGGAGTGGAATTCTATGTGGCCAATACCGATTTACAGGTATTGAACCAATCCCCGGTAGAAAATAAAATCATCTTGGGCAGAGAAATCACAAAAGGATTGGGGGCTGGAGCAGATCCGGAAGTAGGACGTCGCGCTGCACAAGAGAATGAAAGTGAAATTCGTGAAGCAATCAAAGGCAGTGATATGGTGTTTATCACAGCGGGACTTGGTGGAGGAACCGGTACCGGCGCTGCGCCGATGTTTGCGAAAATTGCCAAAGAAGAAGGCGCATTGACGGTTGCGATTGTGACAAAGCCTTTCACATTTGAGGGTAAAAAACGTCTGTTGAGCGCAGAAAGTGGATTGGCAGAACTAAAAGAACATGTAGATTCGATGATTATCGTATCCAATAACAATTTGATTGAAGTCATTGGACGTAAACCGCTGATGGAAGCATTCCAAGCCGCAGACAATGTGCTTCGTCAAGGTGTGCAAACGATCACAGATTTGATTGCGGTTCCTGCTTTGATCAACTTGGACTTTGCGGATGTAAAGACGATTATGGAAAGTCAAGGTTCTGCATTAATAGGTATCGGTATGGCTGAAGGTGAAGACAAAGCACGTGCCGCAGCGGAAAAAGCAATTCAATCTCCATTGTTGGAAGCACAGATCACCGGTGCACGCAATGCCATTGTGAACATTACCGGTGGAGAAAGCATCACATTGTTTGATGCGGAAGATGCCATGGCGTTGGTACGTGAAGCGGCAGGCAATGACATCGATGCGATTTTTGGTGTCGCCATCAATGAAAAACTTGGCGATTCCATTATTGTGACAGTGATCGCAACCGGATTTGATCAACCAAAAGAAAGCTATGTAAAAGCAGTTCCAAAATCTACTTCTGCGACAAGCTTTGCACAACCGCAGCCAAAACCGGCACAGCCAGAAACACCACGTTTTCAGGAAAGTGAACCGGAAGACGACAAAGATAATCCAATTCCTTCGTTCTTTCGTAGATAATATGAGTATCATGCGCACAGAAATGTGTGCTTTTATTTTGTGTTTTTGTCGAATCAATCATAGAAGATATAGGAGTGAACATACAGTGTTAGCGATAAGGAGGGTGTCTATGAGTTATCGCAAAAATGCCTATGAAGTGCTGAAAGAATTAAAAAGTGACGCAAATAAAGGTTTGAGCACACAAGAAGCAGCACGCAGAAGAAGAGAATTGGGCGCCAATGAATTGAAGAAGCAGAAAAAGAAATCGATATTCGGATTGTTTTTTGAACAATTCCATGACCCGATGGTCATGATTCTGATAGTTGGCGCTGCGGTTTCTTTTTTCCTGCATGAAATGATGGACGCTGCCATCATATTGTTTGTGATAGTGATGAATGCGATCATTGGAGTGATTCAAGAGTTTAAAGCGGAAAAAGCCATTGACGCTTTGGAGAAACTTGCATCCCCCAAAGCGCATGTTATCCGAAACGGATATATCAAGGAAGTGGATGCATCTGCGCTAGTGGTTGGTGATGTCGTGGATCTGGAAGTTGGACAGTATATTCCAGCAGATATGCGTTTAATCGCAGCCAAAAATTTGAAAGTGGAAGAAAGTACATTGACGGGGGAAAGTGAAGCAGTTGAAAAAGATGCGGATGCGATTTACACCAAGGAAATGCCTGTTGCGGATCAGCAAAATATGGTATTTATGTCCACCTTCGTTACATATGGAAAGGCAAGGGGCGTTGTTGTTTCTACCGGTATGCAGACAGAGGTCGGTAAAATTGCGGCAATGTTGAGCAGTCAAAAGGAAGAAATGACTCCGTTACAAATGCGGCTTGCCCATATGTCCAAAATATTGGGAATATTATGTTTGATTGTTTGTCTGTCCATGTTTGGCGTTGCACTGATACAAGGAAGAGATCTGTTTGATATGTTATTGTTAAGCATTTCACTTGCGGTGGCTGCGATTCCGGAAGGTTTACCGGCAGTGGTTACCATCGTCCTTGCCATGGGCGTGCAGATGATGTCCAAAAACAGAGCGATTGTACGTAAACTGCATGCGGTAGAAACACTGGGATCGGTAAGTGTGATATGTTCCGATAAAACCGGAACGCTGACACAAAATAAAATGCATGTGGTTAAATGCTGGAACAATCAAGTATATGACGTTCCTGATCAAGAACTGCTTCGCGCTCTTGTATTGTGCAATAATGCGATTCTTCAACAAGGTGAACTCATGGGAGAATCCACGGAATCTGCACTTGTTTCCTATGCACTAACACATGGTGTCGATAAAAACGATGAAGAATCACGTTATGTAAGAGTCAATGAACTTCCGTTTGATTCCAACCGTAAGAAAATGACGACGCTGCATCAACATGGTTCCACTTATTATGCTTATACAAAAGGTGCAGTGGAACGTATTTTGGAAAGCTGTACTCATGTGAAGAGTGGAACGCAGATTATCAAGTTAAGCAGCTATGAGCGAAATCGTATTATGGATGTCGCTAAAAAAATGTCCAATGAAGCACTTCGGGTATTGGCTGTGGCATATCGTCGTACCACCGATCCCTATGCTACGTTAGAACAACAAATGACTTTTATCGGGTTGGTTGGTTTAATGGATCCGCCGCGTGAAGAGGTAAAGGATGCAATATGTACTTGCCATTCTGCCGGAATCGATGTGGCTATGATCACTGGCGATCATCCGCTGACTGCATTTGCGATTGCGCGCCAGTTGGGCATTGCGAAAGATGAAAAACAAATCATAACCGGTATGGAATTGGATGAATTGAGTGATGATCAGTTGGTGAAAAAAGTATCCCATTGTCGGGTGTTTGCACGTGTGACGCCGCAACATAAAGTACGTATTGTTTCCGCATTCAAGCAACAAGGAAAAATTGTCGCCATGAGTGGTGACGGTGTCAACGATGCGCCATCTCTCAAACGAGCCGATATCGGTATAGCGATGGGAAAAACAGGAACCGATGTATCAAAACAGGCCAGTGATATGATTTTGGCAGATGACAATTTCGCAACAATCGTGACGGCTGTAGAAGAAGGAAGAAACATCTATGCCAATATTCAAAAGGCTGTGCTTTACTTGTTAAGCTGTAATTTAGGCGAGATTATGTCATTGTTTCTGGCAATTCTGTTAATGCCCAATGTGGTCTCTACATTGAGTGCCATTCAGATTTTATGGGTCAATTTGATTACCGATGCGTTTCCTGCGTTGGCGCTTGGCGTAGATCCTAAAGATCAATACATCATGAAAGAACAGCCGCGTGATGCCAAAGAGAGTCTGTTTGCACATGGTGGAATGGTATTTACCGTTCTAAATGGCATGTTAATTGGGACGATTACGTTAGTTGCCTTTCGTTATGGATTGAACACTTCAGAACAAATGGCGCAGACCATGGCATTCATGGTTTTATCGATTTCACAGTTGTTCCATGCGCTAAATTTACGATCACGCACACATTCGATTTTCAATGTTGGATTATTGAAAAACAAATGGCTGATTTTAACGATTGTTTGTAGTACGTTATTACAGATTATGGTATGTCAGCTACCGATTTTTCAAATTCTGTTAAAGACTTGTGCGCTTCCTTTATCATCTTGGGGAATTGTATTCGCATTGTCTTTGGTTGTTATCTTGGTGAATGAAATCAGTAAATGGGTGGCCAACAGTACAAAGTAATAAAGAAACAGAAAACGAATTAAAGCCGTGCATTTTCAAAATTTGAATATCACGGTTTTTTATATGCATTCTTCTCATCGTTATTGAAAATCAATGGTAAACGTGATACACTAAACTTAGTAAAACGATGAATCATATGATTACGAATGAATAAAATTTCTATAATAGGAAGGTGTGAAGATTCTCCGATACAGGATTAGGATTCTGTAAAATGAATGCGGGGCATATGTAAATGAATTACAAATGTATATGTTCTCTTTTATCGTTGGATTGATATTGTTTATCGCTTAAGTTTTTGTTTTTGCATATCCGGATGAAGATATTGGATAATGCGTATGTATCATCAGTGTATTGTTGATCATTGTGAGTATCATTCGATTATGGAAATTAAGCGATACGTTTTGAAAATTTTTCTTGATTTTTTGGATGCACTGTTTTCGCTATAATCATCAATAAAAAAGGGAGGGTATCCTATGCGTAAATGTATTCGATGTCATACGGAAATGATAGAGAATTTAGATATAAAAAAGGATGTCAGTGTATAGGGTATTAATGTTACCAAACATGGTTTTTTGAAAGGTAGCTTAGGGCAAATACAATGTGCGGTATGTCCGAAATGCGGATATGTGGAAACATATTTGAGTGATGTGTCAAAAATAAAAAACTTGGATGCATAACAAAAATAACCATTATAGTTTTATTAGACGTATGCCCATATAAGGGAAGGGGTTTGTTATGACACGATATATTGCTTTGTTACGCGGCATCAATATCAGTGGAAAAAATAAAATCGCTATGCCGGATTTAAAAAATTGCTTTGAAGATCATGGGTTTTATGATGTCAGAACATATCTGAACAGTGGAAATGTCCTTTTTTCAAGTGATACAGAGGATGATTGTTACTGTTCAAACAAATTGAAAAAAATCATAAACCATACATTTGGATTTGAAATTCCTGTGTTTGTCATGAAGCGTGATGCTTTGATGGAAATATTGCTTCATGCGCCTGACTGGTGGGGGAATGATCATAAGGACATGTATGATAACATGATATTTCTGATGCCGTCTTTATCCTATGAAACATTCTATGATGAAATTGGTGATCCAAAAAAAGAGTATGAAAAAGTATTTCATCATGGTCAAGTTGTTTTTTGGTCTTATATCCGTAAAGATTATCAAAAAACGAATTGGTGGTCTCAAACAGCCAAAGCAAATTGTAAAAACAAAATAACCATACGAACAGCGAATACAATAAGGAAATTGTTAGAAATCGATGATTCTTATAAAAACAAATAATACGATAAAAATCCATAATTTGGATTTTTTTAGATTCTTGCGCCTGATCAATGGAACGTTTTCTCAGCTGTTTCTATTTTCACAAAAAACATAAAACTCTCTGAGTGAAAAAGTGACCTTTAATTTATACGAGGACGGAAGAATGATTTTTATGTTTTGTTTGATGCCATTAGCGAAAAAATGCAATATATGGTAATTACATCCGTGTTATCAACGAATAGTAAATATTGCACATTTGATTCTTCCATTAGATACGCTGTAAACCCAACAAAAAACATGGACTTTGATTGAGCGTATGAAAGTCTATCTTGAAATGAAACGCAGAGGGTATGAAGTTTACGTAGGTAAACTATATAAAACAGAGATCGATTTTGTAAATAAGAAAAAAGATGAGCGTATCTATATCCAAGTAAGTGATCATATTACGAATGATAGAACATTCATGCGTGAAGTTTCTACTGTATTGGATATATTGGATACGTATTATAAAGTATTGATCATAGGAACTCGATATGAAACATTTCAGTATGAAGGTGTACAGATCATCGATATTTTTTGTTAAATGAAAGAATAGATGATATCTGTTCTTTTGATATTGACTGAAAGAGGGAATGGATGACAGAGTTTATGATATCTTTCATAGTTTTATCGGAAACATTTCATGAATTTTACATCTGTCTTTATTTTCACAAGAAAACATAAAACTTGTTAATTATCGCAAGAAATTCAGAATTGATAATGTACTCATAATTAAAATATGATATAATAACAACTAGAAAGCAAAGTCAAATATTACAGTAAGTGAGGTATCGCCATGGATGAATTTATCGCGAATATAAAAAATATCGTTACTCCGGAAATATTGGTATATATAATAATCGCAACCGTACTGCTTGTCATTTTGACGATTGTCATGATAATGCTCAGGCAGAAAAAAGCAAAAAAAGAACTGGATGAACTGGAATTGAAGTATAATTCACTCAAAAGCATTCCACTTTCCTTTAAATTAAATAAAGCGGTTGCCCTATCTAGAGTGAATCAAGAAATGGCACAGCGTGTAGAGGTTTGTAAGAACGATTTCGATCTTGTATCGGAAAAACTGAAAGAATGCAGCGTCATGTTGGCAGAAATTGACGATCTGGTCTATGTGAGAAAAACAAAGGCAGCCAATCGTAAAATGTCCACACTCGTGACGATGTTAAATCAGTGTGAAGAAAACGCCAATCACGTCAATGAAGCGCTTGATGAAGTATTGGAAAAAGAAAGTGAACAAAGAGAACAAATCAATAAGCTGAAAGAGGAATTTCGAAACGTCAAGCGTAAAATCAACGACAACCGAACATCCTATCATCAAGCAAATGAATATTTGGAAAGAGAAATCAGCGCCATTGAAAAAATGTTTTCGCTATTTGAAGAATGGATGTTCGCATCCGAATTTTCCAAAGCTGCGGATCAGCAACAAGAGATTTTAGAAACCATTCATCGCTTGGAAGCACTGTTAGAATCATTGCCTGCGCTGTATGAGCGTGCCAAAGGCGTATTGCCGCGTGTCATTGATGAAGTTGGCTATAATTATTCACAATGCAAAAACAAGGGCGTATATTTGGAACATTTGGAAATCACCAAAAATCTGGAACTTATTTCCGATATGTTGAAAGAAGATTTGAACAAACTGCGCAATGGTCAAGTTGACAATATCGAAGAAGATTTGGATGAATGCGAAAAACGCTTGACACAGTTACAGGAACAAATCGACAAGGAAGAAAAAGCATTTGAAGAAGTCAATAAGAATGTGGATATCTTATATGAATCCATACGTGCGGTCAATCAAGATGTTGAAACCATAGAAAAACTGTATAATCGAGTATATGAGCGATTTGGATTTGAAAACTGGACAGATAAACTCAAAGAGACAAGCGAACGTTTGAGCGCATTGAACGAAATGAAACGCCGATTGGAAAAAATCATTTTGGAAAAAACAATACCTTATACAACAGTTTTGATCACATATAAAGAGTTGGATCAAAGTAATACGATCTTCATGGATGAAGTAGCGAAGATGAAAGTGAAACTGGAAACAGCGTGCAGCGATGAAGAACGCGCAAAAAAACAGTTGGTAAAATTACAGCTGATCGTAAATGAAATTCATGTGAAAATGAAAAAACATCGTTTGCCGAGCGTTTCACAGAAATATCAGGAAGATCTGCATCGCGCCAAAGTCATGATCAAAGAAATCTCTTGTATATTAGATAACACACCACTTGATGTAAAACGCATGAACGCTGAATTGAAGAATGCGATTGATTACATATATACGCTTTACAACAGTGTAAATAATCTGGTAGGAATGGCCAATATGGTAGAAAACACAATAGTGTTCGGCAATCGTTATCGTTCCTCTTATCCGGATATCGATTCAGAACTGACACGTTGTGAATTGTGTTTCCGTAACGGTCAATATACGAAAGCGTTGAAAATTGGTATCCAAGCCATTGAGAAAATGCATCCGGGCGCTTATGAAAATTTGATCAGCAAAAAAGATCCAAGCATTATGAATCAGGTGGAGTAAAATGATATATTTGGATTATGCATCCACGACCCCCATTCGCAAAGAAATATTGGATGCTTATCAAAAGGTTCTGCGTGTATATTATGGAAATGCAGATTCTTTGCATCAAATCGGAAGAGAAAGTCAAAAGCTGATGGAAAAAAGCCGTGCACAGATTGCACAGCTTTTCTCTGTTTCTGCCTCTGAGATATTTTTTACATCTTGTGCGAGTGAGTCAAACAGTTGGGCAATCAAAGGATTTGCGCTTGCCAATATGTATCGAGGAAAACACATCATCACTACCTGTGTGGAACATTCCAGTGTATTGCATGCATGCGATCAGTTGGAAAAACATTTTGGCTTTGAAGTGACTTATTTACCGATAACCAAAGAAGGCATCGTGAACATAGAAACACTTAAACAGGCATTTAGAAAAGATACGATTTTGGTTTCCGTCATGGCAGTAAACAATGAAACAGGCGCACTGAATCCGATAGAGGAATGTGCCAAGATGATACATGAACAGACAAGGGCGGTATTTCATGTGGACGCTGTACAAGCAGTCGGAAAGATAAATATACCTTATGAACAAATCGATATGGTGACCGTTTCCGCACATAAAATTTACGGCTGTAAAGGAAGCGCCATTCTTTACAAAAAAGACAATCTGTCCTTATTGCCATTAATCAATGGCGGACAACAGGAATCAGGTATTCGCGGTGGCACCAGTAATGCGCCGGTGAATATCGTATTTGCGAAAACACTGCGTTTGGCACTGGAGGAACAGGGAAACACATATGCACATGTAAAACAATTAAATGATACGTTAAGGCAGGCATTCCGGGAAATGGATGATGTGACCATTAACAGTCCTAATGATGCGTTGCCGCATATTTTGAACGTTTCATTTTTACATGTGGGCAGTGAGATTATGTTAAATGCACTCAATGAGCGTGGAATTTGTGTTTCAGCGCAAAGTACATGTTCCTCTCATAAAAAGGCGCATTCTTATGTATTGTCGGCTATGGGTTTAGGTGATGTGATATCGACACATGCGATCCGCATATCGCTTTCCTACCTCACCACCATGGAAGAAATACAGGCACTGATCAAAGCGTGTAAGGAGATAAATCATGACTATGGTACAAAATAAAATAGAATACAATCATATATTGGTACGATTTGGAGAGTTATCCACAAAAGGAAAAAACAAGAAAGACTTTATCAAACGATTGCTGGTGAATGTGAAAAATGCATTACGCGCATATCCGCATCTGACATATGAGCGAACGCATGATCGCTTATATATTTTGTTACATGGCGAAGATGCCGATAAGGTTGCGGAAATTTTATCCCATGTATTTGGCATCAGTTCCTTTTCATTTGCGATTCGTGTTGATTCAAATATTGAGCATATCAAAGAAATGAGTTTACGCATCGCCAAACAAGCAGACGCCAAAACTTTCAAAATTGATACGAAGCGCAGCGATAAGCGATTTCCAATGATTTCCGATGAAATCAATCGTGCTGTCGCAGGCCCCATTTTGAAACAAACGGATCTAAAAGTAGATGTAAAACATCCGGACTTGAAAATTCAAATTGAGATTCATGAACAAGATACCTATTTAATGACAGGACGCATTGGTGGCGCAGGCGGTTATCCGATAGGTGTAGGCGGAAAGGCACTAATCATGCTAAGTGGTGGAATTGATTCGCCGGTGGCAGCCTATTTGACGATGAAACGTGGCGTTGCCATTGAATGTATTCATTATGCATCCCCACCTTATACTTCTGATCGTGCAAAAGAAAAAGTGCTGGAACTGGCACGTTTGGTATCACGCTATCAAGGGCATGTGCGTGTGCATATCGTACCATTTACAGAACTTCAACTGGCCATTTATCAAAATTGTGATGAAAGCTATGCGATTACGATCATGCGCAGAATGATGGTGCGCATTGCTCAGCGATTGAGTGAACAAATCCATGCGCTGGCGATTGTGAACGGAGAAAGCATTGGACAGGTCGCGTCACAGACATTAGAAAGTATGTTGTGCATCAATGATGTGACCTGTATGCCGGTTATACGTCCTGTATGTACAATGGATAAGTTGGAAATCATTCAGTTGGCCAAACAGATTGGTACTTATGAAACCAGTATACTTCCTTTTGAGGACTGTTGCACAATTTTTACGCCGCAAAATCCGGTTACGAAACCAAGTATTGCCAAAGCAGTGAAAATGGAACAGCGTTTTGACTATGAATCACTGCTTACATCATGTGTAGATCAAATCGAGCATATTGATATCTATCCAAACAAAGAACAGGATGAAAACGAAGACTTATTTTAATTTAATTTGTATACTATTACAAAATTATCTCATACTAGTTGTGAGGTGAATAAAATGGAAAGAAAAAAACAGTATGCAAATGAAAAACAGGTTGAGCAAGATTTGTATCAGTACGAAATGGGTATTGAATTAGGCGCAGATGTAGAATCTGAAAAGCAGCAGCACCGCAAAGAATACCAGCGTGAAAATCAGTCAAATGACTGCAAAGGCAACTGCCAAAACAATCAGAATAACCGTGGTTTAAACAACCAACAAAACAATCGCCAAAACAATCAAAACAACAACCGAAACAATCAAAACAACAACCGAAACAATCAAAACAACAATCGTAACAACCAATTTAGCAGAAACAATCAAAACAATAACTTCCGATAAGAAGTGAAAATTTATTTATTGGCAAACACATGGGCATCAATCTTAGGATTGGTGCTTTTTCTTTGTAAGTCTCAGATCATATCGATATCGACATAGTATCATGTGATGCTTATTCATCACATTTTCTTTTAAATCTGTAGTAAACAAATTCCTTTATTTAATATTTCTTCAACTAATATACCTAGATAGTATATTTAAAAAGAGCCGATTAACAATTCTTTAAGTTGACTCTATTGTACACCTGTTAAACTAGAGGATATATATTTACGTTTATGATTTCACTATATATTTTTTCTTTTATATTTCATTTGCCTTTCTTTTTATCACAGATCAGCTCATTAAGTAGCTCATCAAGAAGAAGTTAAAAATCATTTGTTTTACTTAAGCATTCAATTTAATCAGTGATGCTTTTTCCTTATTCTTCTGTTATAATGAATTTACTTGGAAGGGATGAGAAATATGCATTATCGCTGTCCTGTTTGTCATACACCACTCATAAATTTGAATAACGGATATACATGTCAAAACAAACACCATTACGATACAGCTAGACAAGGATATGTCCATTTGGCAAACAATAGAAAATCGCTCAGTGGCGACAATGTAGAAATGGTAAAGGCCCGATCTGCTTTTTTAAACAAAGATTATTATCAAGAATTGAGAAATCGTTTGAGTGCTCTTATCCAACAAATACAACCAACTGTTTTGATTGATGCAGGATGTGGAGAAGGGTATTATACCAATCAATTTCAAATAACGAATCCAAATGTTGAAATATACGGATTTGATTTATCAAAAGCGGCGTGCAAAGAGGCGGCCAAAGCGCATACGAGTGTACATTATGCGATTGCCAGTGTCCATGATATGCCAGTTTCTGATAGCTGTGCAGATGCATGTATCAGTGTGTTTGCGCCCATATACATAGAAGAAATCATCCGTGTTCTTAAACAAGGCGGTACCTTTATCAAAGTCGGACCGGGACCAAAACATTTGTGGGAATTGAAACAGCTTTTATATGATGATGTTTACGAAAATAAACTGAAATATATCTCCCACACACAAATGAAGTGGATACATACGGAACTGTTAAAAACAAAAATCGTGATCGAAGAAACAAGTGATGTGATGACGCTTTTTTCTATGACGCCCTATGCATATCGAACACCAAAAGAAAAAATAGAAAAACTAAAACAAATACAAGAACTTGAAATCCAACTTCAGTTTTCCATTGAAATCTATCAGAAAGCGCAAGAATAACTTTCATGGATGCTTTGGTTATGATATAATTTAAACATTGAGAAATTCAACAGGAAGGTGTGAATACAATGGCGTTTGAATCATTAAGTGAACGTATGAATAAAGCATTCCGCAATATTACAGGAAAAGGAAAATTAACCGAAAAAAATATGAATGATATGTTACGAGAAGTACGCATGTCATTATTAGAAGCTGATGTCAACTATACGGTTGTGAAAGAATTTATTGAAAAAGTAAAAGAAAAAGCATTGGGAACGGAAGTCATGACATCCATCAATCCGGGACAGCTGGTTGTAAAAATCGTACATGATGAGATTGTCGCACTATTGGGAACAGAGGATGCGCCTGTCAACTATAAACAAAATGGCATCACTACGATCATGATGGTTGGTTTACAAGGTACCGGTAAAACAACGGCTGCCGCAAAAATTGCCAATGTGATTAAGAAAAAACAAAGCAGAAATCCTTTGCTGGTCGCATGTGATATCATACGTCCGGCCGCAATTGAACAGCTTAAGACGCTTGGTCAAAAAATAGGCGTCGAGGTCTACTCCAAAGGCGTGGACGTACCTGCATCAGAAACCGCCAAACAGGCGATGGCATATGCAAAAGAACATCATTATGATACCGTGATTTTTGATACGGCAGGACGTTTACATATTGATGAAGCGTTGATGCAGGAACTCTCCGATATCAAGCAGGATGTACAGCCGGATGATATCTTATTAACGGTAGATGCGATGACCGGACAAGATATTGTGAACGTAGCGAAATCATTCCATGAACAATTGGAAGTAACCGGACTTGTTTTAACAAAACTGGATGGAGATTCCAGAGGCGGCGGTATTTTGTCTGTACGCTCGATTACTCATGTGCCGGTTAAATTTGTTGGTCTTGGAGAAAAAATCGATGATTTGGATGTGTTCCATCCGGATCGCATGGCAGATCGTATCTTAGGTATGGGCGATATCGTTTCACTTGTGGAACAGGCACAAGAGAAAATGGATATGGAGGAAGGCGCAAAATCAGCGCAGCGCATGATGAGCGGACAATTCACAATGGATGATATGCTGTTCCAATTCCAACAGATTAAAAAAATGGGTTCTCTTGGCGGTATGATGAAACTGATTCCGGGATTTTCACAAATGGCCAACCAGCTGGATGAAGATAAGGCAGAAAATACGATGAAAGTAAGAGAAGCGATTATTTTAAGTATGACGAAAGAAGAACGCAAAAATCCAAATATTTTAAAAGCAAGTAGAAAGAACCGCATTGCCAATGGATCAGGAACTCGCGTTCAGGATGTCAATCGCTTGTTGAACGAATTTGAGAAGATGAAACAAATGATGCGTCAGATGTCACAAATGGCAGGCAGCGGAAAAATGCCTATGGGTATGGGAGGATTGAAAGGCATGGGAAAAATGCGCGGTTTTCCAGGTATGGGCAAAAAAGGAAGAAAATTTTAAAGGAAGTGGCAAGTAAAAAACCTTGACACCATGAAAAAGTATGATATACTTATACACGTTCAAAGAAAAAAAACAATTTAGGAGGAAATTATAAATGGTAAAATTACGTTTGAAAAGAATGGGTAAAAAAGGTATGCCTTTTTATCGTATCGTAGCGGCAGATTCACGCTCTCCAAGAGATGGACGTTTTATTGAAACGATTGGTACTTACAATCCTACAAAAAATCCTGCAGAAATTAAAGTGGATAAAGAACTGGCTATGAAATGGCTGAAAAACGGTGCACAGCCTTCTGATACTGTTCGCAATATTTTATCAAAAGAAGGTATCATGAAACAGCTGCACGAAGAAAAGAATGCGAAATAATTATGGTTGATTACGAAGCAGTTGTAATGAATCTTGTAAGACCAATTGTCGAAGATAAAGAAAGCCTATCGGTAAAAATCATGCCAAGTTTGGATGAACATGAAATTCTTGTTTATGTGTACGCAAATAACGATGATGTTGCGCGACTCATTGGAAGAAAAGGAAGTATGGCTTCTGCGATTCGTCATATGATGTCGGTTGCTTCTAGAAAAGAGGAAGACAAACGCATCAATATCAGATTTGAATCTTATTAAGGTGCGCCAATGACGCATCTTTTTTGTGAGGTGAAAGACATGAAATATAGAACGATTGGATATGTGGCCAATACGCATGGCATCAAAGGAGAACTTAAAATAAAGCCGCAGACGCATTTTATCAATGAACGATTCGCAAAAGAAAATAAGGTGTATTTAGAATTTGACAACCGTTATTTACCCTTGACCATAGCATATGCAAGAGAAAAGCATCCTATGATAATTGCGAAGTTCAAAGAATATGATGATATCAATCAAGTGGAAAAGTGGAAAGGCGCAAGACTTTGTATTCATGAGGATCAACTTACGCCATTGTCGGACGATGAGATTTATTATCATGATTTAATGCAGATGCATGTCTATGATCCAAACCAAGCGTTTTTAGGAGAAGTGGTGGAATTAATCGAGACCGGTGCGCAGTTAGTTTTGCGTATTCGTGGTGAATCAGAGTGGTTGTTGCCTTATACGAAAGCGTTCGTAAAAGATGTGGATATCTTACAAAAACGGCTGATTGTAGAGCCCATTGAGGGTATGTTATGAAAATCAGCGTTCTGACACTGTTTCCTGAAATGTTTGAGGGCTTTCAAAATACTTCCATATTAAAGCGTGCCATTGATCGAAATTTGATAACTTTTGAATGCATCGATTATCGCTCTTATACGAAAGATAAGCATCATCATGTGGATGATACCCCCTGTGGAGGCGGCGCCGGCATGGTTTTGATGTGTCAGCCAATATTGGACTGCATAAAGGATATTCGAACGCCCTCATCGCGCGTAGTGATGTTAACACCGCAAGGAGAAACGTTTCAACAAAAGATGGCGCATGAATTTGCATCGTTTGAGCATCTCATCTTATTATGCGGTCATTATGAAGGCTTTGATGAACGCATTCGTGATGAAGTCGATATGGAAGTGTCTTTGGGAGATTTTGTACTGACGGGCGGCGAGTGTGCTGCGATGGTAATCACAGATGCGGTAATACGTTTGATTGAAAATGTGATTCAGAAGGAATCTTTTGAGGATGATTCCTTTGAAAACGGACTATTGGAGTATCCGCAGTATACAAGACCCATTGATTATCATGGCAAAAAGGTTCCGGAAGTGCTTTTGAGCGGTCATCATGAACGGATTCGCAAATGGCGTTTAAAACAATCGTTAAAGCGTACACTAAAGAAGCGGCCAGATTTGTTAGCGCATCGCAGTTTTACCAAAGAAGAAATGCAGCTTATGAAAGAAATTCAGGAAGAATGTGTAAAAGAGATGGAGTAGAATTTGTATGTTTCCTATCTAGATTGGCGTGTTTTATCTACCACCTCTACGTCTTTTATGATATAATGGAAAACAAGGAGGGACAGTATGAAAAATAAACTTGCCATACTTTCAATCTTTATCTTATTGATTCTATTGACGGGCTGTAAACCAAGTGCGCCAACCGTTGTCGTGACAAATTATCCTGTTGAGTATCTGGTAAAGCAGATCGGGCAAGATTATGTAACGGTAACCAATATTTCACAGGATACGCTGATTCAGCGCGCAAAAATAAATGAAAATTATAAGAAAGTACTAAAAGAAAGCAATGTACTGTTCTATATTGGCGGTTTAGAACCTTATATGGAACTATATTTGGATGATATTCGATCTTCCAGAATTACCATGGTCGATTTGAGTTCGATTTCTGCATTGAATAAGTTTAAACGCTATACATCTACCAATTTGAATGGCAGGGAAGTAACTGTGGAAACCGCATGGTATGAAGGGGATGCCTTTAAAGACATCGATCTTTACAATAAGGATCCAATGTTATGGATCGATCCAATTTCCATGAGTTCAATGGGAGCGACCGTCTGCGATTGGTTGTCCGAACGTTATCCTGAATTTGCCAAAGTTTTCCGGCAGAATTTTGAAGCGTTAGAAAATGATTTGGCTCGACTGGATGCGGATTATCAGCTGTTGAAGGACAGTGGTAAATCAATCTCTTTTGTTTCTATTACACCAAGTTTTGGTAATTGGCAGAAATCTTATGGAATCCGTGTATATCCTGTATGTCTTTCTCGTTATGGCGCCATACCCAATAAGGCACAAATGGATGCCATCAAACAAAGAATTCAAAATGACAAGGTTCGCTATATTGTGAAAGAGTCCAATTTAAGTGAAGATATGCTCGCTTTGCATGATCAGATGGTGGATGAACTTGGTCTGATTTCAATAGATATGAGTAATCTTTCTTCGTTGACTGCAAAAGAAAAAGAGGCCGGGGTTGATTATAAGACCATTATGTATCAGAATTTAAGAGTATTGGAAGAAATGGGGGAATAGTGCAGTCATGCGCATAAAAAAGTTTGCAATTTATCAGATTGTTTGATATAATAATTCAGTCGATGAATTCTGACTTGAAAGATTTCGGCACAAACTTGCGGGTGTGGCGAAATTGGCAGACGCACCAGACTTAGGATCTGGCGGTTTATCCGTGGGGGTTCGAGTCCCTTCACCCGCACCATTGAGGTTAAAAGTCGCACTTTGGCGATTAACTATATTTAAAGTTCATAATATTTGATATTATGGGCTTTTTGCATTGTTTAAAGGAATTGATGAAATTTTATGAAAACGACCATAGAAAATCTAGAATTTCCTTGTGAAATTAAAAAGAAACTAAAAATGAAAGTTAGTATGGGAAACTTAGAAGTTGAGTTTATAGATGGGCATTTGATTAAATTTGATAAAACGAATTTAAGTGTTTAAGAACCATATAAGATAATCGTTAGCAATAAAAAGAAAAATACTATGGGCTATGGAATTTTCCATAGCCTACTTTTTTTGTGCTTTATAACTATTAAAAAACTTTAAAAAGGTGTATAATTAGATTATCAAAGTGTTGTACAAATAGTAATTTGTCGAGGAGAAAACAATATGAAAGAGTTAGTGGATTTTATATTTTTAATAATAATATATTTTTGGAAATTTTATAAGAAATGGAAAGAAAAAGGTAGAGATGTACTGGTTGTAAATACTACAATGTATATATACTTATCTTTTGTATTGTATTTTACTTTAATGCCAATAATAACATCTTTGCCATTTATATTTAATCACCCATATACTCCAATGAATTTAGTCCCTTTTATTGATGTTTTAAATAGTAGAGGCGATTTTGTTAGGCAAGTGGGATTAAATATTATAATGACAATTCCTTTTGGATTTTTAGTACCTTTTATAAAAAAAGAAAATGTGAAACTATTAAAAATTGCTTTTTATACTTTTCTATTAAGTTTAGGTATAGAATTATTACAACCTTTAATAAATGGGGTTAGGTCAGCAGATATAACTGATTTGTTAACTAATGTAATGGGTGGCATCATTGGATATGTAATGTATTTAATATTTAAACCATTAACAACTAAAATATTAAATTATTTAAAAAATAGATAACTAAAAATTACAATTTAGGAGTGAGAGTATGGAATGGATATTTGCTGATATAATAAATAGTACCAAAGTACCTAAAGAAGTAAAGTATATTGCAATAACTTTGCTGGTTGGATTTTTAGAATTTTTATTTATTAGTATTGCTATAAATGGTGTTTCAAAATTTGCTATGCCTGTTGGGATTAGCCTAGCAATAATTTTCTTTATAGTTTATATTTATTTAATTATTAAAACTAAAAAATATAACTACATTAACAAAGATAGTGATGATTAAATTACAATTAAGCTTTCCTATTGATTATCAAGAATTAAAGAAAGAACAAGTTAATGATCATCAATTTATGCTCAAATATAATAAAGGTAATTACTTTAATGAACCATTTAAATTAATACCCATCATTGATAAATTTAAAATAACGAGTTATGGATTAGAAATTCCTGTTAGTCCAATAAATATTATAAATGTAAATATGTAAGGTACATATTTTTGTACCAACTAAGGTTATATATTTCTTTTAAAAATATCAAATTTTGGTACAAATTGGTTAGTTTTTAGGTAGAAAAAACGGGTTATTTGTAATACATATTGTAAAATAACTAGCCCTTTTTATATAATATTTTCTATTTTCTTGTAATACGAAAGTAAAACAAAAAAGATTTTGTAATACAATTCAAAATCTAAGAAACCCTTTATTTTAGGGATAAACTTGCCACTGGCAAGTTGTTTGTAATACACCCTTATCCTGCTAAAAAGTAACTCTTGATTTGGTACATAAAAAATTATAAAACTGTTTGAATTTCTTAAAAGAAAATGTACACAATAACTTTTAAAAGGATATGAAAAGTATTATAATATTTGTATAAGTTCAAGTGTTATTTGTGTACATGTAGATTAGTTGTAATTTTTGCTAATCTGTCATACAGATAGTAATTTGACGAAGAGAAGGAGTGGTAAATATGTCAAAATGGTTTAAAGAACATAAAAAACAATAGGATGGATAATAATCTTAATAGGTATAGGTGTTGCTAGTGCAATAAATTTATTGTGGTAAATCACAAGTGAGGTAAGAGATTATGAATACTGAAATTCAGGCTGTTATTGAAAAATTTAAAGAAGTAAGAGATATATTGAAAAAGTTTGATAACAGAGATGAGGCAATAGAATATCTGGTAAATGAAACAAAGTTGTCTAAAGAAGAATGTTCTGCTGCATATGATATTATTATAAAAATTGAAGATTAAATTACAATTTCAAGAGGTGTTAGGAAAGAGCAAATATGAGCCATTATGGAGATATTTAAAAGAAAATAAGAAAAGCAGATATAAATTATCTTATGAAGAAATTAAAAATATTTTAGGATTTGATATAGACCATTCCTTTTTGACTTACAAAAAGGAATCTAAAGAATATGGATATAAAGTAGGTAAAATATCAATGAAAGAAAAGACAGTAATGTTCAATAAGATATAACTAAAAAATACAATTTATTGAGTAGAGGATATTTAAAGACCTACTCTTTTTTGCTATAATTAGATAGAAAGACAAATAGTAATTTCTAAGAGGATTCAGTTATGGAAAATATAAAAAGAGAAGAACTTGAAAAATTAGTGGGAATTGATAAGGTTAATATTTTTTATGATATTGTTGATGAAATAACAAAACTTTATGATATGGAGCAAATATGGAATAATGGTGGCAAAAAATGGACTTATGAATATAAGTTTAGAAAAGGTGGAAAAACTTTATGTGCATTTTATTTTAAGGGTAATACATTAGGATTTATGATTATCTTTGGAAAAGATGAAAGAATTAAAGTTGAAGAAATAAGAGATGAACTTTCATCTAATGTATTAGAAACCTATGACAATGCTGAAACATTCCACGATGGAAAATGGGTGATGTTTAATTTAACCAATAATTCTATCATAGACGATTTGAAGAAATTACTATTTATAAAAAGAAATCCAAATAGAGAGTAATGCAAATTACAATTTATCGAGTAGATCATATTTAAGATTTACTCTTTTTTGATATAATTAAATAGAAAGACAAATGGTAATTTGTGGAATGGAGGAATGATTATGAAAAAGACAATGTTAACTATTTTATTATGTTGGAGTATGGTTTTAGGATTGACAGGTTGTGGAAAATCAAAAAATGAATTTGATATAGGAAATAAATCTGATATTAAGATTTCACAAAACGATGTTGCAATGACTATTAAAGAGGAAACATTAACAAATAAAGGTGTTACCCTGGTTTTAACTAATAATGGTGATAAAAATTTTCAATACGGAAATCCATATGAGATAGAGATTAAAAAAGATGGAGAATGGCATAAAATAAATGTTGAATTAAATTTTACATTACCGGCTTTTGGTTTAAAATCTAAAGAGTCAAAAGAGATAGAACTGAATTGGGAACATGGATATGGTAAACTTGCAGAAGGAACTTATAGAATTGTAAAGGGAATTGATTATGAATATGAAAAAGGAAAATACGAAACTTTTTATGTAGCAATTGAATTTACCATTGAATAACAAATTACAATTTGAAAGAGAGATGATTATGTGAAAATAATTGTAAGAAAAGCAAAAAATGGTGATCGAGAGGATATTGCTTTATGTATAGCAGAGGCATTTGAAAAAGATTTTTCTATTTTATGTAAGGATATTGTTACTACTGCTAGAGCAATTAGTAGTGGGATCGTAATAGATAAATTTTTTGTAGCAGAACTTGATGGAAAAATCGTTGGAGTTTTGGCAATTTCAAATTGTAATGGTCGTGCAGTTATCACAGATCGTTCATCATATAAAAAATATTTTGGATTTTTTAAAGGTGTTATTGCAAAGAAAGTATTAAAGGAAGAATTTGAATCAAAATTAGATTATCCAATAACAACAGGTTATATAGAATTTGTTTCAGTAAAAAAAGAGTATAAGAGAAAAGGTATTGCCACAACTCTAATAAAAGAAAGCTTAAAATTAAGTGATTTTAATGATTACGTATTGGATGTTACTGATATAAATACGTCAGCAATCAATTGTTATAATAATTTAGGATTTAAAGAATTTAAACGAATGAAAGAAAAGCATGGTAAGCAAAAAGGATTCAATGAAAAGATTTATATGAGATATAAAAAGTAATACAAATTACAAGTTGAAAGTGAAATGATATCTTGGATAGTCAAGGAATTTTATATATACACGTAATTGAAAATGAAAAACAAATGAGGTTAGTAATTATTCGGTTCATTTTTATTATAAAACAATAATTGATGATACTTGTATTCCTGTTTTAGCAAAGTATTTACCTTTGTTTAAAGATGTTGGCAGTTTAAACTTCGCTTTAAAAAGTCTATAGACAATCTTAGATTCAGAACATTCTATGATCTTGTTTTAAGAAGGAAATTACAACCGGTAATGAGAAATGGGTCTTACTGATTATGTTTTTAGTATTCGAAGAGTATGATTGTGATATATGCCTTTCGATGAATTGTTCTGAATTGGAACAAGAAAAAAGAAATACCAATTCAAATATTTGTTTCTTTTTTACGCTTGAAATGATAGAATTATGATGAGGTTTATCATTTATAAGGAGGAAGTATTAGATGAAAGAATATACCGTATTTGATGCATGGAAAATTACCTTTCCAAAGGATTGGACATCCAAGTATGTGGAGGAAGAAGAACAATTCGTTTTCTATGCGCCTGACAGTGATTTAACTGTGCGAATTACGCAGTTTATCGCATCCGGTCTGGATGGTTCTTATTTACCTGCGGATATCATGGAAAAAGCATATACATGCAGTATTCCAAATGATGCGAAAGCATTTGCGACAGATGCACTGCGTGTGGAAGGCTATAAAGAACAAGGATTTGATATCCGTTCCAAAAGTAAGAAATGCACGATCTTTCAAAAATGCATTGGTTACTACACAGATGGAGAGCTTTTGACAGTGAATATTTTTGGATCGGATTCTGAGGCATGCGAAGAAGCGCTTTCCATTGTCCAATCACTGGAAAAACTTCCAACATCGGGCAGAAGTGATGATTACATCAAAGCATAATTTGATATAACAACGGATAGAATGAAATTTATGTTTGCTTCATATATATAGAAGGAATGGAAGGGATCTTATATGAAGAAAGTATTAACCATTGTGGTTGAAAACTGTCCGCAGAATCACAAATGTCCGGCAGTTGCGATTTGTCCAATGCAGGCATTGTCACAGATTGATTTCCATGCGCCGATCATTGATACACATCGATGCATTGCATGTGGAAAATGTTCTGATTTTTGCCCAAAGCACGCATTGGTTTTACAGGGATAGTATGAATCTTAATCACGTAAATTTGAAAGGCTGTCGAAAAGACAGCTTTTGGTATTTCTTATTTTGATATATGAAAGAGGTGAAATTTGTGGTAAACATAGAATCTTGGATGGATCATTTTGTGAAATCCTTGTTACATCATTTTCAGAAACGCATACTTTTTATTGGCTTACAAGGAAGTTACGGACGAAATGAAGCGCATGCACAAAGTGATATCGACGTTGTCGTGATATTTGATAAGTTGTCGATGCAGGATCTACATGCATATGATAGTATCATTTCTGTCATGGATGAGCGAGAAAATATCTGTGGTTTTGTATCGGGAATGGAAGAACTGCTTCATTGGGAACCGGCTGATTTGTTTCAATTTTATTATGATACGAAAGCGTATTATGGTAACTTAGATGCACTTGTGGAAAGAATTGATCAAAACGCTGTTTATCAGGCTGTTCATACAGGTGTATGCAACATCTATCATGCATGTGTTCACAACATTCTTCATGAGAAAAGCATGGAGATTTTAAAGTCTTTGTATAAGCAAGTTATTTTTGTTTTGCAGGCAAAGGTTTTTTATGAACAAGGGAAGTACATCGCAAAACGCAAAGATTTATTACAAGTATTGGATGGTCATGATCAAGCAATGGTAAGTACTTGTCTTGCGTTTGATATCGGTAATGAGAATACTTGGGAAAAGATGTCCACGCAATTGTTTTTGTGGTCACAGGCAATGCTTAACTATGAAATGCAGTTTCATGATAGGCGTGTTGAATGAGGTGCAGATATGTATTATCCAAAACAGATTCCGCATTTACTGGATGTTGAATTTCACTCACATTTGATTTATGAGGAATATCATCCCGCAGCATTAGCTGATGTATGCATGTGTATTTGGCGCATTGTCTCCCATCATCCTTTGAATGAAACGATTTACAATTATATTTTGCCGGATGCTTGTATCGATCTTGTGATTGACTTTACAAAGCATACCATTTGTTTTGCGGGATACAGTAAAGAAACAGAAGCGTTTGAATTACATAAGGATATTGATTATATGGGTGTGCGATTCAAGCCTGGCGCTTTTTATGCTTTATATCAAGTAGACGCATATCATATCATGGATCGAATGGCCGCATTTTCTGATATTGATTTGTCATCCTCATTGGATGATATTTTTTCTTTTCATTCTGTACAAGAAAGAATAGCGCGATTACAAGCATATGTTACTGAAAGATTTAGCAAATTTCAACCAAATGATTTTATGAAGATTGTGGAACAGCTGTATGCGCATCCAAGCGATCACAGCGTTTTGGAAATTGCGACAAGCATGGGATATGATCAGCGTCATCTGATGCGTTTGTTTCAGCAGTATATCGGTGTTAGGCCCAAGGTATTGCTTAATATATTGCGATTGCATTTATGTTTGACATTGTTGCTGGATGAGCATAAAACGTTGATGGAAGCAGTCAGCATCTGTGGTTTTTATGATCAGTCTCATTTTATCAAAGAAATCAAGCGCTATACCAACGTTTCACCGATTCAGTTGTTAAAGAAATTGGAAGTTTAAAATGTCTGTTTTTTACAATACATTTTGGCTTGATTTTTGTATGATTTCTTTATAGGAGGATTTCATTATGTATGAGACAATAACAACGAATATGATGGTGGAAAATGTAACGGAAAGCATCGCATTTTATGTAGAAAATTTGGGTTTTGAAGTGGTAGTCAGTGTACCGGATGAAGAACAAGGACTTCAATTCGCAATTTTGGCGAAAGATCGCATTTCGTTGATGTTACAGTCGAAAAAATCTTTGGTTGACGAGTATCCAACATTGGCTTGTGAATCGATTCAGCCTTGTTTTACTTTATTCATTACGGTGTGTGAAATTCATCAGCTGTATGAGGAAGTAAAGGGCAAAGTAACAATAGCGAAAGAAATGCATCAGACGTTTTATGGAAAAAATGAGTTTGCGATATTTGATAACAACGGTATGATTTTAACAATTTCTGATTAAGGAGATGGATTTATGGCAACTACGCAGGATTTTATAATGTTTGTCTGTGAACAGCTTTCGGGCATTGGCGTGATTACCCATAAGAAAATGTTTGGTGAATACATGGTGTATGTGAATGAAAAACCAGTTGTAATTGTGTGTGACAATACTGCTTTTGTGAAAAAACTGGACTGTATTGAAGATTTGATGCAAGATGCAGAAACGGGTTATCCGTACAAAGGTGCGAAGGAGCATTATGTTTTGGATATTGATCGACAAGCGTTTTGTAAGGAAATCGTATCTCTGATTGAACAAGTAACCAAAGTACCGAAGAAACGAAAGCCAAAAGCGTAATATAATCGTAGTGAGTGATGTTCTTTATGAATGTCGCTTTTTTAATGTTTCTAGTGATGTGAAAAGATTATAAAAGAATACAATGTATAAAAACAATATTGTGTACTATTTATTCATAATGATTTGTTTACTTTCATTATTGTTTATCTATGAATCTTCCTTTTAAAATTCGTTATGAATCATAAAAAAATTAGCAGAGTGAAAGCAACTATAGGTATATAAACATATACATTTATTTTGAATGATGCTATACTAAGAGTAGATAAAGGAAAAACATGTGTTCTATGAATTAACAAAGGATCAATAGAGATAAAAGTAGGGTTGCAAATTATCTTTCTAAGCAAATAACGGATGACATTGAAATATACTTGCGTTGAGTTTTTTATAGATTTTCGTATTTTTTTACACTTTTCTATTTTTATTCCAAATAATATGTAAATTTTGGAATTATCATTTCAATGTTTACAATTTTGAAAAATTCATTTATAATTGCAATATCGCTTATGGAACTTAATTTTAAAAGAGAGGAGTTATTCGTGATGGAACAGATCAGTACGGAAATCATTCAACGTGCTCAACAAGGGGATGAAGATGCTTTTCAAAAAATCTACGATCAGTATTATAAGCATGTTTATACCTATGCACTACGGCTTTCAAAGAATGATGCGGATGCCAAAGATATCGCACAAGAAACATTCCTTCAGGTATACCGAAGTATTCAAACTTTGCAGAAACCTGATTATTTTCCGTTATGGTTGAATCGTATTGTTTACAGCAAATTCCATCGTGTGATTTCTAAGCAGAAAGAAACAGCCATTGAACAAGATTCACTTGCTTATCATGTGGACAACAGTGAGAAAGCAAAACAATGGAATGACCACCATCTTTTAGATGACGAAGATGTGATTCATCAAATGATTAAAAAACTCAGCGACAAACAAAGAGAAGTAATCAATCTTGTATATTATGAACAATATACAGCAAATGAAATTGCAAAATTACTGAAACTTCCGGAAGGGACAGTAAAAAGCAGGATATTTGAAGCCAAAAAGGCGTTGCATAAACAAATCAAAGAATTTGAACGCATAGAAAACAGAAAACTAGAACTGCATTCCGATGTATTAATACCTGCAGGTGCGTTTGCATTGTTAGCGAAATGCAAGCATTTGTTTCAGCACACATCCTTTGCGCAAAAAATGCTGGTTGTGTCTATGACCAGTATGGTTGTGGTAAGTACGGTGGCGGTTTCTCAAACACTGCCTTATTTACAAAATGCAGAAGCAGAAACAAAAGAGCCGCTTTCAAAACCAGTGTTTCATGCAGTGATTTATCAAAAACAAACCATTGACAATGCGAAGTCCGCTTATTATGCATTGATGAAATGGGCGCCTGATGCACAGCACATCGCAAAAAAAAGTGATGAAGAAAAAGCAGAAATACGACCGGTTTTAGAAGAATTAAAGAGTATAAACAGTCCTTATTATCAGCTGTTATTAAAAGACGGCTGGATTCAAGCATTTGAAAAATAAAAAAAATTCACAACTTTTTTAATTTTGTACCAATCTATTTTTTTTAAACGCTGTTCTTATATGTGAATTTGTATACCTGAATAAAAAATTAGTAGTTTTTACTGATGTTTTTTATTATACGCAATTTATGAATCTGTTGAAGCTGTTCTTTATATATTTATGAAAGGGATGAATGATATGGAGAAGAAAATATGTACTCTTGTCTGCTTGATGATTGCGTTTTTGATTGGTTTACTTGTTGTGAATTCAACACCAGAATATATGAGAGCTGCCAGTGGTGAAAGTCAAAAAATTATTGATTTTGATATAGCGAGTGTTGATCAAGGAGTTAGTGGTTGGGATGCTTATGCGATCAGTGAAACACACCACCTTTATTATGTTGATCTTGTGAATAGGGGGCGCCCAAATATTTCACAATTGCTTATGGATGACACTGGAAAACCTTTGAGTAATGTTCAAAACGTATCCGGAGGAGACTATGGAAATTGTAAATCATTGATGGCGTTAAGATCTGATGGAACCTTATATATGAGAGGAAAGAATACATTCGGTCAATTTGGAAATGGAGCTATTTCTGATACATGTACGACATTTTCAACAATTGTGGAACCTGGTGTTCAAAATATAATTGCGGTGGAATCAGGGTTAAATACAAATTATATTTTAACTTCTAATGGGGAGGTTTATGCGAGTGGAGATAATCAATATGGTCAATTTGGAAATGGGACTTTGGAATCTAGTACAACATTTACAAAAGTTCATATTAGCGATGTTAAAAAAATTGCAGTTGCTGGATCAGATACTGTGTTTGCGTTAAAGCATGATGGTACTGTTTATGGATGGGGGCGTTCTGTATACAATGGTAAAGAGTCATTAAAAAATGTAACAGAACCAAATCTCATTTATACAGATGAAAATGAGCCGTTTCGTAATGTGATAGATATTGATGCTTCGATATCACAAAGATTTCCCGCACTAGTTGTTCTTACAGATAACTCAGAAGTGTTTTTTTTGGGAAAACGATATTCTGATGAAGATACGTCTGTTATTAATTATGGACAATATTCAGCGCTCGGTACTGAAGGCGTCATCGCTATAAATGTAGGGCGGAATGTAAATCCCCCAAGTTTCTACGGATTTTTTGTTTTAGGAAATGGGAAATATTATGTTAAGCAAGTAGGAATAAGTGGAGGTGTTTTTCCACCTAAGGATTTAAATTATATAAAAGTGGGTGGTGTGTCTACTATAGCGTCATTATCGGAAGACGGAGAATTATATGTAGAGAATACTAAAATAGAATTTAAATTTCCCTTGGTTCTTTCCGCGATAAAAAAAGATAATACAATTTACGAAAGTGGTGAAAAACACAACGATTCCATTATATTAAATGTGACCTCGTCATCATCGAAGATACCTACATGCTTGGTTGAGGATCCGGTAGGAAATGCGGCACAAGTATGTGAGGATTTTTCAAACAATAGTGTTAACGTCGATATAGACACACAACGTGTTTATAAAAAATACACGATGACAAACGATGTAATGAGCGATAGCTTTATTATAGATTTGTTTAACGGATTACCACAGCTTGAGGGTTATTCATCAACACAGATAAACAAAATAAAGATTACGGATTTGATTTCTTTAACCGTTCCTACTGAACAAAAAAACTGGAATACTTATACGGCAACGATAACGGATTCAACCAATAAAACTACTGAATTTACAGGTGGTACATTAGATAAAGGCACCTATACGATTCATGTTGTGGATGCGTATGGTAATACACAAGATTTCAAATTTGAAGTTTCAGATAAACCAGAACCAACTGCTATATTTACACCATCAAGTGCAGACCTTGTTTATAAAGATGCATATACAAAGATAAATGGAACTATTGGCACATTTGCTCTTCAATATCCGGAAGGAGAACCAACATCCACAATCGCATCCATTCAATTAGGTACCAGTGGCGATGAATCACACTTTAGTATTGATACGACTGGGGCATTGAAAGTAAAAGGAAATGATTTAGATGCTGGAACTTATAATGTCACTGTTTCTGGTCAAGATGCCAATAAAATGAGTTTCACAAAAACAGTTCAAATTATTGTAGGCAAGGCAAATCAAGATAATTATCAAATCACAAATGATGCAAATTATTCATTCAAAGTAAATCAAGAGGTTGCAATCACAACTTCTGGTAATGTTAGTGGCGAAAGGGAAACATATAGAATTACAAATGGAAATACGATTGCTCAAATTACAAATACAGATAAATTTAAAATGCTCGTGAAAGGTACCTTTACTTTAGAAGCGACAGTTGCTGGAAATAACAATTATAATTCTAAAACAGTGACGAAACAAATCACACTTTCTGAATTACCAACACAAACCAATCCAATCAAGATTAGCAGTGGAGATTCTATCATATATGGAAATACGTATACACCAATCTCTACTGGTGGAACGGGAAGCGGAAATGTTACTTGGGCGATTGAAAATGATTCAGGTACAGGCGCTAGCTTAAACAATGGCTCTATTCGTGTCACAGGAATTGGAACCTTTACACTTAAAGTAACCA
The DNA here is from genome assembly GCA_910576345.1 of Erysipelotrichales bacterium. Taxonomy (GTDB): domain Bacteria; phylum Bacillota_I; class Bacilli_A; order Erysipelotrichales; family Erysipelotrichaceae; genus C-19. The sequence goes on from CAJTIT010000001.1 coordinate 57,708, forward strand.
AAGCAGGAGATACGAATTATCAATCATCTTCTGATTCCAAAGTCATCACAGTAAACAAAAGAAAGACAACAGTAAAACCAAAAGATGTGACAAGAAAAGTAGGAGAAGCATTTAAAGACAATGGAGTTACTTACAATCCACAGCCAGTCTCCGGAGATAGTTTAGGAACACCAATCATCACAAGCAAATATCCAACAAGCCAACAAGCAGGAAGATATACAGACGGTATACAAGTCACAGGTTTGACGAATCCAAATTATGATTTTGAGTATCAAGAAGGAACACTGATAATCAATGATACAACCCTACCAAACAATGGAAGTGGATATTATAAAATTACAGGAACGTTAGGAAAGAACAATTGGTACGTGAGTGATATCAAGATATCAACATTGAATAAGGATGGATATGATCAAATCAGTTCGGATGGAATCAATTTTCAAACAACACCATTGATTTATCAAACAGATGGCGATTACCAAGTCACATTCTATTTGAAGAATTCTACCACAGGTATTATCGCAAAAGGGATCAATTATCAAGTGAAGATCGATCAAACACCACCAACAGTTCCAACCTTGACGATGAATCAACTGAATACATCAAGAATGGCAAGACTGATCAACTTCTTGAGTTTTGGTAACTGGATGAATACAGGTGCCGAAGTAATCATGTCAAGTACCGATGGAACGAGTGGAATTGACAACTACAGTTATGTAGAAACAGACACCAAAGGAACAAGCAATACAAAGACAAGTACAACCGGAAAAGTCACGTATCAAAACGATGTAGAAATTGGTATAACTGCCAAAGCATGTGACAAAGCAGGAAATTGTAGCGATTTAAGTGCGAGTGAAACCTTAATGATTGATCGAAAAGGACCTGAAATCACCGGAGTGAAAGATAAGAGTGTATATAAATACTATTATCTACCAAGATTTGTGAAAGTCAAAGATAATGGCAGCGGATTATCGTATGCGGAATACTTGAAAGATGGAGCGCAAGCAGGAACAATTCAAGAAAATGTCAATGAGCGAATCGATGGCGTAGGAAAATATGAAGTCTATGCGATTGACAATGCAGGAAATGAATCTACTTTATCTTTTGAAATCGTACCATTACCCAATATTGATGATATTGATGGAAGTGATGAATCCAAAGACATCATCGATCAAGTAAAAGATGAATACGAAGAAGTCAAGGATCATTTGACAGATGAAGAAAGAAAAGAATATGAAGACTGGATCAAAGATGCGCAAGACAAATGGGAATCAGAACGAAAGAAAGTCATAGAAACTGATGACAAAACATCTAAGGTAGAAGGAGTAGGAGATACCACATTTGATCCTAATTTGGAACTGATCGTGGATGATATAACCGATCAGCCATTACCACTTTTACCAAAGAAAGCAAATGTTGTATATGATGTGTACTTACAAAAAGGCAATACAAAAGTAGAACCGGATGGAAGTATCAAAGTATACCTACCTTATACAGACAATGAAGATCCAATCATCTATCAGATCGATGAAAATGGCAAAGTTACAGAGATCAAAGCAGAAAAAGAAGGAAACTATGTCACATTCATTACGGATGAACTTGGGAAATTTGCGATAAGCAATACGGCACAACCGGACAACAAAGACAACATGTGTGTGGTTGGACCGGATGGGAAAGTAGAGTCAGGCGATGAAGTATGTGGAAAGCCAAATGACAAAGGCGATCAACCGACAAAGAAACCGGATGGCAGTGTAGAAGTACCGGATGGAGGAAAAGTGGAATTTCCAAATGGTACAGAAATAGACACACCTAATGGAGCCATTATCAATCCGGATGGATCCGTCACCTTACCAGATGGCACAGAATATGATCCGAATGGAAACATCAAAGATAAAGATGTATGTAAACTGAATGGAAAAGATATTAACATCGATACGGATGATGATGGAAAACCGGATGTGAATATCGATATCGATGGAGACTGTAAACCAGATATCAATATTGACACAGATAATGATGGTATTCCAAATACAAATATTGATACCGATTTGGATGGTAAACCAGATTACAATATCGATACTGATAACGATGGTAAACCAAATGTCAATATCGGACCAGTCAATGATCCATGGAAACCAAATACATGTGGTGTTGTGAATGAAATCACGTTCTGTACAGATTCTTATAAAAAACTATATTTAAACATTGATAGTGACGGAGATGGAAGACCGGATATCAATGTGGATTTGGATGGCGATATGGAAGCGGATATCAATATTGATATTGATGGAGACAATATACCGGACATCGATATCGACAGTGATGGAGATGGAAAGCCGGATATCAATGTGGATACAGACAATGACGGCAAAGCAGACAAAAACATTGTAAAAATCACAGAATGGAAACCGGATAAAAATGTAGATGGATCGATACCATATGATACGATGTCGAATGTATCATCATCCAATACAGATTCCAACGGTAATGGAAATGATTCACAACTGGGAGCCAATATGGGAGGAACGATAGGATCAGCACAAACGGGGGATGAAACAAAACTATTCCTATGGTGGATTATTGTATGTATCAATATATGTATGATGATCTATTGTTATAGGAAAGTAAGAAAAGAACAAAAACAAGAAAGCTAAAAGATACAGTTTTATATCAAGCGTCTAAATAAGTAGACGATTAGAGACAGGCAGAAATCATAAGATTTTGCCTGTTTTCTTTCGCTAAAACATATACTTTTATATCAAAATCTTCCATCTATCATCGTCTACATTTATAGAATAGAAAGGAAGATTTGTATGAAGAAGTTAGGTTTTCTAATTTGCATAAGTATGGTTATCGTTGTCGCATTTCCTCTTTTTAATTTCATTCCTAATATGATGAACGCTGCTAGTGAAGAACAACAAGGCGAAAAAGTTATTGATTTTGAATATACGCTAAGAAACTCTAATGGTTATGAGTATGTATATGTGATTACAGAGAATCGTTATGCGTATGCTAGTAAAGAGAAATATTTGATGAATTATACTTCTGGGCAGGTATGGGAATATTTTAAACTTATGTTGGACCAAAATGGTGATCCAGTATCGGATGTAGCGCAAATTTCAAGTTCAGCAATTGGTAGCACGGTAGCACATCAAGACGGCGGTATGATCCTTCGCACAGATGGACAAATATACTTTTGGGGAATCAATACAAATGGTAGATTTGGTAATGGGACAACTTCCAACCAATATCTGGAATACCCAACTATATATGAAACTGGTATATCTGATATATCACAAGTACTAAGTCTTAGTGATACTAATTTTATTGTTACACGACATGGTGAAGTATATGCCAGTGGTGATAATAGTAAAGGACAATTTGGCAATGGCACAACTGATTCATCCACCACATGGATAAAAGTTCCTATCAATGACGTAAAAAAGATTGCCAGAGGAGGTAAAGTTCAATCTGTTTATGCGATAAAGAATGATGGAACATTATATGGGTGGGGAGAGAAATTCATGGATGGAAAAACAGCCGCAAAGAATACTTTAACACCAACACAGGTTATGAATGCAAGTGATTCGTCAAATATTGTACCATTTGAAAATGTAGTGGATATATCAGGTGATATGGTGGCAGTGAATGCTCGTTCTATACCATCATTATCAATTGTAACACAAACAGAAAATGTCGCAGATGTATATACGCTTGGAAATGCGGCTGGCACAAATTATGGAAACATGGCAGTAAAACAATATACTTTAAATAATATTCATCAGGTTCAACGTATTGCAAATGTTCCAGTACCTGTTGAGACTGCAATGGTATCTGTTTTTGCGGATGGTCATCTTTATGGGTGCGATAATCAGATGAATCCATATCAGCTATTTGATACAAATACATTTCAAGATGGCGTAGTAATTCCATATGGTTACTATTTTATTATATCTGAAGCAGGATATCCTTATCTTTCCGATAATGATGGAAATTCATGGCCAATTATTTTAGGGGATGTTTTATCTTTAGACGCAAAGAAGATAGATGGCACACAATATAAAGATGCAGAAAAATATAATAATGATATTTCTATTGATATTGTTACAAATAATGATTTTAAAGAAATTATATGTGAAATAGAGAACCCAATAGGAAATGTAAAAGATACCTGTAGTGATTATAATAATAATCATATATCCTTACAAGCACAAAATGAACGTATCAATCGTAAATATTATTTTACAAAAGGAACCACCAAAAGAACTTTCGCTGTAGATTTATTCAAAGGATTACCACAGTTAAAAAATTATACCGCATTGAACAAGAATAAAATAAGTACAGCGGATGTAATTTCTTTAGATGTTCCAGAGACGCAAGCAGATTGGAATTCATATACTGCGACCATCACAAATTCATTGGGACAAACTTCTGATTTCACAGGGGGTACATTAAATGAGGGAACATATACCGTTCATGTCACAGATGCTTATGGCAATGTGCAAGATTATGAATTTGAGGTTAAAAACACGCCTGTTCCATCTGCTATATTTACTCCATCAAGTTCAAACTTTATCTATAATGATGGATTTACAAAAGTAAATGGAACGATTGGTACATTCTCTCTTCAATATCCTGAAGGAGAATCACCCTCTACTATCACATCGATTCAATTAGGCACAAGTGGTGATGAATCCCATTTCAGTATTGATACAACAGGCGTATTAAAAGTAAAAGGCACTGATTTGAATGCAGGAACCTACAATGTAACAGTAACTGGAAAAGATAGAAATCGAATGGATTTCACAAAAACAGTTCAAATTATTGTAGGTAAAGCAGATCAAAATAATTATCAAATTACCAATAAAACAAATTACCCTATACAAACAAATCAAGAAATTACAATTACCACTTCCGGAAATGAAAGCGGAGAAAATGAAACTTATACGATCACAAATGGAAATTCTATCGCACAGATTTCCAATACGAATAAGTTTCAAATGTTAAGTGCCGGAACCTTTACTTTGGAAGCGACTGTACAAGGAAACAACAATTATAATTCTAAAACAGTCACAAAACAAATTACCCTTTCTCAACTTCCTGCACAAACCAATCCAATCAAAATAAGCAGTGGGGATTCAATGATGTATGGAGATACATATGTTCCAACATCCACCGGTGGAACAGGAAGTGGAAATGTTTCTTGGGTAATTGAAAATGATTCTGGTACAGGCGCAATATTGAACAATGGATCTATTAAAGTCACAGGAATTGGAACCTTTACACTCAAAGTAACCAAAGCAGGAGATACGAATTATCAATCATCTTCTGATTCCAAAGTTATCACAGTAAACAAAAGAAAGACAACAGTAAAACCAAAAGATGTGACAAGAAAAGTAGGAGAAGCATTTAAAGACAATGGAGTTACTTACAATCCACAGCCAGTCGCCGGAGATAGTTTAGGAACACCAATCATCACAAGCAAATATCCAACAAGCCAACAAGCAGGAAGATATACAGACGGTATACAAGTCACAGGATTAACCAATCCAAATTATGATTTTGAATATCAAGAAGGAACCTTAGTGATCAATGATACAACCCTACCAAACAATGGAAGCGGATATTATAAGATTGAAGGAACCAAAGGAAAGAATAATTGGTATATCAGCGATATTCAAATATCAACCACCAATAAAGATGGATATGATGAAATCAGTTCGGATGGAATCAATTTCCAAACAACACCATTGATCTATCAAACAGATGGAGAATATCCAATCACATTCTATTTGAAGAATTCTACCACAGGTATTATCGCAAAAGGCATCAATTATCAAGTGAAGATCGATCAAACACCACCAACAGTTCCAACCTTGACGATGAATCAACTGAATACATCAAGAATGGCAAGACTGATTAACTTCTTGAGTTTTGGAAACTGGATGAATACAGGCGCAGAAGTGGTGATGTCAAGTACGGATGGAACAAGTGGAATTGATAATTACACGTATATAGAAACGGATACAAAAGGATCCAGTAATACAAAAACAAGTACAACCGGTAAAGTCACTTATCAAGATGATGTAGAAATTGGTATAACTGCCAAAGCATGTGACAAAGCAGGAAACTGTAGTGATGTAAGTTCCGGAGAAACACTGATGATTGATCGAAAAGGACCGGATATTACCGGAGTAAAAGACAAGAGTGTCTATAAGTATTACTATCTACCTAGGTTTATTCATGTGAAAGATGCAGGAAGTGGATTATCGTATGCGGAATACTTGAAAGATGGCACACAAGCAGGAACAATTCAAGAAAATGTCAATGAGCGAATCGATGGTGTAGGGAAATACGAAGTCAATGCGATTGACAATGCAGGAAATGAATCTACTTTATCTTTTGAAATCGTACCATTACCCAATATTGATGATATTGATGGAAGTGATGAATCCAAAGACATCATTGATCAAGTGAAAGATGAATATGAAGAAGTCAAAGACAATTTGACTGATGAAGAAAGAAAAGAATATGAAGACTGGATCAAAGATGCAGAAGATAAATGGGAATCCGAGCGAAAGAAAGTTGTAGAAACAGACGACAAGAGCGCAAAAGTCGAAGGACAAGGAGATACAACATTTGATCCTAGTACTGTCCTAATCGTGGATGATATTAGTGATCAACCAATTCCACCACTTCCAAAACAAGCAAATGTTGTATATGATGTGTACTTACAAAAAGGCAATACAAAAGTAGAACCGGATGGAAGTATCAAAGTATACCTACCTTATACAGACAATGAAGATCCAATCATCTATCAGATCGATGAAAATGGCAAAGTTACAGAGATCAAAGCAGAAAAAGAAGGAAACTATGTCACATTCATAACGGATGAACTTGGCAAATTTGCGATAAGCAATACGGCACAGCCGGACAACAAAGACAACATGTGTGTGGTTGGACCGGATGGGAAAGTAGAGTCAGGCGATGAAGTATGTGGAAAGCCAAATGACAAAGGCGATCAACCGACAAAGAAACCGGATGGCAGTGTAGAAGTACCGGATGGAGGAAAAGTGGAATTTCCAAATGGTACAGAAATAGACACACCTAATGGAGCCATCATCAATCCGGATGGATCCGTCACCTTACCGGATGGCACAGAATATGATCCGAATGGAAACATCAAAGATAAAGATGTATGTAAACTGAATGGAAAAGATATTAACATCGATACGGATGATGATGGAAAACCAGATGTGAATATCGATATCGATGGAGACTGTAAACCAGATATCAATATTGACACAGATAATGATGGAATACCAAATACAAATATTGATACCGATTTGGATGGTAAACCAGACTACAATATCGATACTGATAACGATGGTAAACCAAATGTCAATATCGGACCAGTCAATGATCCATGGAAACCAAATACATGTGGTGTTGTGAATGAAATCACGTTCTGTACAGATTCTTATAAAAAACCATATTTAAACATTGATAGTGACGGTGATGGAAGACCGGATATCAATGTGGATTTGGATGGCGATATGGAAGCGGATATCAATATTGATATTGATGGAGACAATATACCGGACATCGATATCGACAGTGATGGAGATGGAAAGCCGGATATCAATGTGGATACTGACAATGACGGCAAAGCAGACAAAAACATTGTAAAAATCACAGAATGGAAACCGGATAAAAATGTAGATGGATCGATACCATATGATACGATGTCGAATGTATCATCATCCAATACAGATTCCAACGGTAATGGAAATGATTCACAACTGGGAGCCAATATGGGAGGAACGATAGGATCAGCACAAACAGGGGATGAAACAAAACCATTCCTATGGTGGATCATTGTATGCATTAATCTTTGTGCACTTGTTTATTTTATGATTTATGTGAAACATGAAAAAAATAAATCAAACTAGCATGAATAAATAATTTTCAATTACAATCATTGATTATGAAATTCGCACGAAAAAGAATAATCTTGTTGAAGTTTAAACTTAATTGATGGTTGATAGTTTACGTATTGATATTTTAATTGTTTCTATTTAACACAATCTATTTTATCTGTGTTAAAATAAAGATATGAAAAAACAAAAAGTTATAAGAAATTGTATATGGATTCTCTGTATATGTTATCTGATATCCATGATGATACATCTACTCACAAAACCAAGAAATGAAGATGTGATTCCGATTCTTGGTTTTCATGAGATTGTGAGCGATGAGGAAAAGGATAGCACATATGCATCCAATATGTGGGTGGACTCCCGAAGCAATTTTCTGGAAAAAATGGAATATTTACATGATCAAGGTTATACAACATGGACACTGGATGAACTTTACGCATGGAAACAAGGCAAGAAAGAAAAATTAGGCAAAACGGTAGTGTTAACATTTGATGACGGTTATGCATCCAGCAGTGAATGGATTGCGCCAACACTGAAGAAATATGGGTTTCATGCCACGACTTTTGTGATTGGCAGTATGGTTACCGATACAAAGCATACAGTTTATCTAACCTATGATCAAATGAAAGATCAAAGCATTATGCAGTATGCGTCTCATACTTTTGCTTTGCATGATCAAGATAATGGTTTTTTGATGGATCAAAAATCCATAGGACAATTGCGTGAAGATTTTGAGAAACAAAAACAAGTGAGTGATATTTCCTATATCGCATATCCTTATGGACATGTCAATGAGAGTATGTTGAAGGTGTGTAAAGAATATCAAGTAAAACTGGGTTTTTGTTATCATGAAAACAAAATGGCAAAACGAAGCGATGATGATCTACAGCTGCCGCGTTTTGCGATTACAGCGACAACCTCTATGGACAGTTTTCGAGCCATGTTGGAACAGTATTGATCAAAAAAACAAAGAAATCACAAAAAATTCATTCGTTCGCCTAGGTACGGTTGGTAAAAGCGCATACCATACATTGAGATCAAAAATCTCATGAAGGAGGAATTGAAATGCGTAATGCGAAACGATGCGGCTGTTCATTCAGCCAATCAAACGCCAACTTTGCGGGGGAACGAATTCGTGTAAACAATCAGATTTCTTGCGGCTGCGGATCCAACCGTAATCATTGTCAGGAAACCTTCCGTCCAAGACCATGTCCGCCACGTCCTTGTCCGCCAAGACCATGTCCTAGCTGTGAAGATCGCTGTGCTTCTCAGTATCGCAACTGCATGAGAAATTGCCGTTGGGATAAAGAAGATGATTGCGGATGTCGCGACAATGACTGCTGCCGTCATGACTATTCATCATATGATGATCGTTGTGACTGCAAGCGTCATGATCAAGGATGGAAGCCTTGCTGGAACGATGATTTCTGCGACAACGATCGCGATTATGACGATATGGATAATCATAAGCCTTGCAACAAATGTGATGCAAATGATTAGCTCAAAGCGTCTCATGTGATTCTAAATAAGCAATCGGCAGCTTTGATGCTTACACTGTCGATTGATACGTGATGGTAACCTTCTTTTGTCTTGTTATAGCTTTCAAATAATGAATCAACATTCATCTGCCAAAAAGAACAGTGCTGTAAATCAGTGCTGTTTCTTACATATCAATGATGTAATAAATCTGACAGAGTCTCATGTCAGTTTTTTTTGATAACTACATTCTTTTTTTATGAAAAAGAGCTCGTATAGATTAAGTGAAATTATGTGAAATGAAAAATATTTTGTAATTTTACCAAAAAAAACGAATAAAGAATATAGAAACAATCAGTAACTAGGAAATGAAAAAAATAGTGAGTAAAAAATAGAAAAGATTGTTCTACATACAGTTGAAAAGGGGCGATGCTTATGATATTATGTAGTCAAGGTTATCGATTGTTTCTTCGTAAAAGAAGGGATGTGTTTTTTTGAAATTAGAAGAAACAAATTGGGCAACAGTAGAGAATGTAAAGCATTTGGAAAAATTTCGATTGATGGATGATACGTTCTTTATGGCATGTTTTCATGACAATAAGAAAGGTATTCAGTTCTTACTTAGAACGATACTGCATCAGCCTAAACTAAAGGTGATACGTGTAAACACGCAGTATTTGTTAAAGAATTTACGTGGCAGAGATGCGTATTTGGATGTCTATGCGAAACTACAAGATGGAAGACATGTGAATTTGGAAATTCAGCGATCCGATGCAGGCGCAAATCCACGGCGTGCTCGGTATCATGCAAGTTTGCTGGATATGGACATATTGGAAAAAGGCAAAGATCCAAAAGATCTTCCGGATTCCATTGTGATCTTTATTACAGAAAATGATGTAAGAGGCGAAGGACAAGCACTCTATTATTATGGACGCACAGATTTAAAGAGTGGAAAGCCCTTTGATGATGGATCATTGATCATGTTTGTGAACGGATCCTATCAAGAAATGGATGAGATCGGCATGTTAATGAAAGATATGAATAATCAAGATTGGCATACCATGTATAACAAAGAACTAGCAAGACTTATGAGGTATTATAAAGAAACACAGGAAGGAGGAAGTGAAATGTGCAGAGTACTGGAAGAAGTAAGACTTGAAGGACGTAAAGAAGGATGTCGCATCGGTGAGCGTAAAGGCAGAGTCAAGCAACAAATCGAAATGACAAAGAATTTGATACAAGAGGGCAGTTTATCATTAGAAAGCATATCAAAAGTATCTGGTTTAACACTCGATAAAGTAAAGAAAATTAAAAAAGTGATCACAGTTTAAATTTCGACAATCAAATGATTTGAAAATAGGATAAAAGCTGACATCGATCATAAGAATACATCTTAAAAAACCATCGTCTTATGTAAAGACTCATAAGAATATGGTTCTTTTTATGTAAGTTTCTATTTTTAAACTGCTTTAAATAAAACGCATGTACTAATACGATTTCTTTTCAATTTATAAAAAATAGCGTATAATATGCAAACAAATGCATGGGAGATGATAGAATGGAAAGAACCATTGTATGGGATTGGAATGGAACCTTATTCAATGATGTGAGTTTATGCATCGAAAGCATCAATCATTTACTGCGCGCGCAAAATTTGCCAATCTTTCAAAACAAGGAAGCTTATCAGCGTGTGTTTTGTTTTCCGATCATTCGTTATTATACATTGGCCGGTTTTGATTTTCATAAACGATCGTTTGAACAACTGGCAGATGATTATATGGAATATTACCAACCGCGCAGCTATGATTGTACACTATATGAGAATGCGATATCAACATTGGAACACTTTCAGAAAAAAGGCTATCGACAGATTTTATTATCCGCATCCAAACAGGATTTTCTAACAAAGCAAATGAAATGTTTTTCCATCGATCAATACTTTGAAACCGTATTGGCATTAGATAATATCCATGCCTTTTCCAAACAAGACATTGCGCTTCGCTATTTCCAAAATCACCCGCATTCCAATGTAACGTTGATCGGTGACAGTGTACATGATTACGAGGTTGCGCAAAGTCTGCATGCTGATTGTATTTTGATATCAGAAGGACACGAACATGTTTCTAAACTGAAACAGACACCGGCAGTTGTGATTGATACAATGGAAAAACTGAAAAATGTGCTTTAATAGTGCAGACAAAGTGCACGCATAACCGCGAAAAATTCTCGTGTAGAAAAACAAAGACCCGCAAACGGAAGTCCGGCTGCCGGTTTTGCATATACGATGAATCCATAATATTCTGCCAAGTATTTTGCACGATACATATGAAAATCACTGGTTACCAGTGATATGGAAATATTCTCTTTGCCAAGCTGCTTTAACAAATCTTTCACAAATAGTATATTCTCCACAGTATTTACAGAGCGATCTTCGCATAAAATCTGAGATTCTTTCACACCATGTTTGATAAGCCATTGTTTCATTGCTTCAGCCTCTGAAATCGATTCATCATTTCCTTTTCCTCCGGATACGATCAAATTTGAATCTGGTTGCTGCTTATACAGCGCTAAAGCTGTTTCCAAGCGATGCTGTAGTGTCAAAGAAATCTCATCGCCATTGATCAAACCGGCACCCAAAACGACAATGAATTCACCGTTTTCACTGTCCGTCTTATGTCCTTGCCAAAGTATATTAACTTCTATGAAACAAAATAACGTACAGATAACCATGAATAAAAACAGACATAAACAATAACACCATTTTGGCAATCGACATTTGAGTGACAAATGAGAATGATGGAAGCACCATCCTGTGATCATGCTGGCCAAACCACTCAGTAAAAACAGAAAGGAAAACGTAATCGATCCATATAGTATTTTTAACAATAGCCAATACAGGCATAGACAAAGTCCAAAAACAATCAGAAACAAATGTGTTTTCTTTATTTTCATTCATCCACATCCTTCCAAAACCGTTCTAATATTGCAGTGCATTCTTGTGGGGAATACACCATTTCATAATGACGCATATGAAGCGGAAACAAAGCGCGATAACTTTGCGTCGCAAATCGATTGTCCAATAATACGATCACACCTTTGTCCTCTACAGAGCGGATCAATCTTCCACATGCCTGCAAGACTTTATTCATACCGGGATATTGATAAGCATATGCATAACCTTTTTGAAGAGTTTCATCAAAATACTGTTTTAATAAATCCGTTTCCTCATTAATTTGCGGTAATCCTACTCCAACCACAAACACGCCGATGAGTTTCTCTCCTTTAAAATCAATGCCTTCCGAAAACATACCACCCAAAACGCAAAAACAGATCATCGTATCCTTTTGCTTGTCAAATAAAGACAGAAATGCACTGCGTTCTTGTTCATTCATGTCATTTCGCTGTATATGCAAGCGAATATGAGGATATAGCTGCGCAAATAATGCGGCACATTGTTTTAGATATGCATAACTTGGAAAAAATACGATATAATTTCCCTGTTTTACAGAAACGCTCGCATAAATGGTTTCACAAATCGGCTGAAGGCTATGTTCACGCACACGATATCGTGTATCGATCCCACGATGAATCAAAAGCTTTGCTTTTTTTGCGTCAAAAGGAGATGGAAGGGCGATTTTTTTCTGACATTCTTCCTCTAACAAGAGCGAAGTGAAATAAGCTATTGGCGTTAAAGTTGCCGAGAAAAAAACGGCAGCTTTTCCCATTTTCAATGTTTGTGAAATCAAACGACAAGGATTCCTACAAAACAGTTTGATGGTACCATCACGCTCTTCTTTTTTGATCCATGTTACATAATGATCATCATAAAATTCAGCGATGCGCAAAAAAGCCAATACATCAAAATATAAGGTGCGTATTTCTTCTTTGTGCTCGCTTTCCAACAAGAAGAATGCATCTGCTTCTTTTTGAAGATCTGCGCAAAGTTTTAGAAAATCTTCATCGCATACAGAATAGGATTGAAAGGATACATCATTCATTTGTTTTAGAAGAACATTGAACTTTTTTATAATCGCATTTACTTTTGCTTTCAGCTTTTTTCCATCATTTCCGATCAGTTTTTTCATTTCCACAAACAATGACTTGGATAATTGTGCAGAGTACATGGAACGGGCGCGATCCACCATATTATGCGCCTCATCAATCAGAAACAAATAATCTTGTGGTTCCAGAAAAAAACGTTTTAAATACACACGTGGATCAAACGCATAATTATAGTCACAGATGATGCAGTCACTGTAAAGTGCAGCGTCCAAAGACAATTCAAAGGGACAGACTTCATACATTTTGCCATAAGACTGAAATATATCCTTATCCATATTATCATGATGGGAAAGCATATCTTCCAAAACAGGGCGTAGTTTGTCATAGTATCGCTGTGCATAAGGGCATACTTGCGGATCACAGTTTCGCTCATCCAAAAGACACATCTTATCTTTCGCAAGAATATGGACGCACTTTAAGCGTAAGCCTTGTTTGGCCATCGTTAAAATACTGTCTTGGGCAACGGTTGCGGTAATGTTTTTTGCACACAAATAGAAAATACGATTGATTTTTTGTTCCTGCAAGGCTTTTAAAGCCGGAAATAGCGTGGAGATTGTTTTTCCGATACCGGTGGGTGCTTGTGCAAATAAGATATCACCATCTACTATTGTTTTATATACGGCAACAGCAAGTACACGCTGTCCTTTTCGATAGCTGGGAAATGGGAAATCCAAAGTGGCTATACTGGCGTTGCGCAGTTCTTTAAAATCAGAAGATCGCTTCGCCCATGATGCATATTGTGCCAACATATCCATATAAAATGTTTGTAGTTCAACGAATGTTTTATTTCGGCGAAACTGCTTTTTTTCATTGATATCGATCTGATAATAGGTAAGCTGTACAATGATTTCCGCTATGTCATGTTGTTTTGCATATATATAGGCATATCCATAAGCCTGTGCCCAATGTTTGAAACACAGATCTTCATGTATTTCATCATAATCACAGGTACATGTTTTGATCTCATCCAGAATGATTTGATCATCGATAGTGATAATACCATCTGCTCTGCCATCTATCATAAAATGAATTTGATCATAATCCGTTTCTTCTTTCAAAAACACTTCACTTTCATAATGATCTCCACCTTGTTTTTGTAACATGCGATGGATACGTGATCCAATATTTGCACGCTGTGGACTGAAAAAGGAAACGCGCAAATCGCCGCTTTGGTAAAGAAATTCAACCAGTGTTTTTACAGATAGCTTGACTTCCATCATCGGCATGCACCTCAATGGATATAGTTTATCATAAGTTGTAGGCTTTTACACCCTGTTATTTCAAATAAAACATGATATAATAGGAAAAAAGGTGATACGATGAGAGAACTTTTTATCAATCAAAATGATGCCGATCAAAGAGTGGATAAGTTCTTGATGAAAGCACTGCCACATTTACCGAAAAGTCTGATGTATAAATACATTCGAAATAAAAAAATAAAAGTCAATCGAAAACGGTGTGAAATATCCCAAAGACTTCAACAAGGAGATGTGATTCAGTGTTTTATAAAGGATGAATTCTTTTTAACGGAAAAAAAACAAGACTTTTTACAAGTGTCAAAAGATATTCATGTGGTATATGAAGATGATGACATCATTGCCGTTTATAAACCGGTAGGACTGCTTGTGCAAAAAGATCAGTCGGGCATACAGGATAATCTAACGGATCGCATGTTACATTACTTATATGATCATCATCAATATGATCCCTATCGGGAACAAAGTTTTACTCCTGCATTTGCGCATCGTCTGGATCGAAATACGGAAGGAATTGTTTTGGCAGGAAAATGTGCAGCAGCATTGCGTTGTCTCAGTGAAAAATTAAGAACGCATGAGATAGAAAAATATTATTTGTGTGTTGTGGAAGGGGAGATGAAACTAAAACAAGGCGATCTGAAATTTTACCATCGCAAAAGTGAAATGGATAATAAGGCGGAATTGTTTGTGACAAAACAGCCAAGTACAAAGCTGATCCATACCAGTTATCGCGTATTAAAAGACATGCAGGAAACATCTCTTGTAGAGGTGCGCCTACACACTGGAAAAAGTCATCAAATTCGCGCCAGTTTTGCTTTTATCCACCATCCGCTATACGGAGATGTGAAATACGGCGCAAAATCACAAAACACACATCAGGCACTTTGTGCATATAAAGTTGTTTTTCATTTTCAATCAAGCGATTGTTATTTACAGCGTTTGAACGGATTGGAAATCGTATATATAGATGATAAATGGAAAACAATCATGAAAGTATAAGCAAGGTAGTTTCAGCGTTATTTTTATTATATAGATGTCATCTATAGCGTTGTCTCAATTTGACTATGGACAAGAAATCATGCTCAATATTTTATGTCAACAAAGCGATGAAGAAACATGTTTTTCATAAATAAGTTGCACAACGCATTGATGATTTTATCCTGATAATATTTCCTCTCATCTATCAGTTTTATCGACATATGAAAGCAAGAACATGATTTCTTACTATATCAGTATGCAAATTTCTAAGATTAGATTCTTATGATATCAACAGGCATTGTAAAACAAGTGTTTTTTCTTTAAAAACGTAATAGAAAAATCGTTGAAAAACAAAAAGAAAAGGAGTATACTATCGTTGGATTTCAGGAAAGCTAATCATAATATTTAAAAAAGGAGTGTGAAGCGACCATGAAATCATTGATTAAGGATATGATTGCAAAAGACATGGAAGCACAAAGAAACGTTGCGGAAGTGAAGCAGCAATGCATGGACGCAAAACAATCTGTATTGGCTCAAAAAGAATCACTGATGAAAGAAAAAAAGGCAGAATTACAAAAACAGCTGGATGATATGAAAAAAGAAGAAGAAAGCGCATTAGAAATGCTGCGCAACCAAAGACAAACTGCATATAAAACAGCTTCTCATAAACTGCATCAAGAATTTGAAACAAAAAAATCACAATGGCTGCAGAATCTAACCAATCAATGCATCCAAAACTGATTGTTTTTTTATGTCTGTGAACAGGAGGTGAGGATTTATGTTGAATGGTTCCGGTGCGATTGGCGCAAAAGCCAAAGCAATGTATGGAAAGCGTATCAGCGAGGCACAATATGAAGAATTGGCACGAAAAAAAAGCGTGGCGGAAATCGCACAGACGCTAAAATCGGAAAGTTCCTATAAAGAAACATTAAAAGATATTCATGAAAATGCCATCCATCGCGGACAGCTTGAATTTTTACTGCGGCAAGATCTTTATGCAAGAATGGATCGTTTGATGCGTTATGCCAATGATAAGCAGAAATACTACTATTTGATCATGTTAAAACAGATTGAAATCGATCAGATTCTCAGTTGTATCCGTACCCTGATTTCACAAGATTTTACTCGTTCGATTGCCAACGTGCCGTTTTATTTTAAACGTTACACGAAACTGCATGTGGACGCTGTGATGCAAAGCAGATCGTATGAGGAACTCATGCATGCCTTGCGTGGCAGTAATTATGAAACCATCTTACGGTCATTTCAAACGGACGATATGAACACGTTTGATTATACTGCTTGTGAATGTGCGCTCCAACAATACTATATCGATTTGATCATGCGCTCAATTGATCGCCAATGCAAGCGAAAACAACGCAAGCTTTTAAAACAAATTTGGGCGACCAAGATCGAATTAGACAATATCACTAAAATTTATCGCTATAAAAAGTTTTTCCATGCGGATGAGCAAATCATACAAAATGCACTCATAACATGTGATGGCACAATGCCCAAACAAATGCTTGACAAAATGATCAAAGTTTCAGATGCAAAAGAGCTGTTAAACTTATTGGCAAACAGTCCTTATCATCTGCACATGGATGAAAAAGAATATGTGTATATAGAATATTATACGGATATGATTAAGTACCATCTGGCAAAGCGTCATATGCATTATACAAATGCAAGTGCCATCGTCTATACAGCGTATATGATTTTGGCACAACGTGAAATTGACAACATTGTGCATATCGTTGAAGGTGTCCGCTATGGCGTTGCGCCAGAGGAAATCATGTCTATGGTTATTATGGAAACAAAACGATAAGGAGGAACCATTATGGCTATTGCAAAAATGAAATTGGTCAATATCTTATCTGAGCGATCACGTTTACATGAAGTATTGCTTCGCTTCATTGATCTGGATTGCTTTCATCCGGAACCGGCCAGTAAGATCGTAGAACTTGTTCATGGTTTAACCACCATTCAGGAAGAAGATCCTTATCAGGAACTGATTACGCGATTTAAAGATATCGAAATGTCAATGGGGCTTTCACTTCCTGAGGTAAAAGTAAAGAGCGATCATTGTGAGATGGATGAAATACGCCGTTATATGGAAGATATATATGCAAAATATACAGAAATATATAATGTAAAACAAGGATTGGAACAAGTGATACAAGAAAACAAAGATGCATTGGAACAAGTGAAAAATCTGGAAGGCATCGATATATCGCTAGATGATGTGTTTGCCGCAAAATATATATGCGTACGTTTTGGAAGACTGCCTTTAGACAGTGTAGATAAGCTGCGCTATTATCGTTCACGTCCATTTGCTTTTCAGTCTTTTCATGAGGACAGCGCCTATAGTTGGTGTATGTATATCACGATTCCTAAATATGAGCGTGAAGTTGACAATATTTTCTCATCGTTGTATTTTGAGAGAATTCGCATACCGGAATTTGTTCATGATACGCCAAAAAAGGCAAAAGAGAACTTGAAAGAAGAGATTGACAATGATTATGAGCAGTTGGCGCAGGTAAGCGCAGAATTGGATGCGCTGGTTGCTTCCTGCATTGAGCCAATGGCACAAATCAAAGGGCAGCTTCAATCTTTACAAAGTATATCCGCATCGTTAAAATACGTTGTAGGATTGGGTGAGCGTTTCTCCATCACCGGTTTTGTGGCCGCAGACGACGAGGAACATGTAAAAGCGGTGTTCCAAGATTTGAGTGAAGTGGAAATCGAAGTACGACCGGCACACAGTGATCGTCGTTTGTCGCCGCCGACAAAACTGAAAAACAGCTGGTTCACTAGACCATTTGCGATGTTTGTGGAAATGTATGGACTTCCCAATTATGAAGATATAGATCCTACACCATTTGTCGCATTTACGTATACACTTTTGTTCGGTATCATGTTTGGTGATGTCGGACAAGGCATAGTGTTGATAATCGTTGGTTATCTGGCGGCGAAATTCAAACAGATGCGTCTTGGTGAGATTGGTATTCGCATTGGTTTATCCAGTACACTCTTTGGTTTTGTATATGGATCGGTATTTGGAAACGAGCATTTGTTGGATCCACTCTATACGTCCGTGTTCCATTTTGAAGAAAAACCTATTGAAGTGATGGGAAGCGACTTCATAATGCCGCTTTTGATATGCGCCATAGCGATTGGTGCCGTACTTATTTTGTGCAGTATGTCCATTCATATGTATATAGAATGGAAACACAAAAATACAAGTGAATTACTGTTTTCACAAAATGGTCTTGCTGGCATGGTCTTCTATGTATCGCTTTTGGGTGGTGCCGTTATGCAGTTTGGTTTCGGCATTGCCGTATTTTCACCGTTATACTTGACATTACTCTGCTTATTTCCACTGCTTTTGATTTTCTTCAAAGAACCGCTAGAACGCAAAATGGAAAAACAACCCATGTTTCCTGATGGCGTCGGCGCATTTTGTACGCAAAGCTTTTTCGAGTTGTTTGAAGTTTGCCTGTCGTTTATCACCAATACGATTTCTTATTTAAGGGTGGGTGGCTTTGTATTGTCCCATGCCGGAATGATGTTGGTGGTTACGTTATTGATGGATATGGTGTCCGGTGCCGGTAGTATCATCGTAGCCATTTTGGGAAATATATTTGTGATGTGCTTGGAAGGTATGATTGTTGGCATTCAAGTACTGCGATTGGAATTTTATGAAATGTTCTCCAGATATTTCAAAGGAGACGGTATTGCATTTACTACATTGAAAAACATGGAATAGGAGGAAATGAACATGTTAACATTTATGGAATTGGTATTGCCTTTGGTATTGATTGTTTTGATTTCGCTTCCGCTTGTGAATGTTTTTAGAGGAAACACAAGCGCACAAAGTGCAAAAGTAAGAGTGATTTCACATATAGCGATGTTTTTTGTTATTTTAGCCGGTGTGCTTGTTTATCATATCAATGGCGCAACCGCTTTGGCTGCGGAAGGTGAAAGCGTTGATTTGATGAGCGGAACGATTGCACAAGGGCTTGGCTTTATTGCGGCCGCTCTTGCGACCGGATTATCAGCGCTTGGTGCCGGAATTGCTGTTGCCGCAGCTGCGCCTGCCGCAATCGGCGCATTCTCCGAAAATGACAAAAACTTTGGTAAATCCCTCATTTTTGTTGCGCTAGGTGAAGGTGTGGCTATCTATGGTTTGATTATTTCTATTCTGATCATCATGATCAAACTGTAGGAGTACTCCATTATGCGTTTTTTGCTGCTGAGTGATAACATCGATACAAAAATGGGCATGCGCTTAGCCGGTGTGGAAGGCATTGTCGTTCACGAACGTGAGGAAGTTATATCAGCGCTGAAACAGGCAATCAAACAGAAAGACGTGGCAGTGATTCTAATAACCGCAAAAGCAGTGCGTACCTGTCCGGATGTCGTCGCAAAATACAAGATGGAGCAACATAATGTTTTGATTGTTGAAATACCGGATCGTCATGGAGGCGATTCGATCAATGAAATGATGGATCAATATGTGAAAGATGCCATCGGCGTCACAATGTGAGGTGAAAAACATGGATACAATGGAAGAACTGCGCCATGCATTTGATCAAGCCATTACAGATGCATCCAATCAGGAAATCAATGATTTGCGTAGTGAAATGGAAATGATCAAAGAACAGACAAAAAAAGAAATCAATGAAGAAGTATCACGCAATGTGATGCGATGGTATGAACAAGAAGCAGAGGAAATGCGTTTATCTTATGCACAAAAACAAAGCAAAATCAAGGAAGCATACAACCAAATGCTGCAACAAGAGCGTACCGTGCTTGTGGAACAGTTGTTTGAACAGGTTCGACAAAACGTGCAGGCGTTTCATAATTCCAAGGAGTATGAAACAAGTATCCAAAATAAGCTGGCCGTCTATCAGAATCAAGATCTTGGCGACTTTGTATTGATGATGGGAGAAAAGGATCAAAAATTGCTTGAAAAATTATGCGCAGGGTTGAAAGAAAACTGCACAAGTGAAATAGATCCTGCCATACAAATGGGCGGATTTCGTATTTTGCTAAAAGAAAAAGGGCGCATGATTGATGAAAGTTACGATCAAGCATTTGCGCAAGCCAAGGTGGATTTTTTAGAAACGTCCGGCTTGATGACGGAATGATGTATGGAAGAATTGTGAGGTAAAGCGTATGAGTGAAAACGTGATCTATTCTATTAACGGACCGGTCGTAACTGTGAAAAATGCGACGGCGTTTTCGATGATGGAAATGGTCTTTGTCGGTCATAAACGTTTGATGGGAGAAGTCATTTCGATCAAAAAGGAAGCAACGACTATACAAGTGTATGAATCCACGACCGGATTAACGAGCGGAGAACCGGTATACCCAAGTGGACAACCGATTCAAGCCACATTAGGGCCAGGAATTCTTCGAAATATATTTGATGGAATTGAGCGTCCACTGAAAACGATCGCAAAGGAAAGCGGTGCTTTTATCACTTGTGGCAGCGATGTATCGGCTTTGGATGAAACAACAGAATGGGACGTTCATATCTGTGTGAAGCAAGGTGATCATGTATGCGGCGGTCAGATTTATGCAACATTGCCGGAGACGGATCTGATTGAGCATCGTTTGATGGTGCCGCCGTATGTAGAAGGAGACGTAGTGTCGATCAAGCAGGATGGTAAATATCGCGTTCACGACGAGATTGTTGTTTTGAAACTTGCGGATGGTACGCTTTATCCATGTACACTGTGTCAGAAATGGCCGATTAAAACTGCACGTCCTATCAAAGAGCGATTGCCATTGCATATTCCACTCATAACCGGTCAGCGTATTTTTGATACGCTGTTTCCCATTGCCAAAGGTGGGACAGCCGCAATACCGGGTGGTTTTGGGACAGGAAAGACAATGACCCAGCATCAGTTGGCGAAATGGTGTGATGCGGATATCATCGTTTATGTAGGATGCGGAGAGCGCGGAAATGAAATGACACAGGTTTTGGAAGAATTTTCAGAGTTGATCGATCCAAAATCGCAAAAGCCTTTGACCGATCGCACCGTGTTGATTGCCAATACGTCCAATATGCCAGTAGCGGCGCGTGAAGCAAGTATCTATACCGGACTCACCTTGGCAGAATATTATCGTGATATGGGGTATCATGTTGCCTTGATGGCGGATTCCACATCACGTTGGGCAGAGGCGCTTCGCGAAATCAGCGGACGCTTGGAAGAAATGCCGGCAGAAGAAGGCTTTCCTGCTTACCTGCCTTCACGCATATCACAGTTTTATGAGCGTGCAGGCTATATGGAGACATTAAACGGCGCAAAAGGATCGGTAACGATTATTGGCGCCGTATCACCGCAGGGTGCAGATTTTAGTGAACCGGTTACCCAGAACACGAAACGTTTTGTGCGCTGTTTTTGGGCACTGGATAAATCGTTGGCATATGCCCGCCATTATTTTGCGATTAATTGGAACGAATCGTATTCAGAATATGTAAATGATTTGACACGCTGGTATCATCATCATGTGGATCCGCGCTTTTTACATGAGCGCCAACAGTTGATGCGATTGTTGGCAGAGGAAACAAAGCTGATGGAAATCGTGAAATTGATTGGTAGTGATGTATTGCCGGACGATCAAAAGCTTGTGATTGAAATCAGTAAAGTGATTCGTGTGGGTTATCTTCAACAGAATGCATTTCATCAAGATGACACGTATGTGCCGCTCATCAAACAGCTGAAGATGATGGATGTGATTTTGTATCTGTATGAGCATGCCAAACGATTGATTTCTAAAGGTATTCCGATGCGTTTAATTATGGAAACAGGCATTTTTGATAAAGTTATTAAAATGAAATATGATGTTTCCAATCAAGCAATCGATCAGTTGGATGACTATCCGGCAATGATCGATGATGCACTGGCATCTGTCCAATAAGGAAGGAGCGATAATGATGCGTTTACAATATCTCGGTTTAAGTGAAATCAACGGTCCTTTGATTTTTTTGGATGATGTCGACGATGCGCATTATGAAGAAATGGTAGAAATTCAGCTTTCGTCAGGTGAAAAGCGAATGGGACGCATTGTACAGATTGAAGGAAAGAGAGTTGTTGTTCAAGTATTTGAAGGAACAAACGGTATTTCACTTCAAAATACACGCACGCTTCTTCAAGGTCGCCCGATGGAATTATCTTTGTCAAAAGAATTGCTGGGGCGTGTTTTTAATGGTGCAGGTAAGCCGATCGATGGATTGGGTGATATCTACGCTGATAAGCGTATGGATATCAACGGAATGCCCTTGAATCCGGTCATGCGTGTATATCCTCGTAATTATATCAATACCGGTATTTCCGGTATTGATGCATTGACCACATTGATTCGTGGACAGAAATTGCCGATTTTTTCCGGATCGGGTATGCCGCATAATGAACTTGCGGTACAATTGGTGAAACAGGCGAAAATATCTGATGGTGATGGAAAAAACTTTGGTATCGTATTTGCGGCGATGGGTGTGAAAAATGATGTGGCGGATTATTTTAAGCGATCTTTTATAGAAGCAGGCGTCATGGATCATGTCGTTATGTTTGTCAATCTTAGTAACGATCCCATCATTGAGCGAACGCTTACGCCGCGATGCGCCTTAAGCGCGGCTGAATATTTGGCGTATGAACACGATATGCATATACTCGTTATTTTAACGGATATTACTGCGTATTGTGAAGCGTTACGTGAGTTTTCCAGCAGTAAAGGTGAAATTCCGGGAAGAAAAGGATATCCGGGTTATTTGTATTCGGATTTGGCCTCTTTGTATGAGCGTGCCGGCATTATTCAAGGCGCCAAAGGAAGCGTTACCCAGATTCCGATTTTAACGATGCCTAACGATGATATTACCCATCCTATCCCCGATCTTACCGGATACATTACAGAAGGTCAGATCGTTTTGGATCGCAATTTGAATCAGATGGGTATTTATCCACCGATCGGCGTTTTGCCTTCACTGTCGCGGTTAATGAAAGATGGTATCGGAGAAGGCTATACAAGGGGGGATCATTCTGCATTGAGCAATCAGCTGTTCGCATCTTATGCAAAAGTGCAGGACGCGCGCTCACTTGCCAGCGTCATCGGTGAAGATGAACTCAGCAGTATTGACAAGCGCTATATGGAATTTGGCAAACAATTTGAAACACATTTTTTGAATCAAGGAATACAAGCAAACCGCGAAATGGAGGAAACTTTGGATCTTGGATGGGCCTTATTGTCGCTGTTGCCAAAAGAAGAATTGGATCGCGTGGATGATGCCGTATTGGATCGTTATTATGATCACGAAGCCGCACGCGAGCGATTCGATACATCTATGGCAGGTGATTGATGATGGCAATCCAACAAGTGTTTCCAACCAAAGGCAATCTGATCGCAACAAAAAAAAGCAATGATTTGGCCAAACTTGGCTATGAACTGATGGATCGCAAACGCAATATACTTACAAGAGAAATGATGGGACTTTTGGACGATGTGAAAAAACTAAGAGCGGAGATCTCATTTGCGTATGAAGAAGCTTATTCTGCACTGCAAAAAGCAAATATGAGTTTGGGTGTGATTAGCGACATTGTGGAATCTGTCCCACTTGACAATGGCTTGTCGCTGACATATCGTTCTGTGATGGGTGTGGAAATTCCAAAATTGCACTATCAAAAAGAAGTGATGAAATTATCTTACGGTTTTTTAAAAGGCAATTCTTATTTGGATTATGCATATCTATGTTTTCATCGGGTTAAAATATTGACCATTACATTGGCGGAAGTTGACAATGCGCTGTTTCGATTGGCACAGGCGATACGAAAAGCACAAAAGCGGGCAAATGCTTTAAAAAATATTGTCATTCCGGAATTTGAATATAATATCAAATTTATCAGCGAGGCTTTGGAAGAAAAAGAACGTGAAGAATTTTCAAGACAAAAAGTTATCAAATTGAACAAGGAGAAAAAGATGCGTTCATAGATGCGTGTCTTTTTTTGTTGATTCTTGGTTCTTTGTTTCAAAGTGCAAAAAGTGCATATGATTTGCAACTAGTAAATTCAGAACCGTTATCAAATGTGATGGATTTGAAAATGGATTTAGAAACGTATCCTTTCTGTTAGGGTAACATAATGATACTGTTTCTATAGACTTTTTTCATCTTTTCTTAATTCCACTTTCATTTTACAATGAGCATAAATTAAAAAAATTGAAAAAATGCTTGCATAATCGAAAAGAATTTGGTATTATTATTAAGCGCTGATAAAGAACAGCGATAATGCGCCCATAGCTCAATTGGATAGAGCGTTTGACTACGGATCAAAAGGTTGCGGGTTCGACTCCTACTGGGCGCGCCATTATTGTATCGGGATGTAGCACAGCTTGGTAGTGCACTTGATTTGGGATCAAGGGGTCGCAGGTTCGAATCCTGTCATCCCGACCATTTAAAATGGCTGGGTAGCTTAGCTGGCTAGAGCATCCGGTTCATACCCGGAAGGTCGTGGGTTCGAGTCCCACCCCAGCCACCAATTTTGCTAATGGACCCTTAGCTCAGTTGGTCAGAGCATCCGGCTCATAACCGGCGGGTCGTAGGTTCGAGTCCTACAGGGTCCACCAATTATGATAAACTCCTTAATGATATGGAGGAATACCCAAGTGGTTGAAGGGTCCGGTCTTGAAAACCGGTAGGTCGGGAAACCGGCGCCTGGGTTCGAATCCCAGTTCCTCCGCCATTCTTAAAAATTTATTTAAACATCGCGGGGTAGAGCAGTCTGGTAGCTCGTCGGGCTCATAACCCGGAGGCCGTTGGTTCAAATCCTTCCCCCGCAACCAAAAGGTTCCTTAGCTCAGTCGGTAGAGCAAAGGACTGAAAATCCTTGTGTCCCCAGTTCGATTCTGGGAGGAACCACCATTTGGAAAATCAGCATTCAAACTTATAAAAGGTGTGAATGCTATTTTTTATTATTGTGATTGTTTTAAAAGGGTGCTAACGCATAATAACCATGAAAAAGAGAAATTAAAAATGAGAAATCTCTTTTTTTAGAATAAGCATGTTATGAAAATCATCGCATTTACTAAATCTAAATACGGGAATTCAATAGTAACAAGCTTTGTTTTGATTATCGTATATTAAATAAGAAACTGAACACGTTAGATTTTATCTCATGTGTTATAGTTTCTTTATTTTTGATAGTGGGAAAATAAACATATTTATAGATTGATTAAAACAGTGAATTAAGATAGGGAAAGGGTGGATATTTTGTTACTATGTTTTTAAGATGGATTCACATAAGTCTATACTGTTGTATTTGTGTTTGCAATACAAGTTGAATGTGAATCAATCGCTTCGAGATATCAGCTGTATCAACGACGAACTATTGCCAATTTTAATGTTAAATTCGTATTTGATGATGAATCAACAACAAAAGATTTTATTAAATTTTAGTCAATACGGAATCAATCTATAATAAAATTATAATAGGTTGTAATCTCCTTCGAGTTAAATTCTCTACAAAGAAAACATATCATGAAGTAACATCAAAAATTATAAGTAACCACATAAAAAATTAGGTGGTTTAAATCCACACACAGATGCTGAAAGGAATACCACACCCGGCATGAATTTAGAGCGTCTGCATTTTTTTAACGGAACTTAATAAATGTGTCAATGAATCAATTTTAACAGAAAAGCATATACTTAATTGGGCGTTTATGTTAAAATTATTTTAATACAAAATATAGGGAGGAATAGAAAATGAAAAAATTATTTGTATGTTTATGCGCTTGTTTGTTGCTGGCAGCTTGTGGAAAGGAAGAAACTAAGCCTACTACGGATACAGACAATAAGAAAGAAACAAAAGTTTGTACGACGGAAATTGACGGCGCTGATACGGAAATCACAGTGGATGCAGAAGATGATGTGATTACTTTTATGACTATGGAAATGAAAATGCCTGATATGGGAATGGAAGGCGTTGAAATCACGGATGAGTTTACTGAATTGATAAAATCACAAATGATGAAAGAATTGGATATCGAGGAAGGAAAAGGTGTCGATGTCGATATCGATTTGAAAAACGATACAATGACCATTATTATTAAAATCGATATGAAAGACGGAAATCCAATCGTCTTAAATAAACTGGGTTTAGGCGCTTTAGAAGATCACAAGTTATCTGATTTTTTGGATGAAGCAGAAGATGAAGGCATTGTTTGTAAATAAGCGAATATACTGATTACTTTATGAAACCGTTCAAGATATTATTGGCTTTGTTTCTTTGTCTTTTTATAAGCGCATGTTCCAATCAAAAAGAAGCATCAAATTCTGGCAATGAAGATCGACTGAAACAAGTCTTGGATGAAAACAATTACCAGATTGTCGATGTAAGAACCAAAGAAGAATACGAAGAAGGGCACATTAAGAATGCCATTCTTATCCCATATGATCAAATCAATGATCAAATTGCACTAGATAAAGAAAAGAAAATTCTTGTGTATTGTAGAAGTGGGAGAAGGAGTGCCATTGCTTATCAGACTTTAACAAATCTAGGCTTTGATGTAATGGACCTAGGTGCTTATGATACAATTGATATGGAAAAAGAATAAAAAAGCGGTATTCTTAAATGAAGTGAACCTAATTATTTGGACAATAGTAAAGAAACTTGATTAAGCAGTTATTAAGGATTGATTTCTGAATTGAACAGGATTCAATCCTTTTATTTATTGCACTATCTCTTTCTTCGATAGGAATTTGTGATAGCCTTCCGTTTGATATTGTCAGCCTTAATCTGATTGTATAATCAAACCTTTTAGATCAGAATATTTATGAAATGCCTTATTGATCATGTCTTGATTTGTTCAAGGTTGGGATGCTTAGATATGTTGTAAGATACGATTTCACGATTATGCATATCGATGATTGGAGATAGATAAAGTTTACCGACAGCGATATGAAATCCTGATACATCACTCGACCATTTTTCATTACACCTTGTTATATTGAAATCTCTTTCATAATAAGTGAGATGATGTTCTACATCTATGATTTGTGTTAAGAGCTTGTTTTTTACCGTTTTATTCATATTACCTTTATATGACTTATATTTTGCTTTTGGTGTAGTGCCATATAAGCTCATGACAGACATCAAGCGTTTGACCTTCTTATGGTTTACTTTATAACCTCTATTGGCTAATTCTAAGGTGATTCTGCGATATCCATAGCGTTTATTATGGTTGTAATAGATTTCTATGATTTGATTCATTATATCGTCATTTTTGAAATCCTTATCAGTTTTGTTCAAATATATTCAATGTTACCCTTTCTAATACGATATTCTTTTGATAAATTTTGTAAGCTTTTGCCAGCTTTTCTTTTTTGAAGATTTGTATTTTTTGTTCTCTTGTTAGCTTTGACATATAAAAATGCACCTCCATTATATGTGTCCAAATTTTGGGGTGCACTTCATTGTCCGCTTTTTCTTATATATGCTTAAAATATAAGTCTTACTGCTTTTTTAGTTAAAACTGCCAAGCAATTCTTGATGAAACTCATACAGCAATTCATTTGTTTCCATTAAGGAATATCTGTTTGATATGGAAAAGATCAGGATAGCATCTCTTTGCTTTTTTGCATATAGCAATGGGTGATTTGCAATGGTCAAAAGGCGATTTGTTTCCTCGAGATCAAGTTTCATAGCGAATGCCAGCTGTAATATTTTATCGCGTCCTGCCTGTTTACTGCCCTGAAAAATCTGATAGGCATAGGTTCTGGGAATTTGACTTTCCAATATGACTTCTGCTTTATCCAAATGTTTACTCTCTAATAAAGAATGAAGATGATCAAAAAGTTTGCAATCTTGTATATTTAGAATGATTTGATTTTTTTCTGCGTCATTGGCATGTTTGAGTATGGTTTCCAAATTTTTTGTTTTCATTTATATTCACCTAAAATATATGATATAATATTTATGCAGATTAGACAAGTAAAAAGGTGATTGATTTGCGAGCGGAAATGTATGAAAAAATCATAAGTATACAAAAAGAACAAGATAAAGAAATTTATATGGTTCGTCATGCCTTATCGAAGAAAACGTTTATTATGAAAATATTGCATTCCTCTTTTGATGTGCATCTGTATGATCAATTAATGAAACATCCGCATCCTAACATGGCGAATGTAGTGGAATATGATAAGAATGCTGACCAACTAATTGTTGTGGAAGAATATGTGAATGGAACTACATTGGAATATGAAATGTCTAGTGGTATGTCTTCCAAAATGAAAATTAGTATTATTATGGAACTTTTGGATGTATTGGATCATCTTCATCATCTATGTCCTCCTGTCATTCATCGTGATATAAAGCCGGGCAACATTATGTTAGAAAATCATCATGTCAAATTGATCGATTTTGAAATTGCCAGAAATGTTTTGCCAAATAAAGAAAAAGATACACAGATTTTGGGTAGTGTAGGATATGCGGCGCCGGAGCAGTATGGTTTTGCCCAGTCGGATCAGCGCAGTGACATTTATGCGATCGGCATTTTGATTAAGGAGCTGTTTTCATCTGATGTGGACGGCGAGCGATATCAACCTTTGATTGATCGATGTTTAAAATTAGATCCGGATGCACGATATGCGGATATAAAAGAATTAAGAAAAGATTTTGTTCGTTTCAATGGAGATAGA
Source organism: Erysipelotrichales bacterium (assembly GCA_910576345.1). Taxonomy (GTDB): domain Bacteria; phylum Bacillota_I; class Bacilli_A; order Erysipelotrichales; family Erysipelotrichaceae; genus C-19. Next base: position 87,116 of record CAJTIT010000001.1, read on the forward strand.
AAGTTTTCTGTATCAAAGAAACAAGATATACTTCAATCATGGAATGTGGCTGGTTTTCGTGGTGAATCACTGTTTGTGAAGATCTGCATTTTATTATATTTTGTATTCGTGCTTTGTTTCAGTATGATGGCGACATCTGAACGTCTTGATCATGTTCCATTTGGTATATTATTGTTAAAATTATGCTTGTTTGTTATACTTATGTTGATTTTGTGGGTACCTACCAATTCTTTTCACTTATTGGAAATGTTTCCCATGCATCGCTCTCCTCATAAGTTGATTCGTTTCTTCAATGGCTGCCTTGTATGGCTGTGCAGTGCGTTTCTTATCTTATTGGTGACTTCATTTATATCAACCTCTGTTGCAGAGATTTTCCGGATTGAACAAAAAAATTGATCAAATCGTTGAGACTAAAGAAGATCTTTAATTGAAGTAATAGAATGTTTTAAACATTCTTTTTTTGATGCATTATTATAAATTATAGAAATGTATGCCAATGGCATACCATATCATCTTTCTCGCTCTTTATAATAGAGCATGTAAATAAAGAGGGAGGGATTATCACAACATTATCATCATTTTATTTATATAGATGAAGTTTTGCGCACGCTTTATCGTTATATAGATAGGATGATTTCTTCCAGGACGGTAAATTTGCCGTTCCTCTATCAGGGATAGAATAGCATCCGATCATGAATAGGGAAAGTGATCGGAAAGGAAAGCATGTACGTTTATTCTTATTAAAATCAATATCACATGCTGATTGGTTCAAATGGGATAAAACACAGAGTAAGGAAATAAAGTCGATGATTCCTGTCATTATGAACAGTGTAACCACTTTGTCTATGATGACAGTGCACCATGTTAGATGTAATCGACAAACAATGAATGAGAGGATTCATTATCGTATGTATTAGCTGTAAAAATAGAATGAATGATTGATTGGAACGCAGCTACTTATGAAAATTTAGGGATTGGTAATTATTATTTTATGGTTGTTAATGATTATGAAAATGTCGTCAAGAAAGGGTATATTGGCGGCATTTTTACATGTACTTATATGTGAAAACTGTATAAGTTCTGTTTTTTTAACAAAATGAGGTATAATGAAAAGTACTCATCATGATGGCCACAAAGCAAATGTTATAATAAATTAGTTTGGCAATGAAAGCTTATTGCAAAAATTGTGATAAGTTAATTCTTGTAAGGTTACGTATTTGAGCCATTTCAGAATACTTAATGATTCTTGATTGACTTTTTGAAATGCAACTTTGCATGCTCATCGACATCAACTATAACAAAGTAATCTCCTGCTTTTGCATCAAGTTCACTATATGTATTTAAAAACAAAAAAACAGAAACACGTGTTTCTGTAATAAGAAAATTGGTAGCGTGTACGGGGTTCGAACCCGTGATACAGCCTTGAGAGGGCTGTGGCTTAACCACTTGCCGAACACGCCATCTGTTACCTGCTTGATTATTATACTGTAAAAAACAAGTGATTTCAAGCAAATTCAAGAAATTTCAACATAAGAATGCTGGAACAATTATACCCCTTGTTCCAGCATTTTTGCGATTTCACTTTCATATGCATGCGTATCGCGATCAATTTCTTTAACGATGTTGAAGACATGGTCGCCAATACGCTCCAAAGTACCCAATATATCTACATAAACACTGGCGGCTACTCCCGAAGAACATTCATTTGAAGTCATACGCTTAAAGTGGCGCTGTCGTGCTTTTTCTTCTACCAAATCCAGATAGTTTTCTTTATCCAGCAGTTCTTTCAAAGCTGCATCGCTGTGATCCATAAAATATGTCAATGCCAAAGCATTCATTTCCAATACTGTGTCATACATTTCATTGACGTCATTAACTGCGCTTGCGGAAAACAATCCTTTGTCATCATACGCTAGTTCATAAAATTCATTCAAATTCATCGTTAAATCACCGATGCGCTCAATGTTTTTGATGACTTGCATTGTAGAGATGAAATCATCCGTATCTGCTTCACTTAAACGTTCGTGCGCTATCTGCATCAAATAGGAAGTGATTTTGGAATCCAGTGAATTGATCGCATCTTCATATTGACGGGATTCATCTTTATATTTTCCGGATTGCTTTGTGAAATATTGCTTGCTGGCAAGAATACAATCAGAGGCAAGTTCGCCCATTTTCAATGTGACCTGCTTAGACACGCCCAATGCGCCGGATGGCAAAGATTCTGCCAGTTTGGGATCCAAATTATCCATACTGACATCAATTGTTTTTTCTTCACCGGGAATGATTTTTTTAATGAACGCAACCATTTTACCAATCAGCGGATAGGCGAGAACGGATATAATCAGCGTTCGCAGAATATGCGCAATCGCAATCTGCATCATAGGTGCGATATCATATCTTTCTGCCAACGAAGCGATAAAATCAACATAGGGTCCCAATAGTAACATAAACAATAATGTACCGACGACATTAAACAAAACGTTGATCGCAGCGGAGCGTTTTGCGCTGACGCTACCGCCGATACTCGCAATGACTGCGGTAATCGTTGTACCAATATTGGCACCGAATACAAGTGGCAAAGCCGCAGCCAGCGACAATGCGTTCGCATCATAAATTTTCTGCACAATTCCAATGACGGCGGAAGATGATTGTACAATGGCCGTCATGATTGTACCGGTAAGCATACCGATGATGGGAATATCTGCCATGGTGGTGGCCAATGATTCAAAGAAGGATGACTGTCCCAATATAGATAATTCATCGCCCATCAGCCGTAGTCCGAAAAACAACATGCCAAATCCCAATAAAATTTGTCCCCCGTACATGACTTTCTTGCGTTTACCAAACAGTGTCACAATCACACCGAGGAAAACAAAATACAACGCAAGTTCTTCCACTTTTAATCCAATCAAAAATGCTGTCACGGTCGTACCGATGTTGGCGCCGATAATAATGCCGACCGATTGTTCCAACGTCATCAAACCCGCACGTACAAAGCTGATCGCAATGGCGCTGGTTGCGGAAGACGATTGAATAAATACAGTAATAATCGAACCTACCACAATACCTTTCCATGGTTTATTCGTATATCGGTCGATATAATCACGTAGTTTACTACCGGCAATGCTTTTCAATCCATCTCCCATAAATTGAATGCCAAATAGAAATAAAGCCAAACCTCCGATGATAAAATCCCATCGAATGGCAATTTCTGATATTGATTCGTTCGCAATCAAGAACATAACTTTTTCCTCCTAAACGAAACACCTTTATTTTATCAGAATTTTTACAATGTGTATATTGGTTTTTCAAGGTTTTATAGAAAGTTATCCAAAATTTACCGTATTTCTGATCTTTCCTTATTTCTATTCTTTTTTTATGTCTCCATCATAAGAAAACAAGTGCTGAAATCATGATAAATTCGTAAGTTGCTTTTGCTTATTTGTTCTGTATATGATAGAATTTTCTAGAAAAACTGCCAAAGAAACGAGAAGAGGGATGATCGATGGATATCAATATGATGAATCAAAGTCATGAAAAACGCTGGAACCGTTATAAAAAAGATTTTCAAATTATCGCAGATCGATGTGCCAAAGTATTGTCACTGTCTTCCAAGTTGTCTGTTTCTGTGATTTTTGTGGATGCGAAGGCAATACAGGAAATAAATCGTGATTATCGAAATATAGATCGTCCGACCGATGTCATCAGTTTCGCACTGAAAGATAGTGAAGATGCTTATGAAATGTTGGAAGGCGAAGAAGAACTTGGCGATATTTTTATCAATGTGGAGGCAGTCGTTGATCAGGCGCATGCGTATGGTCACAGTCTTCGAAGAGAAGTCTGCTTTTTATTCGTACACGGTCTTTTACATCTATGCGGCTACGATCATATGGAAGAACGGGAAGAAAAAGAAATGTTTGCGTTACAGGATGTGATACTGAATGAAATCGTTCCTAAAAAAAATCATTCATAAGTTTTCTTACGCGTTTCAAGGCTTGATCCATGGACTTATGCATGATCGCAGTATTCAAATACAGGCTGTCATCGGTTTTGTGGTCATATGCATTGGCTTTTACTTTCATTTCTGTATACAGGAATGGGTGATCGTCGTTTCCATGATCTTACTTGTGATCGCATCAGAATTTGCCAACAGTGTCATTGAGGAAATCTGCGATACGCTCTATCCCGATTATGATGAACGCGCCAAGAAAATCAAAGATTATGCGGCCGCTTTTGTGTTGCTTGTGAGTTTCATCGCAGCGATTGTCGGCATCTATATATTGAAAGGATACATAGTATGAAAGAAGAAATGATCAAATGTGCTTATGCGGCAATGAAAAATGCCTATGCGCCCTATTCAAAATTTCGTGTTGGGGCATGTGTTTTATGTTACGATGGTTCTATGTTTTATGGAACCAATGTGGAAAATGCATCCTATGGATTGACCAATTGCGCAGAACGAACAGCCATTTTCTCTGCGATTGCGAACGGCAAAAAAAAAGCGGATATACACTCGATTGCGGTTGTGAGTGAGAGTGAGCATCTCATCACGCCTTGCGGTGCTTGTCGTCAGGTATTCAGCGAATGCTTAGATCCAAACACTGTCATTTATTTAAGCAATGGAAAAAAAGAAGCACAATTCAAAGTCAAAGATTTGCTGCCTTATCCATTTTCAAGTGAGGACATCCAACATGTTTAAATCAGGGTTTATTGCGGTTATCGGGCGACCGAATGCGGGTAAAAGTACATTGGTCAATGCGATTTTAAACGAAAAGATCGCCATTATGTCAAACAAAGCACAAACAACAAGAGACAATGTCATGGGTGTTTTGACCAAAGAAGATGCACAGTTAATTTTCATTGATACGCCGGGCATTCATAAACCGCATCATCAGTTAGGAAGACATCTAAATAAAAATGCTTATCATGCGATGGCGGAAGCCGATGTCAATTTCATCATTGCGGATGCGACAAAGCCATTCGGTGCAGGAGATGAATTTTTGTTGTCAAAAATCAAAAGCAGTGAAGTTCCTGCTTTTTTGGTTCTAAATAAAATCGATATCTTATCAAAAGAGCAGCTGATTAAAACATTGGATGATTGGAAACAGCGTTTTGATTTTGCGCAAATCGTACCAATCTCTGCTTTGAAACAAGATAATATCGATCATCTGTTAGCGGTGGTCATGGACTATTTGCAAGAAGGTCCCAAATATTTTCCTGATGATATGACATCGGATCATGGCATTGATTTTCAAATCTGCGAAATTATAAGAGAAAAAATTCTATTTAAAACAGAAGAAGAAATTCCACATTCTGTCGCCGTCATTATCGAGCACAAGGAAGAGGATGAAAAGTCGTTATTTATCCAAGCGATGATAGTGGTAGAGCGATCTTCTCAAAAAGGTATTCTGATTGGAAAACAAGGACAGATGATCAAGCAGATTCGCTTGTTGGCACAAAGAGAACTGAAAAAGAAATGCGGAAAAAAAGTAGAACTGGAGTTGTTTGTGCGTGTGGAAAACAACTGGCGCAACCGTACAAGCAAGCTGGCGCAGTTTGGCTATCAGGATACCAATGAATAAAACACTGGAAGGCATCATCTTATCCATTCGTGATTATAAAGAACATGATGCGATTATCAAAGCGCTGTGTAAAGAGATAGGCATACAAAGTTTTGTCGCAAGAGGCCTGCGCAAAGCAAACAGCAAGAATTTGGGCGCAGCGCAAGTATTTACCCATGCGAAATTTTTTGTGGAATTTCACGAACAAAAGACGATTCATACGATGAAAACGGCAGAAATCATGCAAAGTTATCGTACAATCAGAGAAGATCTGTTAAAGCAGACGATTGCGTCCGTACTTTGTGAATGCATGGAGAAAGCCGATTTGGATATGTTAAATATCAGCGCTTTTGATTTTTTACAGTGTACGATGAATCATTTGGCAAAAACATCACAGCCTTATGGTTTATTGGCATTGTTCATGGCGAATATGAATCGTTATTGTGGTGTGGAACCGTATGTAGAGGGATGTGTACATTGCCATTCCCAAAAACAGATTCAAGCAGTTTCCGTTATCGACGGCGGTTTTGTGTGCGCCCATTGTATGAATCCGACCAAAGACATCATCATGCATAAGCAGGATTTGTATAGTTTTCGCTTGTTGTGTCTGGCAGATATGGAAAACTTCGAGGCGATTGAGACATATCAGAACTGGACCTTTGATCATGTACAGATGATGGTTCGCTTTTTTGAGGAGTACAGCGGCATGTATTGTAAAAGCATGCGTTTTCTATCCTGCATTGCGAAAATGGATGCATAAAAAAAGAGACATGTTTTGTTTAAATAAAAAAATGGCATGTAAAAAAACATACATAATTATAAAAAAAACCTTTATAATAAGTAAAAGAATACGAGATTTCATAATTGAAAAACAGGATATGAAACGCTTGTTAAAATATCCTGTTTTCATATGAAAAATGAAACAAATGCAAATGATAAAAAATCTTCTTTTTTTCATTGACAAACGGCCTTAAAGAGAGTATATATTATAGTGTATTTTTATATCTTTTTTTATTGATTATCTATGAGAATGGGTATAGGAAAATGTTAAGATTCACTGCTTGGTGAGATTTTTTTTTGAAAGGGGTCAAATGAAACAATGAATGAAAAAAACTTTGAAACAGTTGTAGCGCATGCCAAGAATTCGGGATTCGTATATCAAGGAAGTGAAATCTATGGCGGTCTGTCCAATACTTGGGATTTTGGACCGTTGGGCGTAGAACTCAAAGAGAATATCAAAAAAGCATGGTGGAAAAAATTCATTCAGGAAAGTCCGCAGAATGTAGGTATACAATCAGCGATTCTGATGAACCCGCAAGTTTGGGTCGCAAGTGGTCATGTCGGTGGTTTCAGCGACCCGTTAATGGATTGTAAACAATGCCATACAAGACATCGCGCTGATAAGCTGATTGAGGATGATTCCCAAGGTGAAGTGAACCCGGGCGGCTGGTCCAATGAGCAGATGATGGACTACATCAAGGAACATCATATCGCTTGTCCGGATTGCGGCGCTCATGATTTTACCGATATCCGTCAGTTTAATCTGATGTTTAAAACATTTCAGGGTGTTTTGGAAGATGCAAAGAATACGATATATCTGCGCCCGGAAACAGCACAGGGCATGTTTGTGAATTTTAAAAATGTACAGCGTACCACACGCCGTAAGCTGCCGTTTGGTATAGGGCAAATCGGTAAAAGCTTTCGAAATGAAATTACACCAGGAAACTTTATTTTCAGAACAAGAGAATTTGAACAGATGGAGTTGGAATTCTTCACCAAGCCAGGTGAAGATATGAAGTGGTATGCGTATTATAAAGATTTCTGTATGCAGTTTTTGTTAAATTTGGGCATTGCACAAGAACATCTGCGTATTCGTGAACATTCGAAAGAAGAGTTGTCGCATTATTCCAAAGGAACTAGCGATATTGAATATTTGTTCTCTTTTGGCTGGGGAGAATTATGGGGGATTGCGGATCGCACCGATTATGACTTGACGTGCCATCAGAATACTTCCAAGCAGAATTTGGAATATTTTGATCAAGAAACCAATGAAAAATATTTGCCATATTGCATTGAGCCGGCGGTCGGCGTAGAGCGATTGATGTTGGCATTTATGTGTGACGCATATGAAGAGGAACAGTTAGAAAACGATACAAGAGTCGTTATGCATCTTCATCCGTTTTTGGCACCGGTGAAAGCATGCATCATGCCGCTGTCGAAAAAACTCAGTGATCAGGCAATGGAAATTTATCGACAAGTTGCCACTGTGGGTAATTGTGAATATGATGAAGCGGGAAGTATTGGCAAACGCTATCGCCGTCAAGATGCGATCGGTACACCGTTTTGCATTACCATCGATTTTGAAACAGAAACGGACGGCTGTGTAACCGTTCGCGAACGTGATTCTATGACCCAAGCAAGGGTAAATGTTAAAGATTTAGTATCATATATTGAAAACCGTATAAAACTATAACAGGGGTGGTAGCTTGGCACGTCTTAGTGAACAGGAAATCAATGAAGTCCGATCAAAGGCAGATATTGTAGAAGTGATTTCACATTATCTCCCTTTGAATCGCAAAGGCAAGAGTTTTTCTGCGACTTGTCCTTTTCACGATGACCATGATCCTTCCTTATCCATTTCTACAGACAAGCAGATTTTTAAATGTTTCGTATGCGGCGCCGGTGGTAATGTATTCAGTTTTGTTTCCAAATATGAACAGATTTCATTTGTGGAGGCCGTTTATAAAGTAGCGGATATGGTAGGCGTACAGATTGAAAAAAGTATGGATGTCCCTGTCAAAAAGGTGGATCCTCATATCGCCTCGCTCACAAAGGCATGCCACGATGCGATAGAATATACGCATTACCAACTGATGACGCCGGATGGTGCGCAGGTGCGTGATTATTGTAGAAAGCGTGGGTTGGATGATACGCTGCTAAAGCGTTTTCACTTAGGTTACAATCCAGCCAGTGATGCATTGTATAAGTTCCTGCATGCCAAAAAGCATAGCGATGCAGCATTGGTAGATGCTGGTTTAACAAGAATGACGCCGCAGGGTATGAAAGATGTTTTCTCATCAAGACTGATGATACCGATTCATGATCCTTATGGTAATCCTGTTGGTTTTACTGCAAGACGCTTGTTAGAAAATGAGGATGCAAAATACATCAATACATCTGAAACGGATCTATATCATAAAGGTGATTTGATTTTTAATTATCACCGTGCGAAAAGTGAGGCGCGTAAAGAAAAGCGTGCATATTTGGTGGAAGGCGCTATGGATGTACTTGCTTTGGAAAAGGTTGGTATGCACAATGCGATCGCCACATTAGGTACTGCTTGTACGAAAGAACAGTTGAAACTGCTTTCGATGCTGGCAGTGGAAATCGTTGTGTGTTATGATGGAGACCGTGCCGGAAAGAATGCGACGTATAAGTTTGGTAAAATGGCGAAGAACAGATGCAGCTTCACGATTGTCGACAATCGTTTGGGTTTAGATCCTGATGAAATCATTGATGCCTACGGTAAGGAAGAATTATCGCATATTTTGAATAAGACGATTTCATGGATTGATTTTCTATTTGAATATTTGTTAACGAAATATAATTTAGAGAATTATTCGCAAAAAAAAGAATACGCAACGGAAATGGCAGAAGAAATAGCAGCTTTAAAAGATGATTTTGAGCGGCAGAATTATTACATACGTTTAAGAGAAATGACCGGATTTGATATCCAAAAGCAAGATCGTGTTTTAAAACAACCAAAAGAAAAGCGTCCCTATGAAAAACAGAAGTTTTTAACGTTTCCAAAAAGCGGAGCATTGGCTGCAGAATACGAGATCTTGTCGCAAATGCTTTGTGGACGCGCTGCCAGCAATTATTTCCGTGACGAACTGGGATTTTTAAAGGATGATGATTCCAATCGTCTTGCGATGTATATGATCGACTATTATCGCTCCCATGATCAGATTCAAGTGGCAGATCTATTGAATCTGATTGAAGAGGAATCGGTGAAGACATTGCTGCTGTCAATCACAGATTGGGAATTGGCAAATAAAGAAGTGAATTTAAAGGCTTTAAAACAAGCAATCATCAAGATGAAAACTTGTTTATTGGATGAAAAAATTGCGCATTTGGTCACAAAAGCGAAATCAATGCAAGATCCTTTACAGAAAGCAAGCATCGCTGATGAAAGAAACCGGCTGATTCGGGAGCGTAACGAGCTTCTGATCGCAAGAGAGGAGTAATACATATGGCACAGACAAACAAAAGCAAAAAAGGACGACTGTTACAAGAATATAAGACGCTGGAAGAAATCAAAGAAGAACTGCTGGAATCTTATCGACTTCATTCCGTTCTTTATCAAAGTGATGTCATGGATGCTTGTGAACATTTGGATTTGGATGATAAAGAATTTGATGCATTATTAGGGTGGTTTAAGCAGTGTGGAATCGCAGTAAAAAGTGATGATGAAGATGATATTGATCTGGACGACGATGATGCGTTGGCGGAAGATGAAAGTCTGAACTATGATGAACATGGCGAAGACATAGACGGTATCGATGATATTGATCATCTTGCAAGTGAAATTGAAAGTTTGGAACAGTCGTTTGCGAATGCATCGCATGCGAAAATTAATGATCCTGTGAAAATGTATTTAAAGGAAATCGGTCGTGTGGATTTGTTGGATCCGAAAGATGAACCCGAGATTGCGCGCCGTATCGTTGAGGGAGATGAAGAAGCGAAGCGCAAGTTAATTGCGGCCAATCTACGATTGGTAGTGTCGATTGCGAAAAAGTATGTGGGAAGAGGGATGTTGTTTTTGGATTTGATCCAAGAAGGTAACATGGGACTTGTAAAAGCGGTTGAAAAGTTTGATTATACCAAAGGATTTAAGTTTTCCACCTATGCGACATGGTGGATCCGCCAGGCAATTACCCGTGCTATTGCGGATCAAGCAAGAACCATTCGTATTCCTGTACATATGGTTGAAACTATCAATAAGCTGACGCGTATTCAAAGACAGTTGGTACAAGATCTGGGGCGTGATCCTTCTGCGGAGGAGATTGCGGAGAAAATGGAGAATATTTCACCGGAAAAAGTGCGTGAAATTCAAAAAATCGCATTGGAGCCGGTATCTTTGGAGACGCCAATCGGTGAGGAAGATGATTCACATTTGGGTGATTTCATAGAAGATAAAGAAGCGCTTTCTCCTGATGAGTATGCCAATAATCAGTTATTGAAAGATGAAATCAATATGGTGCTACAAGGTTTGACGGAACGTGAAGAAAAAGTGTTGCGACTTCGTTTTGGCTTATATGATGGCAGAACAAGGACGTTGGAAGAAGTGGGGAAGGAATTTAATGTGACCCGTGAGCGTATACGTCAGATTGAGGCAAAGGCATTACGAAAATTAAAGCATCCGACAAGATCCAAACGTTTGAAAGATTTTGTCGATAAACCATAATGGCGCTGGGTAAGCGCCTTTTGGCACTTTATCACTTGGTGCCAAAAGGCAGTGTGGTCGCTGATGTCGGTTGTGATCATGGGCAGCTTTCGATTGCTTTGATTCAAAAGCATATTGCCAAGCATGTGTATGCATGTGATTTGCGCAGTGGTCCTTTATCGCGTGCCAAACAGGCAGTGGAACTTGCAGGATTAGGCAATGCGATCGATTGTCGCCTGCGAAACGGCTTGGATGATCTACCGGATGATGTCGACACTATCGTGATTGCGGGCATGGGTATTGAAACGATACAAATGATATTGGAATCTCATTTTGAAGAATTAACGAAACAGCGTATATTCATCATTCAGTCCAATACGCATCCAGACGCATTGCGTAAATGGATCAGTGATCATCATTTTACCATTCTCAAAGAGGATTTGGTTCAAGAGGATCGTCATTTTTATGAAATAGTTTCATTTAGTCCAACATTTCATGCATCGTATAGCGCTGATGAGATTTTATTTGGCATTTTTTTGCCTGAACATGCATTATTTCATTCTTATTGGAAGAAATGTTTGTGTTCTTATCAGTCAATTTTGGACGGGTTATCAAAGGATCATGAAGCATTTGATCACTTTCAGTCAATGATAGAATGCATTGAAAATAAATTATCATAAAAATCTTTTTTGAAACAACCTTTTGTTAAATGGAATAATTTGTGTTTTCGTAAAAACATATACTATAACTTTAAACGTAAAACAATCGATTCATAAGGATGTATCTCAAAAGGCAGACATTTTTAGACTAGTTTTTTGAATAAAAATTTTTGTTTTTTTATTTGAAAACATACGTTTTGATTTCTATTTCTTTTATCTGGCTAAGCCTACTTAAACGGATAAAGAAAGAGGGAGTCAGAATGAAACAGTTGCGGAAAAGAATAATGATTTGGTTTATATCTTTGCGAATTTATTTGCGGCCGGCACTATCATCAATTCTTCGAATAATGAAGCAGTGAATTTTTTTCATATGTGTGATGATTACAATTGGATGAAATGGTGGATACTATTTATTAATTTGAATATGTTATTTATCTTTCTTTTATATTTGAAAAAAAGAAGCGCTCTTAATTAAGATTATCCTATATAAATTACCAATGAAAATGTAAGAATTGTAATAGAAAATCTTTTGTTTTATCAAGGGAAAATGCTTGCAAGCTGTTAGGATTATGTGTATAATGTTAATAGTCAAAAGGAGGAATAAAGAATGCCAGTTAATGTAAATCAAGATACTTGCATCGGCTGTGGTGCATGTGTAGGAGTTTGTCCGGTTGGTGCATTGTCTATGAACGATGAGGGCAAATCCGTATGTGACGAAGGAACTTGCATCGACTGTGGAACTTGTCTTTCCGCTTGTCCGGTAGAAGCAATTTCTCAGTAAAACCAAGCATAGCTTGGTTTTTTTCAGGCACCTTACAAATGGCATTTTTTTAAAATACGAGGAGTGAATGATATGAAGAAACAACCGGGTTGGGCGTTGCCGGATCTGAAAGCGGCACAAGTACGGACAACACAAACAGTGAATATTTCTCATGAGCAGTTTGCCATACCGAGCGAATGGCATCATTTAGGCATTGGCAAGCGTTTTTACTTACGAACTTATGGATGTCAGGCAAATGAGCGCGATGGAGAAACACTTGCCGGCATACTGGAACTGATGGGATTTACACAAAGTGATGATATGGAACAATCCGATTTGATCTTGCTCAATACATGTGCAGTCAGAAAAAATGCAGAAGAAAAAGTGCTAGGAGAATTAGGTTCTTTAAAACGATTGCGCAAACAAAATCCAAACTTGATTTTTGGAATGTGCGGATGTATGGCGCAAGAAGAAGATATCGTACAGCTTTTGCTAGAAAAATATCCGCATGTGGAACTTATTTTCGGCACACACAATCTGCATCATCTTCCAAAACTGCTTCATCAAGTCATGGAAAAACATGAAAAAACGATTGAAGTGTTTTCCAAAGAAGGCGATATTGTAGAGAATTTGCCAGCGAAACGCTTCGGCACACATAAAGCTTGGGTCAATATCATGTATGGATGCGATAAATTCTGTACCTATTGTATTGTGCCTTATACAAGAGGGAAAGAGCGATCCAGAACGATGGAAGATATCATAGATGAGCTCAACACTTTGAAAGCACAGGGGTATAAAGAAGTAACGTTACTGGGACAGAATGTGAATTCTTATGGGAAAGACTTGCATATAGAAGGTGGATTCGCAAAACTTTTAACAGAAACTGCGAAAACAGGCATTCCCAGAATCCGTTTTACGACTTCACATCCTTGGGATTTTACACAAGATATGATTGATGTTATTGCCAAATATGACAATATTATGCCCTTCATCCATTTGCCGGTACAATCCGGAGACAGTGACATTTTAAAAATCATGGGTCGACGCTATACGATTGAACAATATAAGAACTTATTTGATGCAATCAAAACAAAGATTCCAAATTGTGCATTTTCCACTGATATTATCGTTGGTTTTCCAAATGAAACGCAGACGCAGTTTCAACATACGCTGGATATCGTAGATTACTGTAGATTTGATAATGCGTATACATTCATTTATTCGCCAAGAGAAGGAACGCCGGCCGCAAACATGCAGGATAATGTGGATTTTCAAACCAAACAGGAACGCTTGGCACAGCTCAATGAAAAGGTTAATCACTATGCATGGGAAAACAATCAGAAATATAAGGATGCGATTGTCAGTGTCCTTGTGGATGGACCAAGCAAGAAAAATCCAAATATATACTGTGGTTATACAGAAACCAATAAACTTGTCAATTTTGAGCGCATGGATGCGAAATGTGGCGACATAATTCAAGTAAAAATCGTCGCATGCAAAACATGGTCATTGGATGGAATACAAGTCAAAGAAAAGTGAACACATCACTTTTTTTTATGAAAACTAATATTTCAATGTCTTTTGCATACGAAAAGTGGTATAATAGTCACAGTTGGGCATTAAGTCAAATATATAAAAAAGATAATATATAGAAAGGATTGTAGTTATGGATCAAGTACGCATTTTTGCGCTTGGAGGCTTGGACGAAAACGGAAAAAATATGTATATCGTCGAAGTCAACGAAGCCATTTTTGTAATTGAAGCAGGTTTAAAATTTCCGGATACGGAACAGTTGGGAGTAGAATTCATCATTCCTGATTTCACATATTTAATAGAAAATAAAGACCGCATTGCGGGCATTTTCATTACTCATGCACATGATGACGTTGTTGCGGCGCTCCCATATTTGTTAAAACAAGTGCAAGCGCCAGTATATACAGGAGCACTTACCGCCAATATTATTCATGATATGCTGAAAAAAGAAGGCGTCAAGAATGTAAAAATCCATCGCATCAAACGATCCAGCAAACAGATGATCAAAGGTGTTCGCGTATGTACGTTCCCAATGACCCATGCCTATCCTGACAATTTTGGCGTTGCGATCATGAGCAATCAAGGCGCCATAGTTTACACCGGTGAATTTATCGTAGATTATGATATGTTGTCAGAACAATACCTGTGTGATTTAAATGAACTTTCTGATATTGGAAAAAAAGGTGTATTGTGTTTGTTAAGTGAATCACAAGGCGTAGAGCGTAGCGGTCATACAGCGCCTAATCATCGCATTACTAATCTCATAGAACCCATCTTTGAAATGAACAGCGGACGAATTTTAATTTCTGTTTATCGTCAAAGTTTATATCGTGTAATTGAAATTATTGATTTATGCAAGCGAATGAACAAAAAAGTGTATTTTCATGACAAAGAGCTAAGAAGATTATTGAAACATTTGGAAGATATGAAATACTATTATTTGCCAAGAGAATTGGAGCTCACAGATAAACAGTTCCATGATGATATGGAGGATGTGGTTATCATACTATCCGGTTCAGGTAAAAATCTGTTCAGAACCATGAGCAATATTGCCAATCACGAGGATGATCGTGTAGCGTTTCGTCCAAGTGATACGATCATTATGGCATCTCCGGTGGTCAGTGGAACGGAAACCGAAGCGACGGATATGGAAAACGACGTATACAAAGAAGGTGGGCATATCTATTCTTTGAGTTCAAAAACAGTATTGTCCATGCATCCAAGCAGTGAAGATTTGAAAATGATGCTTTATCTGTTTAAACCGAAATACTATATTCCGGTCAAAGGTGAATATCGTCATTTGGTTATGAATGCCAATCTTGGTGTTGACATGGGATATTCACCGGACAAAATATTGATTTTGGATAATGGACAGATTTCTGTGTTTGAAAACCAAGTGCTGAAAAGTGTGTCTGATCATCTGGAACTGGAAGACACATTGATTGATGGAAAAGAAAATTGGGATGTGACCGGTGTGGTGCTGCACGATCGAGAAGTGTTGTCAACTGATGGCGTGATGATTGTTGGTGTCGGTGTCAATGCGAAATCAAAAGAAGTCATCAACGGACCGGATGTGCAGACCAGAGGCTTGATTTATTTGAAGGATGCGGATCATATCGTTAAAGAAGTCGCCAGTATTATGGAAGAATGCATACAATCAGCGAAAAAGGAAAAGCAATTTGATATTGCCAATATCCGAAATGACGCAAGAGAAAAAATCCAGCGCTATCTGTTGAAACAAACAGGGAAACGTCCAATGATTTTGCCGGTCATCATGGAAATCAATGCCAAGGCTTTGCGCTGATGGGAGAGGTGTTATGGCAAAAAGCAAGACAAAGAAAAACAGTAAGAAAAAACAAAAAGAGAATGAAATTTTGTTATATGTATACTCCCTCATCATGATTATGCTATCACTGATTGGCGGATTGAAAGTCGGTTTTGTCGGCAGTCTGCTCAACGGATGCGTTACGTATGTATTTGGCAGTCTGTATGGCGTTTTTTATGCGGTGGTCATTTTGTTTGCCATCATGATCATGATGAAACGCTCCATTCAAGAGATTCCATTAAACTATACGATTGGTATCCTATCCTTACTGAGCGCATGGTTAATAGCCGCATCCATGCCAGAAGATACAACACAAAACGGTATGGCTGTATTAAGTGGTTATATAAAAAATTCATCGATGATTTTTGCCGGTGAACTGCCAGCGCATGGCGGCGTTTTAGGAGCGGCCATTGTCAGCGTTTGTTCATTCCTGTTTGACTTTACCGGTACTTGGCTGATCGTTGTCGCACTGGTGATTTTAGGACTTATCTTACTTGCCAGCGGAGCTTTTATGGAATGGATGACATCAACCAAAGAGCGCATCAAGGAACCGCTTCAAAGCGTGCATGCGGAAAGTCAGGCAAAGCGAAAAGAAAAGAAAGAGCGTCGCAAAGAAGAAAAAAAGCAATCCAAAATGCAGGATATTCGTGCAGATGATGAAGAAGAGGATACTTCGCTCGCATTATTAACACAGATGAGTATCGATGATCGAGTAAGAAAAGGACAAATCTCTTTTATAGAAGCTGACGATACAGAGAATGAAAGCGAAGAAGAAGTAGAAATCTTACATGAAGAAATGGAAATGGAAGAAATAAAACCGCAGATCAGTGAAGATCAGCGAATCATCAATGAAACGATTGGTAAAGAAGATACATTTGTGTCTTCTTATACGGAAGATTATTCAAACTATCGTTTACCGAGGCTTTCTTTACTGAAAGACAGCGGCAAGAAAGGAAAATCCGTTCATAATATTAACGCTGCCAATGATAGCGGTAGGCGTTTGATTGAAATATTGGATCAGTTTGGTGTAAAAGCATCGTTGATTGCGACCCATATCGGACCGGCCGTTACCAAGTTTGAAATTAAACCGGATTTAGGAGTGCGCGTGAATAAAATCAGTAATCTTCAATATGATATCAAAATGGCTTTGGCCGCAAAAGATATTCGTATAGAAGCACCGATTCCTGGTAAATCAGCTGTCGGCATCGAAATACCAAATGTGGAAAAAACAACCGTTTCTTTAAAAGAATTAATGAAGGATATTCCGGAAAAATATGAAGATAAAAAACTTGCATTTGCGCTGGGAAAAGATTTAATGGGAAATTGTGTGTATGGTGAATTGAACAAAATGCCGCATCTTTTGGTGGCGGGGGCTACCGGTTCCGGAAAATCCGTATGCGTCAATACGATTATAACATCCATTTTAATGCGCACAAAGCCGGATGAAGTAAAACTGTTGTTGGTGGATCCAAAGAAAGTGGAATTTACGCCATATCGAAATATTCCACATTTATTGGGTCCGGTCATTACTGATGGCGAAGAGGCAAACAGAGCGCTGAAAGTCATTGTGAATATGATGGATAATCGATATGAGCTATTCTCCATGGCAGGTGTAAGAAATATTGCCGGGTATAACGGATATATTGAAAATCACCCCGAAGAAGGATTGAAACCTTTGCCTTGGATCGTTGTCATCATCGATGAGTTGGCAGACTTAATGTTGGTTGCGGCGAAAGAGGTAGAATCCAGCATTCAGCGCATTACCCAGCTGGCAAGAGCTGCCGGTATCCATTTGATTGTCGCAACACAGCGTCCAAGCGTTGATGTCATAACGGGCATCATCAAGGCAAACATTCCATCTCGCATTGCCTTTGCGGTTTCTTCAGCGGTAGATTCCAGAACCATTTTAGATCAAGTCGGCGCAGAAAAACTGCTTGGATTTGGTGATATGCTTTATGTTCCTTATGGAGAACAAGTCGCTACCAGAGTACAAGGCGCATTTGTTTCTGATGATGAGGTAGAAACCATTTGTGAATTTGTCAGTAAGCAGGCAAAACCAAAATTTGATGATGCGTTTCTGCGCTTAGAAGCATTGGATGGCGGCATTCAGGCAACTTCATCAGCGAATACGCATGATGACCCGCTGTTCGAAGAAGTCAAGGAGTTTATCATTCAAACACGCAAAGCCAGCACATCGCTTATTCAGCGTAAATTCAGTATTGGATATGCAAGAGCAGCACGTTTGATTGACGAATTGGAAGAACGCGGCATCATAGGACCGGCAAGGGGAAGTAAACCAAGAGAAGTTTATGCAAAAAATATAGAGGAAGAAACAGAGGAATAATATGTATTCTTCTGCTTTTTTTTGTATGATCATAATCCACTGGATTAGAAAAACTGCACATTTTTTAACATTTCCAAAATGAACAAAAAAACATGCGACGGTAAAAAAACGACCATTTCTGCTTGAAAATTACTAGTGTTCTGTTAGTTTTTCGTATATAATGGATACGTTATTTCATACTAAGAAAAAGGAGTGCGTATCAATGAAACTTGAAAACGGCGTTTATATACATATACAAAAAAGTGATAAATTCAAAGATGTCGGTATCAGTCTGCGTTTTATGGCGCCATTAAGCAAAGAAACGGCGACCAAACGAAGTTTGCTGGCAATGATGATGTGCGATCGTTGCAAAGCGTATCCGACAAAAAAAGCAATGAGTGACAAGCAAGACTATTTGTATGGCACAACTTTACAAGCGCAGACAGTAGGCTATGGACGCGCGCAGGTGCTGGAAATCAGAATCAAAATGGTGGATCCAAGATACACAAAATGTACAACATTACGAAATGATGTACTTGATTATCTTTATGAGGTGATTTTTCAGCCGTTGCTCAATGAAGAAGTATTTCAAGAATCCAAATCAATTTTAAAAAATAAGATGCAGCGCATGCTCGATGATCCATCACAATATGTCATCACCAAAGGTTTACACATGGGAGGACAAAACACGCCGTTGGCATTGTCGTCATTAGGAGAACTTACAGATTTGGATCAGATTACGCTTTCGGACATTCATGAAATATATGAACAGCTGATGAAAGAAAATCGAATCGATATACTTATCTGCGGACATGTAGATGAGCATCAGATGATTGATTTGATGAAACAGAAATTGCCGTTTTCACCAAGACAGGTTGATTATCCTACGCATTATACTTTTGCAAGTGATGGGGAACCAAAAAAAATTCAAGAAACAAGAGATATCAAACAGTGCAGTATTTTTATGCTGTGGCAGACGAATACCGATATATGTGACAGTGATTATTATGCTCTGCGTGTTGCAAATGCGATGTTTGGACAATATCCGACCTCGCTTTTGTTTCAAGAAGTCAGAGAAAAGCACAGCTTATGTTATTCCATCTTTGCCAATCTAATTTCTTTCGATGGGGCAATGGGTGTCACGACCGGCGTGGAAAAACAGCATATTGAACAAGCAATGGATTTGGTTATGACGCAGTTTGAGCGAATTTGCATGGGTGATTTCGACAATCATTTACTGGAAGTTTCCAAAACGATGATGATCAATTCTTTGAAGGCAACAAAAGATGCGATGAATCCTTTGATTGCACAAATCTATCAGAATGCCATTTTACATCGGCCAATGACGATTGATGAGCGGATCAATGCCATACAAGTCATTACAAAAGAGGATATTCAGCATGTGTTTCATAAATGCCAATATCGATTGGGTTTTGTATTAAGCGGGGAGGAAAACAAATGAGAAAAATAACAAGTGAACGTTATCAAGAAACTTATTACGAAGAAACTTTGGACAATGGCCTGCGTGTCATTCTTTGGGAGAAGAAAGATTATGAAAAAAGTTTGTTCATGATGGCAACGCCGTTTGGTGCCATGCATTTGAAACAGCGAAAGAAAGGAGAAGATACGATCCATCATCCTTGTGGGATTGCGCATTTTTTGGAACATAAAATGTTTGCGTTAAAAGGAAATGACGTCATGAACTTGTTTTCGGATATGGGGGCGAATGTTAATGCATTTACCAGTTATCAGGAAACAGTTTATTATGCGTCCACAAGCGGAGAAGTTGAAGATGTACTCAATCTCTTGCTTGATTTCGTTCAGGAATTGGAAATCGATGAAGCAACGGTGGAAAAAGAGAAAGGAATTATCGTATCAGAACTGCACATGTATAAGGAGATGAGTGATCAGCGTCTATTAATGGAAACATATACGTCACTCTATCACAATCATCCAATGAAATATGATATTGGCGGTGATGATGAAAGCGTATTGAAGACGACAGTGGAGCAACTGTACGCCTGTTATCATATGAATTACCATCCATCGAATATGATCTTGATTTGTGTCAGTGGAAAAGACCCGGAAAAATTAATGGAGATTATCAAGGCCAATCAGCACAAAAAGCAATTTCCAAAACAAGAGGCTGTGGAACAAATCAAGGAATTGGAGCCTAAAGAAGTGGCTCGAGAATCTTTTTCATTCACCATGGATGTTACGGCGCCGAAAATATGCGTGGCTTATAAACTTTCCGGCATCCAAGATCCCTATGAGCGCTTATGTAAGGAATGGTGTATTCGCTTTTTGTTGGATGCGAATTTTACAACGCTGTATCCGAATTATCAAACATGGATGGATGATGGCATCATCAATGATTATTGTGGTTGTGACATTGACTTTGGAGAAGACTATGGAACGATTTTGTTTTTTGCGGAGAGTGAAAATGTAGATGGCTTCATTGCATTGTGTGAAGACTGTATGAAACGAATTCAGAATGCTGAAATTGAAGATGCCGTATTGGAACAGTTAAAACGCCGTTATTATGCACAGTCTGTGCGATCTTTGAATAGTTTTGATGATATTGCGATTTCATTTGTCCGCAGTCTGTTTCATCATACGGATTATTTTACAACTTTGGATCTGTTAATTGATATAACTATGAAAGATATTGAGCAGGCAACTGGCGAGATTTCCAATCAACATCGTGCAATCGTTACATTGTTGCCAAAATCTCAAGATATGTAAATTTGCCATATGAATAGAAAAAGTGCACAAGCTGCACTTTTTTTGTACATTTTTTTATGCGTTAAGGCAAATTTGGGCTTTTGCCAATCAGCCTTTTTTTTTAGATAATAAGGGCGTACAAAATAGTACTGCTAAGAAAGGAGGTTGTATGTATGATCAACAATGTCGTATTGACGGGAAAAGTCGTTGAATTGCCGAAAATGAGAGAAACGCCGACGGGCATTCGCTATGCCAATGTGCTGTTGGAAGTAATGCGTCCGTTTCGTAACAGCAACGGAGATTTTGACAGTGATCGCATATCAGTGACATTATGGAAAGGCATCGCCGATACCGCCAATGATGTCTGTAAGATTGGCGATCTTTTGGGCATCAAAGGCCGCATTCAGTCTTATAGCGTTGAAAAAGAGACGCAGACGTATTATAACTACGAAATTGTAGCTGAACATGTTTCCTTTTTAAATATGGAATAGCAATCACTATGCCCTTTGGAGTTTCCTGTTCTTCAAGAAAAAGGAGGAATCAATACTCTTTCTTTATTAAATTCTCAACTCTCTCGATTACAAGAAATGATGACTTGCAAATGATCTTCGCCAAAGGGCATTGTTAGTTCAGGTAAACGAAGGTCATTTGCGCCTTTATTTACAGCCGAAAAATAAAAGGCAATCACAGGTAAGGTTTGTGAATTTCCTTCCTTATAAACTTTATCTTCTTATATATAAAAAGCGATGGTTGTCCATCGCTTTTGTATTGTTAACGGTTGTAAAATTCTACGACCAATAGTTCATTGACTTCCTGATTGAGTTCACTTCTTTCAGGCAAACGTAAATAGGTTCCTTTTTTACTGTCTTTGTTGAAATCAACGAACGCAGGCGTGTTTAATGTTGCTTCCAGTGATTCGTTAATGACTTTCAAGTTTTTCGATTTTTCTTTTACTTCTACGGTTGCGCCAACTTTTACTTGTGCACTGGGAATATCGCATTTCTTTCCGTTGACCAAGATATGTCCGTGGTTAACCAGCTGGCGAGCAGCGCGGCGTGTAGGGGCAATTCCCATACGATATACGATGTTGTCCAAACGAGATTCCAACAAGCACAGGAAGTTGTCGCCGGTTACACCTTGCATACGTGTTGCTTTGTCAAAGGTGTTGCGGAATTGGCGTTCATTTAATCCATACATGAAACGGATTTTTTGCTTTTCACGAAGCTGTAAACCATAGTTGGTTAATTTTACGCGTTTCGTAGGTCCGTGTTGGCCAGGTGCATACTGGCGCTTTTGAAGTTCTTTGCCGTTTTCTAGAATAGAAAATCCCAAACGACGAGATACTTTCCAAGTAGGTCCGGTAATTCTTGACATGTTTTGTCCTCCTTATTGTTTTACCTTGGTGAGATCCAACAACAGGGGTAAATCATCATCCGCTGTGTTAATACGTTCGATATCTTCGCTTTTCAGCCAAGTTACATGATATCCCATACATATGTATGTTATTAACGCTGTTTTTCGCATGACTTTACCAGCTGCTAAGATTTTCACGCTTTAATATCTTATCAAAAACAACAGAAAAAGTCAAATGATTTTGCGAAATCAGACAGATAAAGAAATTGTGAAATTTAGCCGTTTTTAGCGATTGTAGAAATTAAATAGATTACTTATGACATTCACTTGGTAGATTTTGGCGGTAATCACAATCCTTCATTGAAAAGATTTGAGAAACATGGTATGATTAGTACATATTCAGGAGGTAATGTTCTAATGGAAATTTTTGTTTTGAAAGATTATGATGAAGTCTCTTTGAAAGCATTTGAAGTTATGAAAGAAGTTGTCGCAAACAAAAGCGATGCTGTATTGGGTTTAGCTACCGGTTCTACACCGATTGGTTTGTATCAGAATATGATCAAGGATCATAAGGATAACGGTACAAGTTATGCGTCGTGCCAGTCATTCAATCTGGATGAGTATGTTGGACTCCCTAGAGATCATAGAGAAAGTTATTATACATTCATGCATACGAATCTGTTCTCAGGAATTGATATCAAAGAGGAAAATGTACATTTGCCATATGGCAATACAAAAGAAGATTGTGAAGCTTATGAAAAGGCAATGGAAAATATCCATGTAGATATTCAAGTGCTTGGAATCGGTGCAAATGGACATATCGGTTTTAATGAACCAGGAACTTCTTTTGATGAAGAAACACATATTGTAACGTTGACAGAGAAAACGCGTCAAGATAATGCACGCTTCTTTGACGGAGATATAAATCAAGTACCGACACATGCCATTACAATGGGCATTGCGACAATCATGAAAGCAGGCAAAATCTTATTGATTGCGACTGGAGAAAATAAGGCAGACGCAGTTGCGGCTATGATTCATAATGCACCTAGTGTGGACTGCCCAGCGTCCGTATTACAAAATCATAAAGACGTAGTTGTAATTTTGGATGAAGCAGCGGCTTCAAAATTAAAATAATGAAAAAAAATGAAGTGTTACCTTAGATGGCTATACTTCATTTTTTAATGGACTTTCGTATGTGAATAATTGATTGGGCGTGCATTGGAATACCCAGCATAATTTACTGATGGTTAGAAAATCAATTCTCGTGATTTTGTTTTGACAATATTTGTTGAATTGGGATCGCTTGATATCGGTTAATTTGCATATCTTTCCTTTTGAATAACCACTTTCTTTAATCAAGTCATTTATATTTAATGTTATCTTACCGTATGTATGATCATAATTATCCATAATTCATATTCCTTCCTTGACATCATTAGTATAAGTTTGTTACCATTTATTTGGAAGTTCCACGATGATGGAGTACTTTAAGGTGGATGGTGAAAGAATGAGACTAACAAGAAAATTGGATAAATTGGGCAGAATCGTTATTCCCAAGAATATAAGAAGGGAAATGGGGATAGAGGCCAATGATAAACTGATGCTGGATTACAAGAATGGTGTTGTGATTATTTCCATTCATGAAGACTGTATATGTGACAGATGCGGCAGAGCAACGCTAAGCAAATATAAGTTTTGTCCTGATTGCGGCAAGAAGATTGTCCGATAAAACTATATTTAGGTATCATGAAAGCGTTGGTTGAAAATTAACAAACGATTGTAATGAGACGAAAATTTAAAAAAAATACTTGTCATTAGTAATGGATTATGATATTATATACAGGCATCGAAGTTAATGATCAGCTATGGAGTAGTACTCAAGAGGCTGAAGAGGTGCCCCTGCTAAGGGCATAGGTCGGGAAACTGGCGCGAGAGTTCAAATCTCTCCTACTCCGCCATTAACTTTAAAAGGTCCAGTGGTGTAGTGGTTAACATGCCTCCCTGTCACGGAGGAGATCGAGGGTTCGAGTCCCTTCTGGACCGCCATTAAAAATCAAATAACACACTGGTCCAGTGGTGTAGTGGTTAACATGCCTCCCTGTCACGGAGGAGATCGAGGGTTCGAGTCCCTTCTGGACCGCCATTTGCAGATGTAGTTCAATGGTAGAACACAGCCTTGCCAAGGCTGACACGGGGGTTCGATTCCCCTCATCTGCTCCATTTCATTGATATGCTCCTTATTCATGGGAGCTTTTTTCATGTCCAAAAAATTCTTGACCCAATTTTTGACCCAATGCTTGAATTTTATATTGGTATTCAAAATTGAAATTATTGTTCAAAACATTCACAATATTCTTTTGTGGATTGGGAAACATATGACCATATACTTGTAGAACCATCTCTACACTTCCCCAATGCATTCAGCGATTTCATAAGCACATAATCTTTTGGAAAGAGCATACTGATCCAATTCGTGAAAGATTGAAACGTATGAAATTATAAGCAAAAGAAACTTTTTTTAAGCAAATGTAGAAAAGAAATTATTTTTAAATTAAAAACCTACCATAATTAAAAAACAATTATGCTATTAGTGAAGAGGATAAAGACATAATTATGACTTTGCTAAAAAAGTTAATATCAATGTAGAGGGAATGAACAGTATCGATGACTCAAATTCCCTTATGGATGATTTTGAGTATACAATCAAAAGTATACTAATAGTATTGATGATTTTCGTTTAGAATTAAAATATAAAAATCAAAGAATCAAAACTCTCGAAAGACAAAATATCACAAAGCAAAATAAAACTCTTAACAAATTAAAGAAATTACTTAAAGTATTGATCAATTACCATTGTGCAAGTACCACACCGCTTATAATCAATGGATTATAGAAAATATTTCTACAATCCAATTTTTTGTTACCGTACTCTATTAAAAAATTATATGAAGTAGTATAATTGGTTTGCTAAAACTTGAAGGGAAGTGAACAATATGAAAAAATGGTATAGAGAGCATAAAAAAACAATTGGAAGGATAATAATTTTAGTAGGTGTAGCTGTTGCTTGTGCAATAAATTTATTATAAGAACCATGCGATTCTTTATTAGTAACATTTCTTGCATGCTGGATTATTGATATTACTGTAGTTTGCATTACTGTGATATTTTGTCCTGTTTTCGGATCCTGCAACATACTTCACCGGATACGGTTTGTGCAGGTGTGCTTTGTGTTTCCTGCTGGGACGGCTGTGATTCTTTGGAAACTGTATTCTTTAATTTAAAATATGAAAGATGTATATGCTATAATGGATAAGTTATATCAATCAAAAAAAGAAATAGTTTCTGTTACATTGATCTTATATATTCTAAAAGAAAAAGGTGTGATAATATGCAGGCAAGTTTATTTGATGATCGTGAATTACAAGAACCGTTGGCAGCGCGATTGCGTCCTAACTCATTAGAAGATTATGTGGGACAAAAGCATATCTTGTCCGAGGGTAAGATTTTATGGCGATTGATCCAAAGTGATCATATTCCTTCCATGATATTTTGGGGACCTCCGGGTGTAGGGAAAACAACGCTGGCAAGAATTATCGCACATAAAACGCTCGCAACATTTATTGATTTCAGCGCTGTGACCAGTGGAATCAAGGAAATCAAAGATGTGATGAATAAAGCGGAGAATGCAAGAAGGATGGGAGAAAAAACAATCTTGTTCGTTGATGAAATTCATCGATTCAATAAAGCCCAGCAAGATGCTTTTTTACCATTTGTGGAAAAGGGAAGCATTATTTTAATTGGCGCTACGACAGAAAACCCATCGTTTGAGATCAATGCCGCTTTATTATCACGCTGTAAAGTATTTGTTTTACATGCGCTTACAGAAGATGATCTGCATGAACTGCTGTATCATGCGTTGAAACATCCGCAAGGTTTTGGAAACCAAGTGATTGATATCAAAGAAGATCTGCTTCATATGATTGCCGTATTTGCAAATGGTGACGCAAGAATCGCTTTGAATACACTGGAAATGGTAATTTTAAACGGAACGATTTCTGATGACAAGATCATAGTCACAAAAGAGATTTTGGAACAATGCATTTCAAAGAAGTCATTGCTGTATGATAAAAAAGGGGAAGAACATTACAATATAATTTCTGCGCTACATAAATCCATGCGTAACAGTGATGTGAATGCATCTATTTATTGGTTGGCAAGGATGTTGGAAGCAGGAGAAGATCCCTTATATGTGGCGCGTCGTTTGATTCGTTTTGCATCAGAAGACATTGGCATGGCGGATTCACGCGCGATTGAGATAACGACAGCGGTGTATCAAGCATGTCATTTTATTGGCATGCCGGAATGCAGCGTGCATTTAGCACATGCGGTCACTTATCTATCGTTGGCGCCAAAATCCAATGCGCTGTATTTGGCATATGAATCAGCTAAACAAGATGCCCAAAATCAAATGGCAGAACCTGTGCCGCTACATTTAAGAAATGCGGTAACGAAGCTGATGAAAGATTTGGATTATGGAAAAGGTTATACATACGCACATGATACGGAAGAAAAATTAACTAGTATGCAGTGCTTGCCGGATCGTTTAAAATACGCGAATTATTATCACCCGACATGCATGGGCAGTGAAGCGAAAGTTAAAGAGCGCATGAGACAAATCGAGCAATGGAAGAATAAGCATCAATAAGAGCAGGATATGCCGGCTTTTCTAAATCCGTTCTATATAATTGGGCTGTTTTATTTGTGTGTTTATAAACTACCACCAATTCTCAACTTCTTGCCAATGCAGGGAACTTTGAAAATCTGCCATGCACTCAAATATAGGTTTGATTTGATCATCCCTCATATTGTGGCACCTAAACTCCAACATTTGAGATTCTTCTTGTGAATTGATATATCTGCCATATTGCATAATACTAAAAGAAGTGTCAACCCAGTAATTTTCCTGTTGTGAAAACACAAAGCAAAACACTTTATATTTGTTTGATTCAGGATTCGGTTCATACCAATTTGAATAGCGTTCCCGGATGCTTTTGATGATATCCCAAAGGGGAAGCGTCTCTAAATCATCGCTTCTTTCTCTTCCAAGCTGATATTTATGCCACAAGGCATGATCCTTTGCTGATGCATACTGCGTACTGTGACTGTTATCAAAATCATAATGTGTTGTCAATATATTGTTATCAGCGATGATGCCAGGTTTGTATTTCCAAAAAACAAATGTTTTACAATATCCAGGAGGATATTTTTTATGAAACATGCAGTATGTTGTCTCTTCCAATGTATGAAAATCCCAACTGCAACCATGGCATTTCCGCTTTAAATCTTTGATACTCCAATCAATGCCTGTCAATTCTTTCATTCTTTGTACTTGTTCTTTCGTTGGCGTATCATCATCGATTTCTAATATTAAATCTTTTACTGCTTCCAAATTTTTTGTTTCCACATCCAATCTCCTTTCATTTATATAATGGCTTATTCATTGTATAAGGCATATACGATCAAAGGTAGGATAATTCAACAACATAATTATATTGAAAATTCTTGCATCATACAAGAGAAGACAATATTATTTTGTATCGTTTTCAATCTGGATGAAATGTTTTTGCTGAGCAACAGGGCAAAATAAAAGCAGGGCGAACCTGCTTTCTTAATCTTTTTTTTATCGAACATTGAATTGAACACTATCACCCATTGCTGGTGTAAATGTCAGTGTCAAAGCTCCTTCTGGATCTGTTTCAAATGCGATCTCTCCGGTTGCTTTTTCTCCCGGTGCAACCTTTGTATCCATCGTGCCATTTAGATTAGCGGTAATGGACATACTTTGTTTTCTTCCATCACCATCTTTTACTTCATAGCACAATAATGAACTGGAAGAATATTCACTATCTTTTGTATTCTCTAAAGTAATATCCAATACAAAGTGAATCTTTCCATCTTTCGCTGGCAATAATCCTTCATCTACCCTAGTGGAATTGACAGTGATTTTGATGCCGTCTACTTCTGCAGTTTCACCAACCGCATAAACGGATTTTTCCTCCTCTTGTGATGTTTCACCATCGCCCTTTTGTGCCTCTCCTTCCTTTTCGCTGCATCCTGCCAACCCTAATGCAAGGACACTGCATAAAAACAATGCTAATAACTTTTTCATTTCATATCCTCCTTATATATATAAATCACCTGAAAAGGTGTTTATACCCCATATTCATTCAAAACACATAATATCTACAATAGAACTTTTCATATAAAGGATGAAACGGTATTATATAATGAAAGGTAATATTATTCCTTCCAAATATATTATACACGAGATGCGGGTAAAATCAAATGCTTTTTCTCTAATCTTTAAAACGCAATCGCCTTTATAATCATTGACATACATACCAATGGTATGTTAAGATAAACATACCGATAGTATGTTGGGAGGTGATGTCAATGGCTAGAAACAAACATCCGCAAGAGACGGTTAACTTAATTATCAATACTGCATATCGATTGTTCTTACAAAAAGGATATGATCATACAAGTATTCAAGATATCATTCAGCATCTGGGCGGTTTAAGCAAAGGTGCTATTTATCATCACTTTAAGTCAAAAGAAGAAATTCTATTTGCGGTCATGGATAAGCTGAGTGAAGGAAGTTATCAAATATTACTGAATGTCAAAAACCGAAAAGATCTAAACGGGAAGGAAAAACTAAAACAGATTTTCAAAGATTCTTTAAATTCGCCAATTCAGGAAGAATTGTTTGTTGTTACGCCTAGCATAGGGAAAAATCCAATTTTTTTGACTACAATGTTACAAGAAACTGTCAAAGAAGGTGTTCCGGAATGTGTGCTACCGATCATTGAAGAAGGAATCAAGGATGGCAGTATTCATACACAATATCCGAATGCATTGGCAGAATTTATTATGATTACTGTAAATATTTGGTTAAATCCGATGATATGTGAATGCACATTACAACAGCTTTACGATAAATTCAAAGTTTTCCAGCAAATTCTACTTGGATTTGATTTAGATATCATTGATGAAGAATTTCTATCCAGACTTTTGGAACTGGCATCTATACGACAGAATATGTAACAATGATCTGTCTGAAAGGGCAGATTGTTTTTTAACAGTATACATACCGACAGTCGGTATTATAAAGGAGAGAATGATATGAGAAAAACGTTGATGACAAAGGATTTTACCTTCGTAGTGATTGGTCAGATAATTTCTCTTTTTGGAAATGCGACCATTCGATTTGCTTTACCTTTGTATTTATTAAACCAGACCGGATCTTCGGCAATTTTTGGTTCTGTTACAGCGGTTGCGTTTTTACCATCGATTTTATTTTCGCCAATTGGAGGAATCATGGCGGATCGTATCAATAAAAGAAATATTATGGTGGTATTGGATTTTATGACCGCAGCCCTTATATTTTTGTTTATGCTTTTCTATAAAAACATGAGTCTTGTTTTGGTGATTGCACTCACTATGATGGTGCTTTATGGTATTGCGGGTGCTTATCAGCCTTCGGTTCAAGCAAGTGTTCCGGTTTTGGTAGCGCAAAAGCAGATTTTGAAAGCAAATGCCATAATCAATGCGATTGGTTCTTTGGCAAATTTACTGGGGCCGGTTATAGGCGGTGTTTTATATAGTGCATATGGATTAGAATCGGTATTGTGGGTTTGTATGTTTTGTTTTCTTTTTTCTGCCATTATGGAAATATTTATTCATATACCTTATGAAAAGCAAAATGCTAGTGAGTCCATAGGTAAAATGGTGTTTAACGATATGAAGATCAGCTTTCGCTATATTTGGAAAGAAAATCCAATCATTGGCAAGCTTTTAAACAGTGCATGTTTCATCAATTTGTTTCTTTCTTCTATGATTACTGTCGCATTGCCTTATCTGATCACAGAAGTTCTGAGTTTTGAATCCAATGAAGCCAATGAATTATATGGTTATGCGCAGGGGATTCTTGGAATCGGCGGTTTGATGGGTGGTGTTTTGGCAGGTATACTGGCATCGCGGTTAAATATAAAGAAGTCTGGTGTCTTGTTGGTTTATGGATTATTGGCTTTGTTGCCGATGGGAATTGCACTTTTATGCTCTTTAGAGGATATTCAAATATATTTCGTTATTGTATTCAGTTGCTTTGTGTCGATGATGTTATTTTCACTTTTTTCCATACAAATGCTTGCATTTATGCAGGAAAAAACACCACAAACCCTCATTGGAAAAGTCATGTCAGTGGTATTGATGGTATCGATGTGCGCACAACCGCTTGGCAATGCTTTTTATGGTTTTTGTTTTGCATATACGGTTGGATATGAATATCTTGTGATTTTTTTTGCGTCTTTTGTATCTTTGTTTCTTGTTTTTTATATAAAGAATGCGGCGAAACAACTGGATTCAAACCATTCATCATGATACTATTTTCCTATATACAGCGTTTTCGTTTGTATCAAACAACTATTTACAAATAGAATGAAAAGGTTTATGATAGTTACGCAGACGATGTTGTGACATTGTCTTCTATTGAAAATTGAATAGAACGTCTTTGTGGCAGGGTGCAAGTCCCTACCGATGGTGATAGTCCATGACCTGTGGTGTTACACAGCTGAACCGGTGAAATTCCGGTACCGACGGTATAGTCCGGATGAGAAAAGACATTATCTGTAATTTGCCCAAAGTGTTTTTTGAATGCTTTGGGTCTTTTTTGAAAGGAGACATGCTTATGAAAAGGCGAAATGTCAAAGAAATTGCGCTGATTGGCGTATTGGGAGGTCTAGCTGGTGTACTGATGCTGTTTCGCACACCATTACCGTTTATGCCCCCATTCATGGATTTTGATTTGTCCTCATTACCCGAGATGATTGGCGGATTTGCGCTCGGTCCCATTCCGGCTGTTTTCATCATATTGGTGAAAATCCTTGTGAAATTGGTTTTGGTGGGTACCAATTCGATGTTTACAGGTGAATTAAGCAATATCATTTTATCCATGTCGTATGTGCTTCCGTCGGTTTTTATCTATCATAGAAATAAAAATAAGAAAATGGCGCAGATTGGCATGCTGAGTGGAACTATCATCGTATCACTGGCAGCAGTGCTTACCAATCTTTTGATTATCATTCCTTTTTACGTCAGCTTATATGGCATGACGATGGATCAAATCATCGCCATGTGCAGCAGCGTAAATCCTTATGTGACCAATACATTTATGATGGCACTATTGGGTATCATTCCCTTCAATGCCATAAAATTTGGCACCGTTTCGATTGTGACATTGCTTCTTTATAAGAAAATCAGTCCGCTGTTGAAACAATATGTAAACGCATAAGGAGGAACCACAAATGGACTTTCAAACATCAGTGGAACGTATGTTTCATCAACTAGGCGACTACAAAATCATGGCGTTGGCATCATCTGTACATGATCATGTGACGGTACGAAATGTCAGTTGTGTATTCTATAATGATCGAATTTACTTCAAAACGGATAAGCATTTCAGAAAAACACAACAGCTCTTAAAAAATCCAAACGTAGCGATGTGCTGGAATGGCGTTCAAATAGAAGGGATTGCCACAAATAAAGGGTTGGTCATTGATGAGGATGGAAGAATTTTTGAGGCGAAATACAAACAGTATTTATGGGGAAGTTATAATGCGTATTCTCATATTGATACAGAGATACTTATTGAGGTTGCGCCAGTGTTTGCGGAAATTTGGGATCAAGACCAAGACGGCAAAGGATTTCAAACCTTTCTTGATTTTAAAAACAAAACGGTGGAAGTCATATATTACGATGAATAAATAATCAAACAATCACATCTTTGTGCAGATTTGTACGATGTGATTTTTAATTCCTGTGTCAATTTTAAAAAGGCATAATTTCGTCTGATATGCATATAGTAGGATTGTTTTTATCAAACGAACCGGAAAGGAAAGTTGTAATTTTAAAGAGGATGACTGTAAAAAAAACGTTTTTTACTGTATAATATAAACATTGACGTAAGCGGGTGAAGTGAAATGGAGCAGATAGGAAATTATCATACGCATACATATCGCTGTGGACATGCATATGGTGACGATGAACAATATATCAAAGCTGCGATCATGGCGGGATTCAAAGAATTGGGATTTAGTGAGCATATCGGCTATCCTTGTATCGATAAACCGCAAGAGCGCATGTTATATAAGGATCAAAATGAATATTTGGAAACGATGCATAAACTACAACAGAAGTATGCGGATCAAATTAAATTATTCATCGGTTTTGAAATTGAATATTTTGATGATCAATTTGACTATTTGAAAACCATGCGTTCTCATTGTGACTATATGATCGTGGGTCAGCATTGCCGATATGTGGAAGGCTGCGGTTATGATCAACTCAGTGATGATGAAGCGGTAATCGCATATAAAAATCAGCTGATTGCCTGTATGAAAAGCGGTCTTGTTTCCATGGTTACCCATCCTGATTATTTTATGTTGGGAAGACGCGATTTTTCTGAAACTTGCGAACAAGCTGCTCATGAGATTTGTGCGTGCGCAGTCGCATGCGATATTCCATTAGAAATTAATCTCAATGGACTTCGATATGGAAAGCTGCGATACATAGATCGTCAACAATATGCATATCCTTTTCGCTCATTCTGGGAAATTGCTGCCAATTATCCAATCAAGGCGATTTATGGATTTGACGCCCATCAGCCAACTACGTTATTGGAACATGGACGTATAGAGGAAGTGCAAGAAATATTAAAAGACTTGCAAATTTGTCTTATCAATCAGCTGGTATTAAAATAGGAGGAACCTATGGATCAGAATTTAATGAAAAAATACAATGAAACATATGGATGCAGATACACAAGAAAATCAAAAAAACGTTTTCGTAATGAATTGATCAAAGATTTTCAGGGGCTGGGATATTCCCATACGATCGTTAGTGGCAAACATTGGCTTTCCAAAGCGGACAATCTTGTATTTGGCAATATCAAGCATGCGAAGAATGTGGTCGCTGTTACATACGAAACGCCACAGAAAATGTTTTGGTGGAATAGCTATTACTATCCGCTCGATGGTTTGGCAACTGCCAACAAGACGCTGCTTCCGACGTTTGGATTGCTTGGCTTTTTATATTTTTTAATGTTGGGCTGTACGTATCTTGCGGAGGGTTTGTTGGATAAAGAAATGGGATTATGGGTCTCATCGGTCATTATGATCGTAATGATTGTTTTGATGTTTTATGTATTGTTGATCGGCGTTGGAAACAAACATAATGCGAATCGCTTTTCTGCCAGCATTGCGGCGGCTTTGGAAATTGCCGGAAAATTAGACAAGGATGAAAGAAGAAACACAGTATTTGTGTTTTTGGATGCGGCTAGCCATCGCCATTTGGGTGCGCGCATTGCGGCTGAGGATTTTTTGAAACAGGTGCGTAATCCCAATGTCATTGTTTTGTCTACGATTGCCAAAGGAGAAAGTATGCAGATTGGCTATAATGCGCATAACAAGAAACTAGCGCAGGATATCAATCGCTGTCTGCCCGCTGATCAACGATTAAAGTTGGTGCCGCTTGGCAATGAAATGCGTACTTCCTCTTCCATGGAACATTTTTCCAAAGCAGTGGTGATCGCAGCCGGTGATTTGGATAAAAGAAAGCGTCTGTGTGTGAAAGATACGGCGACAGGACGTGATAAACAGATTCAGGAAGAACGAATTGATCAAGTCGTTCAAATGGTCAGCGCCTATCTTGGAAACAAATAAGAAGGTGTGATGCATGGGTTTGAAGAAAATCATTCAATTTTTATTTAGTAAAGTTTGTATAGTCGCAGCATTGATATTGTTGCAGCTTGCTTTTTTGTTAAGCATTGTTTTTACTTTGAGTGAATATTTTGTGCAAATATATTTTATACTCATTTTGTTGTCGTTAATTATGAGCGTCTATATTATCAATAAAAATGAGAATCCATCTTATAAATTAGCATGGGTCACCTTAATTATGGCCATGCCCTTGTTTGGCGGTTTGATTTATGCATTGTTTGGCGGTCAGAAAGTTCCAAAAGAACTTCGCAAACGTGACCACGAATCCAGCGAAAATCTACATGGTATTATTACGCAAGATCCAAAATTGATGGAAACATTGGAAATCATGGATCCGGTTGCGCATAAGCAAGCAAATTATTTATGGAAACATGCGGATTTTCCACTCTATCAACATACACAGACAACATTTTTTCCACTTGGAGAAAGTAAATTTGAAGCAATGATTGCGGAATTGAAAAAAGCAGAAAAGTTTATTTTTTTAGAGTATTTCATCATTGAAGAAGGAAAGATGTGGAATACGATTTTGGATATCTTGTGTGAGAAGGCAAGACAAGGAGTGGAAGTACGATTGTTGTATGACGATGCCGGTTGTATTGGAAAGCTGCCCAATCATTATGATGAAAAGATGCGCCGTCTTCAAATCGCATGCAAAGTATTCAATCCAATACGTCCACGTTTGGCGATGCAGATGAACAATCGCGATCATCGCAAGATTTTGGTGATTGACGGTGTGGTCGGTATGACCGGCGGTATCAATTTGGCTGATGAATATATCAATGCGGTGGAAAGATTTGGGCATTGGAAAGACTGTGCCGTGATGTTAAAGGGGGAGGCTGTATGGAGTCTTACCTTAATGTTTTTGCAGTTTTGGAATTACGATGAAGTTGAAAAGGATGATTTTTTCTTGTATAAGGCGGATCCCGAGTTGTTTCAGAATCTTCAAAATGACGGATTTGTGCAGCCGTATTCCGATAGTCCCACCGATAATGAAAATGTCGGTGAGAATACGCATATCAATATGATCAATGCGGCAAACCGTTATGTGTTTGCTTCCACACCTTATTTGGTCATTGATTCAGAGACGAAGACAGCGTTGACATTGGCTGCGAAAAACGGTGTGGATGTGCGATTATTGGTTCCCCATATTCCAGATAAGAAATATGTATTTGCGCTGACGCGCGGTAATTATCATGATCTTATTGAGGCTGGTGTGAAAATCTATGAGTATACACCTGGATTCGTTCACGCCAAAACCATGGTCACCGATGATAAAATGGCTGTGGTTGGCACAATCAATATGGATTATCGTTCCTATTATCTCCATTATGAATGTGGCGTATGGTTTTATCAAAGTCGTGTAGTAGAATCATTAAAAGAAGATTACATGGAGTGTTTAAAACAAAGCCATCTGGTCACATTGGAAGAATGTGACAACGTCAAACTGCCGGTAAAAATGGTTCGAGCGATTTTGAATTTGTTTGCGCCCATGTTATAGTACATAAAGAGAAAAGTAGCGACATTTTACAATCGCTGCTTTTTAACTGTAATTTTTGATGAATTGCCATCATGTTTTGCATCGAAACTTCATAAACTAAACTAACGAATGTTTTGGAGGATGCCATATGAAAAAAACAGTATGTTTTCAAAAAGAAGCGAGAGATCAACTCTTAAAAGGTGCATATACGTTAATGGAAAGCGTCAAAGGAACACTTGGTCCCTGTGGTCATCATGTCGTGCTGCAGCGTAGTCTAGGCGCACCGCTTGTGACCAATGATGGTGTAACCATCGCTAAAGCGATTCATTGTGAAAATCCTTATGAACAAATGGGCGTTCAAATATTGTTGGACAGTGCCATCAAAACGAATGAGACCAGTGGAGATGGAACAACCACCAGTATTTTATTGGCATATGAAATGCTGAAAAACGGGTTTTCTTATATGGCGTCCGGAGGAATTGCGAATGCCTATGTAGAAGGTATGGAAATGGCAGCACATTTCATTGAACAATATTTGCGCGAACATTGTTTACAAGTAGATACGTTTGAGCGCATCGCTCAAATTGCGACGATCAGTGCCAAATCAGATGAAATTGGCACATTGGTTGCGCAGGCTTTAAAAGAAGTGGGTGATCCGCATTGCATTGTTTGCGAAAGCGGACGTTCTTATGAAAGCAAAATCAGAATACAGAAAGGAATGGAACTTTCTGCATCTGTAATGTCGCCTTATTTTTTTCATAAGGATGAAACGACGATCATATGTAAACATCCATTTTTGTTTATATCTAACGAACGTATCGAATCACAAACGCAGATTGAGCATTTTTTGGCATATGCGATCAATGCCCATCGACCGCTGATCATTCTGTGTGAAGATATGGAGAGCGATGTATTGGCGGCTTTATTATTGGCACATATGCAGAAGATATGTCAGGTCATCGTATGCAAAGCCCCGTCTTTTGGTACTTATCAACAAGATATGTTAGAAGATTTGGCGCTTGTTTGCGGCGCAACCGTATGCAGTGCAGATTTTCATCGTGATCTTCAAGATATTTCCATAGATGAATTGGGACAGGCAAAAGAAGTCATTTTGCATAAGCACTCCATTCAGGTGCTTACCGCTCACAAGATAGAAACAAAAGAAAAAATCAAAAATTTAGAAAAACAACTGGAAACGGAACTGTCCACTTATGATCGCAAACATATTCATCAGCGTATTGCACGTCTAGAAGGGAAAATGGCCATTTTGGAAATTGGCGGCTATACCAAGGGAGAAATCGAAGAGAAAAAAATGCGCTTGGAAGATGCCTTACAAGCATCGTTTGCGGCTATGGAAGAAGGTGTAGTGCCGGGAGGGGGGCTTGCATTGATTCAAGCGTATAAAACATGTCTTCCAATGATGCATGGTGTACCAAAAGATGTTGAATCGGGCATGTCTTGTGTATTTGCGGCCATTTTAAAACCATTTCTTCAGTTGATGGAAAATAATTACGAACAGCCGGTAGAGATGCTGGAAATACAGCTTGGAAAAGCGGATTCGATTGGCTATGACGTATGGAAAAAGACTTGGTGCAACCTGAGTGAAAACGGCATTTTGGATCCTTTAAAAGTGGTTGTGCAGGCACTTCATAACGCGGTGTCTGTTTCATCCTTGCTGATTCGCTGTGATGCGGCTGTATTGCTTGCACAAAACGATTGAAATATCAATACCTGAATATTGGAATCCAAAGGGATGGAATATTGAGGTATTTTTCACATCCTTCTCTCATTCTGGCGTTTGCATACCTATATCGTATGTGATAAAATGAGCGACATAAACATACATGATTGGAGGTACAGCGACTATGAAAGAAATAAGAATGAGTGATATTAAGGGCATAGAAGTAGGACAGACGGAAAATAAAGAGGGCGGCAGTGGATGTACGGTGATTTTGTGCAAGGAAGGCTGTTTTGCCGGTGTAGATGTGCGAGGCGGCGGGCCTGCGACAAGAGAAACGGATTTATTGAATCCGATCAATATGGTACAGAAAATTCATGCCGTATGCCTGAGCGGCGGCTCCGCTTTTGGATTGGATGCGGCCGGTGGTGTCATGCGTTATTTGGAAGAACAAAACTGCGGGCACGACATGGGATTTGTAAAAGTGCCAATAGTCTGCGGCGCTAGTTTGTTTGATCTTGGTGTTGGCGATGCGTTTTGTCGGCCAGACAGTAAAATGGGCTATGAAGCATGTCTAAATATCCAAAAAGAAATCAAAGAAGGAAATGTTGGTGCCGGGTGTGGCGCAAGTGTAGGCAAATTCATGGGGAAGGAACATGCGATGAAAAGCGGATTGGGAACTTATGGAATCGAAGTTAACGGTCTTCAAGTTGCGGCAATAGTGGCAGTCAACGCTTGCGGAAATGTAATCGATGCGACAACCCAAACACAGCTTGCCGGCATATATCTAAATGATGATATCCTCTCAACCAAAGACGCACTGATTCAAATGTTAGAAAAGCCTTTGCCTGAAGGTAATACAACGATTGGATGTATCGTGACCAATGCCAAACTGGACAAGGCGAAATGTAGCAAAGTGGCAGGCATCACCCATGATGCGTATGCCAGAGCCATACAGCCGGTTCACACAATGAGTGATGGTGATTCCATATTCGTTATGGCAACCGGAGAAGTGGATGCACAAACGGATGTGGTCGGCATTCTTGCGTGTGAATGTATGACAAACGCGATTCATCGTGCTGTAAAGCTAGCTGAAAGTGCATATGGTTTGAAAGCATGGAGAGATGTATGTAATCAATAATGGGCAATTTTGTGAAATGTCATAAAAATAGAAAATTTATTGTTACAAACATACAAAGTGTGGTAAAATGAGTTCATAATCATTGTTGTTTATGAAGTCTAAACAACGCTCAGGAGGAATTATAGAATGAAAAATGATAATTTTCAGGATGATGAATTCGATTTGACTGAAATGATCAATGCCTATGAAGAAGATGATGAACTGCGAAAAAAAATAGAAGAGATGAAGCAGGAAAATAAAAAAACAAACGAAACAGAACAAGAAAATGACGTCAATTTTATTGAAGTGGACGCTAAGGAAGAAAAAGAGCCACAAAGTGACGGAGATAAAACGCTTGTCATTATGGACAATCAAAAACGCAGCGTCTTTAGTGAACCAAAACAAGATGAAGAAGAATCTGTTTATTTATATGAAAATCGTGAAGTTGAGGAAGAAGAAATCACAGAGGAAGATATAAAAGAATTTTTAGGTGAAGGTACAAAGCAAAAAAAACAGATAGACCCTAATAAAATGAATAAAACAATTACGTATGTGATTATTGGTTTTGTCGCAGTTTGTTTGTTATTTGGCATCGGCTTTGGTGTAAAATTGTTATTGGATAATAACAGTACAGAGGAACAGGTTAGCGAAAAGAAAGATAAAGACGAAGATAAGGACAAAAACAAGGATCAAGATGTAAAAGATAAAAATAAAGACGATAACAAAGAAAACAACAAGCCGCAGACAAATGACAAGCCATCTTCAGACAACAGTATTCGTTTGGCAGAAATCAATGGATACATTAAGGATTATCAAGCTAAAATCGATGTATTGAATAAAAGTATTGAAGTAGAAGAAGAAAATATAAAAAATTATACAAAAGAATATGAAACAATAAGAGATCAAGAAGAACCAAAATTCTCAACTGCGTATTCAAACAGTGATTCGACTGCCAAAACATTAGAGACGGCCTATCATGAAGCACAGGCAGCCAGTGATGCAGATCCAGAAAATGAAGAAAGGAGAGCAAAGGCAGAGAAAGCGAAGACAGATTATGAGGATGCAAAGAAGGCAAGTGAAAATAATTATCAAGCTTGGCAGGATGTAAAAAAGAAGATGGATACTGCCAAAGCAAATAAGGAAAAATCGGAGCAGAATAAGAATAATTATGTAAATACAATCAATGATTATCAAAATGAAATTGAAAAACTTCAAAAAGAAAGAGAAGAATTACAGAAGAAAGAGTGATCATCACTCTTTTTGTAATGCAAAGGATCAGAATGTTTTACAAAGGGAATGCATAAACTAGATATATATCAGTTTTGTAATGTTAAGTAGAAATAATTGTCACAAAAAACATACAATGATATAATGTTACCGATAAAAGATGGGAGGAATCGCATGCTGAAAAATCGAATACTTGCTTTTTTGCATCGCAAGTTTGACGGTTATTGTTTTGAAGAATACATGATAATGGCTGTTGTCTGCTGCATGTTTCTTCCTTTTTATATTTCTTTGACAGCTGTTGTCGTCGCAGCTCTCTATATGATCGGCAAAAACAAAATACCGGCACTTTTCAAACAGTATCCATCCGCCAAATGGATGATGCTGTTTTGCATTCTGACGTTCTTTGTTTCTTTGTTTCACAACAATCAACTGGGCGCTTTATGTTCCATTGGACTGATCATTGTATTTTTATTTATATTGTTTTATCGCTCCATCATTACACCAAGATTGTTTGAATTGATCACCGATGCTTGTTGTATTATCTCTTTGTTTTGTTTTGCATGGGCATTATTGGAATATCATTCCATTATCAACAGTTTGGATTATGAAGTATTCAGTCTACAAATTGAGGATGATCCATCTCATCGTGTCAACTCTACATTTTTTAATGCAAATTATTATGCGATGATGGTAGAATTTCTCATATTGATCTGCGTATATAAAATGATGAATGCGAAAACACCAAGACGAATCGTATTTTACATTATTACAATCAGCTGTAACTTATTTGGTTTGTATCTTAGCGGATGCAGAACCGCATGGATACCGTTTTTGCTTACGTTGCCGTTGATGTTTTTATTGAACAATCATCGCCGCTTTTTCATGAGTACGTTGGCGCTTATGATCGTATTTGGTATCATGGTGTTGATCGATCCGGAAATTTTCCCACGCTCTGATAGTTTTATGAAGTACTTGGAAATTCGTTTGGATATATGGCAGGCAGCCTTGAAAGGCATACAGGCACATCCGCTGTTTGGACAAGGACCACTTACTTATTATCATTCGTATATGCTGTATGGTGGTCCGCCAACGGAACATGCACATAGTGTGTATTTAGATCCATTTTTGAGTTTTGGCATCATCGGTGTATGTCTGATTGGCATATACTTCTATCAAAATGGTAAAGAAGTATATCGTCTTTATAAATACAAATATAATGTGCGTTTATTTTCCTTGATTCTCGCCTTTATATTGACTGTTATGATTCATGGTATATTGGATTATACGATTTTCTGGGTACAGACAGGTTTGTTATTTTTACTTGTTCTATCTGCTTCCGGCATGTATTTCAATCAAAAAGCGCTCAAGAATAAGATATAGCCAAGGAGGAAATAACATGGAATTTTCATTTTTGCAAATCAGCGTGCATTTGCTTTGCGCCGCCGCTAGCTTTTATGCATTGAGCGCCATTAAATTTGAACGTTTCTGCGATGTCAGAAAACCAATGAAAGTACAGTTTTTACTGCTTCTGGTTTCACTGGCGCTTGGGTATCTGGTCGCCCAGTTTTTATTCGCATTAACGATATATAACGGTATGTGAAAATCAGACATAGGTATCGCATCACTTTCATACACTTTGTATGAAGGTGATGCTTTTTGAAATTGTATATTCGACTATTATTCAGCGTCTGTATTGTGATCGTATCCTTTTTGATGTGGGTGCATGCAGAAAAAAAGCCGCAAACAAAAATAAAACAAATACAGCATAAAGAAGAAACAAAGCAAGAAGAACAAAAACAGCCGCAAATGGTACATATCAAACGAAAAGACGGCACACAATTAACATTAGAACTGGAAACTTATTTGATTGGTGTTGTTGGTAGTGAAATGAGCGCAGATTTTGAATTGGAAGCACTGAAGGCACAGGCTGTTGCGGCGCGTACATTTGCCGCACAAAGAAATTTTCAAGTGGATGACACCACATCTTCACAAGTTTATCAAGATGACGAACAGCTGAAAGTGGTATGGGGCAACAATTATGCATCTTATCGCAAAAAAATCAAGCAAGCTGTGGATGAAACCAAAGGAAACGTGCTGACGTATCAAGACACGTATATTACCGCCGCATTTTTCTCTTCCAGCTGTGGGCATACGAATAATTCTGAAGATTATTGGAAAAATGCTTCACCTTATTTACGAAGTGTGGAAAGTCCTTGGGAT
The DNA here is from genome assembly GCA_910576345.1 of Erysipelotrichales bacterium. Taxonomy (GTDB): domain Bacteria; phylum Bacillota_I; class Bacilli_A; order Erysipelotrichales; family Erysipelotrichaceae; genus C-19. Next base: position 128,862 of record CAJTIT010000001.1, read on the forward strand.
TTAGAAATTGACGGAAACAAGCAAGAAGTTTCATGGTTCATACAAGACTTTTCCACACAGTTGGGATTTCAGACAAATGTAACAAGCATCTCCCAACCCGTTCTTTATGACAGCGGGTATGTAAAAACAATCACAATTGACGGCATCGTATTCACCGGCAGAGAAATCAGAGAAAAGCTACAGCTTCGCTCATCTGCATTTACAATAAAAAAAGAAGGAAATCAAATGATCATAACCACCTATGGATTTGGACATGGAATTGGTATGTCACAATATGGAGCGAATGCGATGGCAAAGCAAGGAAAGACGTGGGAAGAAATCGTTCGCCATTATTATCAGAATGTGGAAATCACCACGCTGGATGTATAGAGAACAAAAACAAGGGTATAATCACCCATAGAGGTGATGAAAATGTATACTTATACAAAAAAGAAAAACCATAGAAAAGTATTGTTGATTGGGTCTATGACGCTGATTTTAATCGCAGCCGTACTTGGATTATCGTATCTGATGACACAAAGGCCATCCGCTGATGTACCAGTAAGTGCGGAAGAAACAACCGTACCGGTCATTGCGCTTCCAAAAGAAGCGGAAAAAGCAAAGCGGCCTTATAAAGTAGAAGCCAATATCGTTTTGGACTATTACGACGGGCAGGAAAAAGATATCCGGGATATGACCAAATTTGAAGGTACTTATCGAGCCAATCAAGGTATCGATTATGCGTTGGATGATCAAGAATTTGACGTGCTGGCGATTTTCAGCGGTGAAGTCGTTGATGTCAAGGAAGACCCGCTGTTTGGTCAATCCTGTACGATCAAGAGTGATCAGCTGACGATTACCTATCAAAGCTTGAAAGACATGAAGAAGAGCGTTGGAGATCAAGTCAGTCAAGGAGATGCGATATCTTTGGCATCTACCAATATCTATAATAAGGATCTAGGCAATCATCTGCATATCGTCGTAGAAAAAGATGGAGTACGCATCGATCCGGAAGATATCTATGGCAAGTCTTTACAAGAATTACAATAGTGTCGTCTCCACAGCGGCACTGTTTTAATTTCACTTTTTTTATACGGCGCTGGAAAAATATGTTATAATGGTGTCGATGCGAAATGGAGGCATGAAAAATGAACTTTTTTTCAAAAGAAGTGGGTATCGACTTAGGTACTGCAAATTTATTGATTTATGTCAAAGGCGAAGGCATCGTCATTGATGAGCCTAGCGTTGTAGCGATAGATGCAGAAACAAAAAAATGTTTGGCCGCCGGTCAGGAAGCAAAAGATATGTTGGGACGAACGCCGGGTAGAGTATTGGCCATTCGTCCATTGAAAGACGGTGTGATTGCAGATTTCGAAGTAACGGAGATCATGTTGAATTTTTTCTTAAAAAAATTGGAACTCAAAGGTATGTTTCGCCGTCCGATTATTCTGATTTGCTGCCCAAGCAATATCACAAGTGTAGAGCGCAATGCGATTCGTGATAGTGCGTATCGTGCAGGTGCAAAAAAAGTCTACATTGAAGAAGAACCAAAAGTAGCGGCAGTTGGTGCCGGATTAGATATTTCCAAACCAAGCGGCTGTATGGTACTTGATATCGGCGGGGGAACGACGGATGTTGCGGTGCTTTCCCTTGGCGAAATCGTCTCATCCACTTCTTTAAAGATTGCCGGAGATACATTGGACAAAGATATTTTAAAATTTGTGAAAGAAGAAAAGAAGCTGTTGATTGGAGATCGTACCGCAGAAGAAATCAAAAAATCAGTGGGAACAGCATGGAAAGGATCCCGACATGATTCTATTGAAGTTAGCGGACGTGACCTTGTGACCGGTCTTCCTCATACGATTACATTGACAAGTGAACAAATCGAAGAAAGCATGCGTGAATCTTTACAGGAAATTGTGCGTGCATGCAAAACAGTGCTGGAACAGACACCGCCGGAGCTTGCCAGTGATATTGTTACACGCGGTATCGTACTGACAGGCGGCGGTGCGCTATTACATGGCATTGATGAATTGTTAAGAAACGAACTGCATATTCCGGTCTATGTGGCAGATAATGCGCTTCGCTGTGTTGCGGAAGGCACCGGTGTCATGCTGGAAAATCTGCATTTGATTGGATAGTGTCAAAGGGAGGTGAAGGCAATGGACTGGTTGAAATACCTGCTCATTCCTTTTCTGATTTCAACATTGATCACGCCGATATTGAAAAAAATCGCATATCGGCTGAATATATATGCAGAAATGAATGAACGCACGATCCACACCAAAAAAATTGCGCGTATAGGCGGTGTGGCCATTTACGTTGCGTTTATCGTTTCCATGGCCATGTTTGTGAAAGTGGATGATGCGTTCAATCGCATTTTGATTGGCGCAACGATTATGTTTGTCGGCGGATTGGTGGATGATATGTTGAATTTGAAACCAATGATCAAACTTGCGTTTCAAATTATTGCGGCGCTTGTGCTTACGCTATTTGGTGGTATAACACTGGATGCGATTCGCATGCCGCTGGGTATTTCCATCAATTTGGGCATTATTTCATTTCTTGTCACGTTTGTATGGGTCATCGGCATTACGAATGCGGTCAATTTGATTGATGGACTGGATGGTCTAGCCGGCGGCATATCCGTGATTATTTTAACAGTGATCGCAACACTTTCCGTATTGGAAGGAAGAAATGACATCATGATGTTGTCTTTGATTTTGGCAGGCAGCACATTGGGATTTTTAATCTACAATTCACATCCCGCCAGTATTTTCATGGGAGATTGCGGCGCTTTGTTTTTAGGCTTTGTCATTTCCGCAATTTCCTTGTTGGGATTCAAAAGTTCGACGCTGATAACATTGGGATTGCCAATTTTATTGTTGGGCATTCCTATTCTGGATACGATTTCTGCCATCATTCGCAGGAAACTCAGTGGCAAAAGTTTTTCGGATGCGGATAAAAATCATTTGCACCATGTATTGATGCGTCGTTTTGGTCATCGCAATACGGTTTTGATTTTGTATGCGATTACCGGTTTGTTCGGTGTAACGGCTTATACCTACATCGTGAACAAGGCGCTTGGATTTGTCGTCTTGTCGATCATGGTCATCTGTATTGAATTGTTCTTGGAAATCTCACATATGATTTCTCCACAGTATCATCCGATATTGAGCGTCGTTGACGGAATTCGTAAGATGATGAAAAAACCTTCTTTGGAAGAAGAAATTGAAGAAAAATTAGATGAAAAATTGCCAAGGCAGGATATATAGAATGTTTTATAAAGGAAACTGTTATGTAAAAGGTCTATTGACCACATGGCAGTTTTTTTGATCTTCTTTCTAAAGGAATTGATATTCTCATGGAATTGTCAGAAAATTGATTATAATGTTTGTTAGATTAGAAAGCGATCAGGATTCTATGTGTCGTTGATAATTCATCAATATATTGAAAAAATCGCATTTGTTTTCCATCTTTTTTGTAGTTTTCTAAGAATCAAATGCGCTCATTTTTCACTTTTCTGTCATTAAAACCGTCTTCTTTCAATATTTGACAAATTATCCGTACTCTTTTTCATACAATGATGACAAGAGGTGATGTTGTGGAAAAAGCAGTCGTTCCTTTCAAGGAACATAAAGAACGCAGTATTCAAATTCAATCTGTTTATATCACAGGATTAGCGCTGCTTGTCGGTAGTTGTCCGCATCCGCTGGCATTTGCGTTTGCGATGATGGTTTTGGCATATTTTTATATGCGGGATGGAAAGGAATGCAGGTTAGCGGCCATTGGTATTTTCGTCGGTTCGATAATCAACGGAATTGTCACGACCTATCTTTATGCGCTTGGTTTCACATTGTTTTTTTTATCCATTCATGTATGTTCGCTTTGGAATAAGAATATTTATCGGCTTATGCCGTATCTTTGTGCCGGTTTAAGTATTCCGTTTGGCTTTTATACATTTGGGTTCGATCAACGTGTGGCAATTATCGGTTTTTTGACATTCGCATTAATGAAATTGGATATATCTGACTTGTCGTGGATTCGAAAAGATCTGGTTGCGACATCGTTGGTTTATGGGATTGTATTTATCAGTATAGCGTTGTGGATCACACCAATGTTTCAGGATCCTTTACTTGGATGGCTTATTTGCGCTTTGCTTTTTATGCTTGCGTTTTTTTGCGAACCGTTTGCCGTTCTGGCATTTGTGATGTACTATCTCAGCGCTTCTGAAAATGTAATGATAGCGCCGGCTGTTATACTTGCGGTATTCTGTGTCGCATTTTTAAAAAAGGAGCCATGGCTGTTAGGGATGGCGCTTCTTTTGATTGGCTTTTGGTTTCAGATAGATGAAGGCTACAGCGCATTGTTTGCGTTGGCAGCTTGTTTGGGATTTCTGTATGATGAAAAACGTTTGCCGTTTCATATTGAAAGGCACAAAGAAGAAAAAGAAAGCGGTGTTGCGCAAAGTATGTTGAACAAACAAATTCATAATTTTGCCAGTATCTTTGATTCTCTTTCTGATTATTATGAACAGGTCAGTGATGTTGAATCACAAATGTTGTCTGATATGGCAAAAGCATTGAAATACAGCGCCGATCTTGTAAAAAAGGTGGACACGGATCAATCACAACGACAGCGTATTCTTCAAGCGTTGGAAGGTTATCAGTATGAAGTAGGAAATCTTTCCATGGAAGATGGAGAACATGGAAGTTTACATATAGAACTGGATATTAGAAATATTAAAAAAAGTGAGGTCACACAGACATTGTTGCCGCTGATGGAAGTTTTGACACATGAAAACCTGATAGTGAGCGAAATCAATCATCGCCGTTTTACCAATGGCTATTATCATATTACGATGGAAAATCATGTGCCCTTTACCATTGACGCTTATGCGGATTCACAAAAGAATATGTATGATGCATCAGGAGACAGTTTTTCCATCTTCCGTTTTCGTAATACGGTCATTTCCATGATTTCAGACGGAATGGGTAGTGGAGAACATGCGGCCGCATCATCCAGACTCATCACCAATATTTTTCAGCGTATGGTTGTCAGCGGCATACCCAAATTAGATTCCATTAAATGCATTAACAAACTTCTTCAAAGTGATGCATATGCGACACTCGATGCTATTTGTTTTGACTGCGCCATGTCAAGAGCCTATATCTTTAAATCTGCAGCTTGTCCAACGTTTCTGATCAGAGATAACAATCTGTATGAAATCAATGGAAGTTCATTGCCGGTTGGTATTGTTTCCAGCATTGAGCCAGATTGTTTCGTTGTGGATTTAAAAGAAGGGGATGAGTATTTACTGATCAGTGACGGCATCTTTATGGATGAAATTTATGAATGGCTGAAAATCAGAGATACGGCAAGCGCAAAGGACTCTATGGAATCACTGATGGAGATTTTACGGAAGAAACAGCGATTGGATGATTCTACTGCTGTTTTAAGTAAAATCAAAAAACGTTAAGGATGTTTGTAACAAATACTGTGATCTTAAACTGTGGAATAGATCACGGTATTTTTTGTTTGATTGTTTTTAACAATTTGAAAATGAGCAAATATTTATTAAGACAATATAGAAATATGAATCGTATTTGTAAATGGTATATGGAAATGATGTTGTTTAACAGAAGAACTAAGGAAAGATGTTTATCAAAGCTGTTTATGTTGGAAAGTCTAAAACAAGTTCAATCTACTTGCGTATGCCGCTGCGTTTTTGTATAATTATGGCTATGAAATTAACAAATAGCGAAAAAAAACAAACATGGATTGTTGGTGTAAGCGGCGGAAGCGACTCTATGGCTTTACTCGATATGTGCAAATCTTTACATATGCATGTTATCGCAGCCCATATGAATTATCAGAAACGCAAATCTGCCGATCGTGATATGGAAGGTGTGCGGCAATATTGTATGCAACATCATATACCTTGTGAAATACGTCTCCAACAAGAACCATGCGATACCAATTTTCAAGCGTTTGCCAGAGAAAAACGATATGCTTTTTTTCACGAATTGACAATACAGTATCAAGCGGCAGGAATTTTAATTGCACATCAGAAAGATGATGTATTGGAAACCTATCAAATGCAGATACAAAGGCAGAATATACCAAATACATATGGATTGTGTGACCATGTGCAAATATATGGATGTCAGGTCGTCAGACCGCTATTGTCCTACACCAAAAAACAACTGGAGTGTTATTGTCAGGAACATGATGTACCTTATTTTCTGGATGAAAGCAATCTCAGCGACCGATATACACGCAATCGCATCCGCCATTCCATGATCGATAATATGAGTGAAACAGAAAAAAACAAAATGATAGAAGAAATCAAACAAAAGAATCAAGATCTGGCATGTATCAGAGCACAATCACATCAGTTCTTAAACAAATGGAATTATCAAATAGAAGATTTACTTGCACAATCATACATCGCATTCATATTGGACACATGGATTTATCAAACTTGTCATGTACATGTGTCACAAAAAGAAATCCAAGAGATCATAACCCTCATTCAACGTCCAAACAATGCCACACGCAAATTGACCAATGAATTTGAACTCATTAAACAATATCATACCCTTTCCATACAAAGTACAAACATGGAAAACTATACTTATATTTATGATACATTGCTATATGAAACAACACCTTATTTTTCATTACAAAAAACCGGTGATGTTATTGAAGGTGTCACATTGTGCAAAGAAGATTTTCCAATCACGATTCGATCTTATCAACCCGGGGATCAGATACAGTTACGGTTTGGCACAAAAAAAATCAGTCGCTGGTTCATTGATCGAAAAATCCCACAAAAAGATAGAAAACAATGGCCGGTTATGGTCAATTCATCAGGAAAAATCATTTTTGTATCAAAAATTGGATGCGATATTGCACATTTCTCTAACAATCCAAGCGTATTTGTGATAAAATAGTCTATATGTTTATCAGGAGGATTTGAAGGATGCATAAAGCAGTAGAGAAAATATTGGTTTCTGAAGAGCAGATCAAAGAACGATGTGCCGCTTTGGGACAAGAAATCACAAATGATTATCAAAAAACAGGCAGAATACCCTATGTGGTTGCTTTGTTAAGGGGGAGCGTACCATTCCTGGCAGAACTTGTGAAGCATATTGATTTGGACATTTCATTTGATTTTATGGATGTGTCCAGTTATGAAGGTACGGAATCGATTGGCGATATTAAAATCAATAAGGATCTGGAGTGTTCTGTAAAAGGATTGTCCATACTATTGGTGGAAGACATCGTCGATACCGGCAGAACTTTAAAAGCAGTAACGAAAATGTTAAAAAACAAAGGTGCAAATGACGTAAAAGTCGTGTCGCTGTTAGACAAACCAAGCCGCAGAACTGTGGACATTGAAGCAGATTATGTCGGTTTTGAAATTCCCAATGAGTTTGTGATCGGATTTGGACTGGATTTCGATCAGAAATTCCGCAATTTGCCTTATGTAGGTGTATTAAAGAAGGCATTTTATCAGTAAACCGTAGGAGGTTAAAGTACAATGAACAATAAGAAATTCGTGAACTTACTGCCGTTTTTGATTGTCTTTGTGTTATTGGGCGTACTTGTCAGCTTAGCATTGGGGCAAGACACAAAGAATTTTAATTATAACGAATTTAAAAAACAGGCAGAAAAAATGAAAATCACAGAGGCAGATATGTCCATTACCGGTGTTGTAATCAATGTGAGCGGTAAATTTGATGATAATGGAACGTCTCGCAAATTCAGTGCGACGGTGCCAAGAACTGCAGAAAACCAAACATGGTTAGACAGTGTGTTGTTGAAAAACAATGCGGAAGTTGAAGCGAGTGATCCCAGTAATTCGGAGCGGATGACTTCATTCTTAATGAATATGATTTTGCCAATCGTTTTATTGGGCGCAATGTTTTATTTCATGTTTTCCAAATTGAATACCGGCGGCGCTAATAAAGCGTTTGAATTTAGTAAGTCCAGAGCAAAAATCGAAGGCGATACAAAAGTACGTTTTAAAGATGTCGCAGGATGTGACGAAGAAAAAGAAGAAGTACAGGAAATTATCGATTATTTGAAAAATCCTAAACGGTTTACCGATATGGGAGCACGTATTCCAAAGGGTATGTTAATGGTCGGTCCTCCAGGTACCGGTAAAACACTGCTAGCGAAAGCCGTTGCCGGAGAAGCGGATGTGCCGTTTTTCTCCATATCCGGATCTGATTTCGTGGAGATGTTTGTCGGTACCGGGGCCAGTCGTGTGCGCGATATGTTCAAAAAAGCGCAACAGACAAAACCTTGTATCGTATTCATCGACGAGATTGACGCAGTCGGAAGACAGCGCGGTGCTGGAATGGGCGGCGGCAATGATGAGCGTGAACAGACACTCAATCAGCTGTTGGTAGAAATGGACGGCATGAGCCAAAACAACGGTATTGTCATTATTGCGGCTACCAACCGTCCGGATGTGTTGGATCCCGCATTGCTTCGCTCCGGTCGTTTTGATCGTCAGATTACGGTCAATTTGCCGGATAAAAAAGGCCGTAATGAAATCTTGGAAGTACATGCCAGAAATAAAAAACTGGCAAGTGATGTCAGCTTAGAAAATTTGGCCAAACGCACACCTGGATTTTCTGGAGCTGATTTAGAAAACGTATTGAATGAAGGTGCGATTTTGGCTGTGCGCGATCATCGCAATCTGGTTACGATGGATGATTTGGATGAAGCCATTGATCGAGTCATGATGGGTCCGGCAAAAAAATCAAAGAAATATACAGATAAAGAAAAACGTTTGGTTGCTTATCATGAAGCAGGTCATGCCATCATCGGATTGAAACTGGAAAATTCAGATATGGTTCAAAAAGTGACCATTATTCCGCGTGGAGAAGCAGGCGGATACAACCTTATGACGCCTAGAGAAGAAAAGATGATGCCGACCAAGAGTGATTTCATGGCGCAGATCACCGGTTTGCTTGGTGGCCGTGTAGCGGAAGAATTGGTATTCAATGAAATTTCTGCAGGCGCATCCAATGATATCGAGCGCGTGACCAAAATTGCCAAAATGATGGTTAAGAGTTTCGGTATGTCCAAATTAGGACCGGTGCAGTATGATGATCCAACCGGCAATGTGTTCTTAGGCCGTGATTACGGCAAGGGCAATGACTATTCACATGAGATCGCATTTGAGATTGATAAAGAGATTCGCGAGATCATCAATGAATGTTATAAAAACTGTAAAGCAATTATTTCAGAACATATGGATTTATTAAAACTGATCGCAGAAACATTATTTGAAGAAGAAACGATTACCAATGAACAGATTATGAATCTTGTTGATCATGGTACCATTGAACCTTTGGAAGAAACAGATAAAGAAGCAACGCCAGAAACCAAGATCAGTGATTCCAATCCAAATGAAGAAACAAATGAGAATGTAGAAGTCAAACCAAAGAAGACGACAAGAAAGCGCAAAACGGAAGAAAAACCATCGTTTGAAGATGCGATGAAAGAAGTTACCGGAGATGCACCTGTTGCAAAAAAACGCGGCAGAAAGAAAAAAACAGAAGTAGCAACAGAAAACAAAGAATCAAATGATTCAACGAATGAAGCTTGATGGAATTTCAAAAAGAAAATCCTTTTCATTGATAAGTACAATCGAATGAAAGGGATTTTTATTCTTTGTTTTCAACGACGTAAGCATAGGCAATCCGTGTGTTTTCTGCTATAATGAAATGCAAGTGAGGTAAGGGAAATATGAAATATTGTTTGAAAATGACGCAAAGCATTTTTGAAAGAAAAAATGACAGATACAAAAGGATGTAGGACAGGTAAGAATAAAATGACTGAATGGAAAATAAAAAATATTACCATTGCCAATCGTGTGGTTGTGGCACCCATGGCAGGCATATCCAATCCAGCTTTTCGCACCATATGTAAACAATTTCAGCCGGGACTCATTTATACAGAAATGATTTCCGATAAAGCACTGTATTATCAGAATGCAAAAACAATCCATATGACGTATATGGAGCAAAGTGAACATCCATTATCGATGCAGATTTTTGGACATGATATGGAAACGATGGTGTATGCCGCAAAGTTTTTGGATGAGAAGACCGATTGCGATATCATTGATGTCAATATGGGATGTCCTGTCAATAAAGTTATCAAGGCACATGCAGGCAGCGCACTGATGTTAGAGGAAGATTATGCCGCAAACCTTATAGATACGATCATATCGACTGTGAAAAAGCCGGTGACGGTGAAAATGCGTATCGGATTTGATCAAGATCATATCAACTGCGTATCTTTGGCAAAAAAATTGGAACAAGCAGGTGCCGGTGCAATCGCCATACATGGAAGAACGCGTTCTCAAATGTATGAGGGAAACGCCGATTGGAGCTATATCAAAGCTGTCAAAGACGCACTTACCATACCTGTAATCGGAAATGGCGATATCCATACGCCGCAGGATGCTTTGCGTATGCTGACAGAAACCGGTGTGGACGCGGTGATGATTGGTCGTGGTGTACTTGGAGATCCTTGGCTGATCAAACAGATCGTACAGTATCTGGATAGCGGCACATATGAGCCAATAGCCGGTGCGGAAGAGAAATTCGAAATGGCGCGACAACACGCCAAACGTTTATGCGAACACAAAGGGGAAACCGTGGGCATGCGAGAAATGCGTGGACATGCCGCATGGTATGTCAAAGGATTGCATCACTCTCACCAGTTAAAGGATGCGCTGTCAAAAATTACAACCTATCAAGAATTGGATGCGTTATTGGATGATTATGAAAAGAATGTTTTACAAAAGTAATGGGAAATCTACCTGTTGCTTTTTTATTTTAACATTTTTTTATGCGCGATTTGTTTGAAAAAATATCGCTTACATATACGAAACAGGATAATAAGACTCGCAGTTATAAAAAGAAAATTAGAATAATTTCAAACAGCCTTATGATTTATGCATTTCATTTTTTACAATATTATAAATGAACAAAAATAAATATACAAATTTTGGAAAAATATCAGAATATAAGACAGCAGTTACAAAGCAAATACGTTATGATATGATAACAATATATGAAAAAACAGGCGTGTTTGTCCATATACTGTCGGGAGGGAAGGAATGAAATCAGAATACAGTGTTTTAAAGTCAGAAATATTAAAATATCATTATTATAAAGCGTTAATGGATATCAGCTTCCGGCAGAAACAAGACTGGGAAAAACGATTGGCAAGTGCCCAAGGAAAAGAATATCAAAAGAAATGCAGAAAAAAGATTGTCATGTTTGATCTGCAATATCAAAGATGTATGCTGAATTATATCTATTTGGATCGTATTTTGCGCAGTTTATCTGCTTATGAGCGCGCCATCATTTTAAATCCGGAAGTTAAAAGCTTTATGATCAATCGAAACCAACGGCACATACAGCTGGAATTCAATAAAATAACAAGAAAGATCTATGAAAGGATGAAAACGTATTATGAAAACTGAATCCGTTAAACGTTTATATGATGAACTGGATGCTTATCAGACGATGAAGCAAACCCAAGAAAAAGTGAATGATAAACTGTATCGTTTATATGAAAGACTGAATGCCAATGAGGAAATACAAAAAACATCACTGATTCAAGAAATCGTATTGTTGGAAAATGAAAAACGCAGAATTTGCATCAATATGGAATATATCCAAAACTTGATCCATTCCAGAGTGTTGAAGAAAACAGAGCGTGAAATGTTAAAAGACCGCTTCATTGAAGGGATGAAATATGATGAATTGTCGATCAAATATGGTTATGGACAACGTTATATTTATGATATTGTAGAAGCAATTATAGAAAAACTGCATGCGTATCTTGTCAAAAATAAATTGATTGTTGAGACGATTTGAAATGAAAAAGCCACCCCAAAATTTGGACACAAATAATGGAGGTGCATTTTTATATGTCAAAGCTAACAAGAGAACAAAAAATACAACTCTACAAAAAAAGAAAAGCTGGCAAAAGCTTACAAAATTTATCAAAAGAATATCATATTGGAAAAGACAACATTGAATACCTAATTAGGTTGATAGATAGGCACGGGAATCATGTTTTACGCAAAGATAAAAATAAATATTATTCATTGTCACTTAAAGAAGAAATGATAAACAAGGTATTGTCGGAAAATTATTCTATCAAATCCATCGCAATCGAATATGGTTTGTCAAGAGCCGGCATGCTTCATACTTGGATAAAGTCCTATAAGAAAAACGGCTGTGTTATAATAGAGAGGAAACAAGGGAGACCTTTGACTATGAAAACAAATCAGCCGGCAAAGAACTATGAAGAAATGACACTTGAAGAAAAAATTAAATATCTTGAAAATAAGAATCTATACTTGGAAGCGGAGAACGAATATTTAAAAAAATTGCGAGCTGTAGTTCAAGCAAGGAAGAACCGACTACCGAAAAAAAAGTAAAAGTAGTAAAGGCTATCACAAATTCCTATCAAAGAAAGGGATTATACAATCAATGTCACGCAAAGGCAACTGTTTAGATAATTTGCCGATTGAGAATTTTCTATGGAAAAATGAAATGTTTTACGGAAATAAATATACATATCAATCATGAAAATGCCATGGAAGAGTACATCAAGTATTATAATACACAGAGAATTACAACCAAATTAAAAGGATTGACTCCTGTTCAATTCAGAAATCAATCCTTGGTAACTGCTTAATCAGTTTCTTTGCTATTGTCCAAATAATCGCTTTCACTTCAAAATGCAGGACTTTTCTTTAAATGATTATAATCGAAGCGTTGGTTTTACAGTTTCAAACCATGCATGAATTTGATAGAGATAAGCCAACAACTGCGGTCCGCTCATTAACTGGCCGTACCAAGGAAGTGGGAAGGCACTGCCGCCAGTTTCAATGAGTTCGCTCAACGCATCGTCATCGAACAATGTATGCAGTACACTGTTTGGATTTTCATAAGCGGCACGTAGCTTTTCTTTGATCAATTCTGTATATTTGGGATTGTGTGTTTTAGGGAACGGATTTTTCTTGCGATGGCAGACGTCCTCAGGTAATTCATCTGCGAATGCTTCTCGCAGTATGCCTTTTTCTTCGCCGTTGGCAAATTTCATTTCCCATGGGATATTGTAGACATAATCAATAATACGTACATCCGCAAATGGCGCGCGAATTGTTACATCCGCATGATCTCCCATGCATACTTGACGTGTTACCAGCGTCTGCATGAACCAATGCAGGCATAACATCGTGTGTTTTCGTGCTCGTCGATCTTCTTCGCTGTCTTGATCCAGATAAGTGATTTGTTCCATTGTGTTTTTGTATTGTTTGGCAATGTATTTGTCCAAATCGATCGAAGATAGTTGCTTATTGATCAATTCTTTGCGTAACTCAATCGATCGAAGCCATGGGAAAGTAGATAAATTGGCCAGTTCTTCGCGATAGAACCAAGGATAGCCGCCAAATACTTCATCACTGCATTCACCGCTTAATATCACACTGCGCTCTTTTTTCACCTGTTCACACAGCCACAACAAAGATGCATCTACGTCTGCCATGCCCGGTACATGACGCGCTTCAAGAGCCGGCAGTAAATGCTCTACCAATGCTTCCTGGGTGATCATAAACTTGGTATGGTCGCTGTTAGTTGTTTCAACCATTTTTTGGATGTAAGCATCGTCTAGTGATACTTGATAGAGATTGCCTTTGAAGTTTTCTGCATTACCTTCATAATCCAATGAATATGTGGCAAGCTGGACATCTTTTTTTGCCATGACGGCAGCCAATATGCTGGAATCTAAACCGCCGGATAAAAAAGTTGCGTTGCAGTCTTTTGTTTGTCGATGAATGGCGTCTTTCACCAAGTATTTGATTTTTGCTTTTGTGTCTTCATAACTGTCAAAGTGCGGCTTACTAATGGGGTCATAGTATTTAATAATGCGTACATTATTGTTTTTGATGATCATGTAATGACCCATAGGTAGCGCATAAATGTCTTTATAATATGTGCTGTCTTCACTGATGCTTGGCCCAAATGCCAATAATTCACGCAATCCTTTACGATTGACAATTGGTTTGATTTCTTTTGTGTCCAAAATGTTTTGTATGGAACCGGAAACGATCAAACCTTTGTTTTTTTTGCGGGCATAGAAGATGGGGCGAAGACCCATCTGATCTTTTGCGACAAATACTTCTTTGCCATCATCAATGATAAATGCAAAAGCACCCAATAAATGGTTCATCATTGTATGTCCCCAAGTCAAGTAGGCAGATACAATGAGTTGTTCCACATTGCTGATGTCATATTGTACACCTTTATTGCGCAGTGATTGTTTGATTTCATCAACGTTGTACAATTCTCCGTCAAACATAACTTGATACGTTTTACCTTCTTTTGAAACGGTTGTGAAATTACTGAAAATATGATGACCACGCTGTGTGACATTGTCTAATTTACGCAGCCATTTTCCTTCATCTTCGTTATGAAGATGCAGTACTGCTAGAAATTTGCTCATATTTACCCTCCTGCCTATATCTTATGAAGGGCGAATACATTTGTTTCCTGATTTTCTTCAATTTATTTCATTCAGTAATATAGTCGCATACTTATTGTTTTGTTTCCTGTTGAAAATATTGCTTGGACAATCCTGAAAGAATGACAACTGCCCAAGCCAGAAATATGTTTTTCCATGTTGATTTTTTTTGTTTCTTTTTCATAGGAACCATATGGGTGACCTCGCAATCTTTAAATCATTATAACAAATCCTTTAATAAATGAATAGAACATTTGTAACACAAATTAGTTTTATACAATCGCTTTGTCAAATGATATAAAAAAGAACAAGATTAAAGTATATGAAACATTAAATGATACAATCCGTGTTTTTTTTGGTTTAAACCCAAAACAAGCCAAAATATTTCAGAAGACCACTTGTCGCAAAACATAGAATATGGTAAAATATTTCACAGTAAAGGTCCTTTAAGACGATCCAGAGAGGTTGTCAAGGGTGAATAGAGCAACAATTAACCAAGGCCCTTTTACAATAGGGTTCTTTTTTATAAAGAACTTCAAAAGGAGGCAAAAAGGATGAAACAAGATCTGCTTAAAATTTCTGATTTATCCAAAGAAGAAATCTTCGGCATTTTACAAGATGCCATCGCTTTTTCGTCTCATCAAAAAGATTGGCAATTTCCACAACGGAAATTAATTGCTAATCTTTTTTTTGAGCCAAGTACCCGTACCCATTATTCATTTGCGAGTGCTGAACATCAATTAAATTGTCGAGTTGAAAATTTCAGCGCGCAGGGAAGCAGTGTGGAGAAAGGGGAAAGTTTGTATGACACTGTCAAAACATTTGAAAGCATTGGATTTGACGCTGTCGTCATACGCCATCGACAGGATGAATACTTCAAGGAATTAGCCGATATCCAAATTCCGATCATCAATGCCGGTGATGGAAAAGGCAACCATCCAACCCAGTGTTTGCTGGATTTATTGACGATCTATCAGGAATTTCAGACATTTGAAGGCATTAAGCTAGCTGTGATTGGAGATATAAAACATAGTCGCGTAGCGCATTCTATTCAAGAAGCAATGAACATTTTGGGTGGGAAGACAAGATTTGGCGGCCCCAAAGAATGGATGGATACGAATGCATATGAAATTGATGACCTGATATCGTGGGCAGATGCGATTATGATGTTACGAATCCAACATGAACGTCATGAATCGACGATGAATTTGAGCAAGGAAGACTATTTAATCCAATATGGTTTAACAAAAAAGCGTAAAGAGAAGATGAACAAGCATGCGATCATTCTGCATCCGGCTCCAATCAACCGTAATGTGGAAATCGATACGGATTTGGTAGAATGCGATCAATCACGTATATTCAAACAGATGCGCAATGGCGTATTGGTGCGCAAAGCAGTATTGAAGCGTGCATTTCAATATGAATTCTAAGGAGACCCATATGAAGAAAACATTGATAAAAAACGCAAAAATCTGTATCAAAGACAATGAAACAGCGATCAAAGATATTTTGTTTTCGAAAGAAGGTATTCTGGATATTGGTGATGATATACAAGCACACGACGCAACCATCATAAATGCGAAACAAAGATTGGTGCTGCCGGGTCTTATCGATGTACATGTGCATTTAAGAGAGCCAGGATATGAACACAAAGAAACGATACATTCAGGAACAAAAGCAGCCGCAAAAGGCGGATTTACAACCATTATGGCAATGCCCAATGTATCACCTGCCCCAGATAATGTAGACACGATGAAACGTTACATGGCTGCGTTACAACAAAAACAGTTTATCGATGTGATTCCTTATGCGTGTATCACCAAGCAAGAAAAAGGCGAAGAAGTCGTCGATATGCAGGCATTGAAACAGTTGAACGTTCATGCTTTCAGTGATGATGGTGTTGGTGTCGCAAGCACCGAAGTGATGCGTCAAGCGATGATAAAAAGCAAACAAGAGAATGTACTTGTTGTTGCGCATACCGAGGATATGCATTATCGTAAACCAGATGCATGCATGCATGAAGGAATCAGAAATAAAGAACTTGGTTATATTGGTATTCCAAGCGCTTGTGAATATGAACAAGTCAAGCGTGACCTACGCCTTGTGGAAGAAACAGACGCCCATTATCATATTTGTCATATGAGCACAAAAGAAAGTGTGCAAATGTTAAAAGAAGCCAAACAAAAAGGACTGGATGTCAGTGGGGAAGTGAGTGTGCATCATCTGTTGTTAAATGAAACGGATGTCAAGGATGACGCAAACTATAAAATGAATCCACCGTTAAGAGGAAAAGACGATCAAGAAGCGCTCTTACAAGGCTTGTTGGAAGGCGTGATTGATATGATTGCCAATGATCATGCGCCCCACAGCGAAAAAGAAAAGGCAAAAGGCATGATCAAAAGTCCATTTGGCATTGTCGCATTGGAAACTGCATTCCCACTGCTTTATACAAATCTCGTGTTAACTGGCAA
Organism: Erysipelotrichales bacterium; assembly: GCA_910576345.1. Taxonomy (GTDB): domain Bacteria; phylum Bacillota_I; class Bacilli_A; order Erysipelotrichales; family Erysipelotrichaceae; genus C-19. Next base: position 145,883 of record CAJTIT010000001.1, read on the forward strand.
AGTGACCTTACAACAGCTGATCACATGGATGAGCGCCAATCCCGCCAAACGATTCAAAATGCACCGTAAAGGGAAACTGGAAATCGGCTATCAGGCAGACTTGATTATGGTTGATGAATCGAAACGCATCATTGATAAGAATACGTTTGTTTCAAAAGGCAAGAACACACCGTTTGACCAATGGGAATGCAATGGTTTTTGCATCATGACATTTGTAAATGGAACATGTATATATAAGGAGGAACTATTATGAAAGAGCGATTACTCGTATTGGAAGATGGCAGCGTATACAAAGGAATAGCGTTTGGATCTGATCGATACCGTATCGGTGAATTGATTTTCCAAACCGGCATGAGTGGTTATCAGGAAATTATTTCTGATTTATCTTATTATGGTCAAATTGTGATGATGACCTATCCGGCAATCGGCGGATGCGGTATCAATCGTGATGATTTTGAAAGCATGGATCCGCAAATCTTTGGCTTTGTCGTAAAAGAATTCTGTGAATATCCAAGTAATTTTCGCTCCCATATGACCTTGTCTGCATTTATGGAACAAAAAGGGATTCCCGGTATTGCAGATATCGATACTAGAGAAATCACACGCAAATTACGAGAAAATGGAACGATGAAGGCAGTGATGGCAGATATAGATGCGGATGTTGAACATCTGATTAAACAATTAAAAGAAGCGAAACTGCCCGAAGACGGTGTTCAAAAAGTTTCTACGCAAAAACCATATCCGATTCCTTCCCGTGGACGCAAAGTCGTAATGATTGACTTAGGGACGAAATTTGGATTGATACGTGAATTGAATAAGCGCGGCTGTGATTTGGTCGTGATGCCATACGACACGACAGCGAAAGAGATTTTGTCGCTTTCTTGTGATGGCGTCGTCGTTTCCAATGGACCGGGAACACCTGATCAGATCACGGAGACGGTGGAAACAATACGTGCATTGATGGATCATGTGGTTATTTTGGGATGTGGACTTGGACATCAAGTTGTCGCAAAGGCTTGCGGTGCCGATATTGAGAAGATGAAGTTTGGCCATCATGGCAATAGTACACCAATACGCAGTTTGGAAAAAAACAAGGTTGAATTCGCAGCGACCAACCATACATATGCAGTTAAGGAAGAATCGCTTTCAGGAACTGGTTTAAAAGTAACACATCGTGCATTAAATGATGATGTGATTGAAGGATTACGACATGAAACCAAAAAAATCATCAGTGTGGAATTCAACCCGGAAGCGGCTTGCGGAGCCGATGATATGATGTATATATTTGATGAATTTATTGAGATGATGGACAAAGGAGGTAAGCAACATGCCTAAGCGTACAGATATTCAGAAAATCATGGTGATCGGATCCGGTCCCATCGTCATCGGGCAGGCGGCCGAATTTGATTATGCCGGAACACAGGCATGTACTTCGTTACGTGAAGAAGGATATGAAGTCATCCTCATTAATTCCAATCCTGCGACAATCATGACAGACAGTGTCATTGCGGATCGTGTTTATATTGAACCATTGACCTTGGAATTTGCCAGCCGTATTATTTATAAGGAGCGTCCTGATGCGATTCTTGGATCACTAGGCGGACAAACCGGTTTGAATCTGGTCGTGGAATTGGCCAACAGCGGTATTCTTGATGAATACCACGTGGAAGTTTTGGGAACGGCGCTTGATGCGATTGAAAAAGCAGAGGATCGTGATAAATTCCGAGAACTCATGTATGAAATCAATGAACCGGTTCCAGAAAGTGTGATCGTACATACGATCGAAGAAGCCATTGCGTTTGCACAATCCAACGGTTATCCTCTTGTAGTGCGTCCCGCTTTTACTTTGGGAGGTACCGGTGGCGGCTTTGCAAATAATGAAGATGAGTTGAGAATGATCTGTGACAATGGATTGAAAATATCTCCGGTTCATCAGTGCTTGATTGAGCAAAGTATTGCCGGATACAAAGAGATTGAATATGAAGTCATGCGTGATAACAGTGACAATGCGATCGTTGTATGCAATATGGAAAATGTAGATCCGGTAGGTATCCATACCGGTGACTCAATCGTCGTTGCGCCAACGCAGACGCTGACGGATCGTGAATGCGGCATTATGCGTGCTTCCGCATTGAAAATCATTCGTGCCCTTAAAATATGTGGTGGATGTAACATACAATTGGCATTAGATCCTCAATCTTTCCATTATTATGTTATCGAAGTCAATCCACGTGTGTCACGCTCCAGTGCGCTCGCATCCAAAGCAACCGGTTACCCGATTGCCAAACTGGCCGCAAAAGTCGCTGTCGGACTCACATTGGATGAAATCATCAATCCGGTCACAAAAACAAGCTATGCATGCGCTGAACCTACCATTGATTATGTGGTCGCAAAATTACCACGTTTCCCATTTGACAAATTTCCTAAGGCAGATCGCTCTTTGGGCACACAAATGAAGGCAACCGGAGAAGTCATGTCAATTGGCCGTACTTTTGATGAAGCGATTCTCAAGGCAATCCGCTCACTGGAAATGAAAATTGATCATTTGGAAAAAGCAGATATCGAAGCATTGAGCGATGAAGCATTGTGGGCAAAACTAGAAAAACAAGATGATGAACGTCTTTATGTCATCTGCGCTTTGTTAAGAAGAAATGCGGATCCAAACAGAATCCACGACATTACACAGATGGATTTGTATTTTCTCCAACGATTTAACAACATCGTTGCATTTGAAAAAGAATGCAAGGCACATCCAAAGGATGTGACCCATCTCATCAAAGCAAAGAAAATGGGATTTTCGGACGCTTATTTGTCACGTGTTTGGAACATGCAGGAACAAGAGCTATTTGACTTGCGCAAAAAACATAATATCTTGCCTGTATATAAAATGGTGGATACATGTGCCGGAGAATACGTATCCAATACGCCATATCTTTATTCCACATATGAACAGGAAAACGAAAGCGTACGCTCCGACCGCAAAAAAATCATCGTTTTGGGATCTGGCCCGATTCGCATCGGTCAAGGTGTGGAATTTGATTATGCGACCGTACATTGTGTCAAGACTTTGCATGAATGTGGTTATGAGGCCATTGTTATCAATAACAATCCGGAAACCGTATCTACAGATTATTCCATTTCCGATAAGCTTTACTTTGAACCATTGACATTGGAAGATGTCATGCATGTTATTGAATGGGAACAGCCTTTGGGCGTCATTGTCCAATTTGGAGGACAGACCGCAATCAATCTGGCGGATGGACTCGTAAAACGCGGTGTACAAATCTTGGGAACAAGTTTAGAAGATATTGATCGTGCAGAAGACCGTCATGCATTTGAAGCCATGCTCAAACAATTGGAAATACCGCAGCCGTTAGGTGAAACTGCATTTGAAATTGAAGAAGCCCTTCAAATCGCCAAACGTATTGGCTATCCGGTACTTGTGCGTCCTTCTTATGTATTGGGTGGACGTGCCATGGAAATCGTACATAATGATGATGATCTTTGTATCTATATGGCAACAGCGGTTCAGGAAATCTCACACGATGCACCGATCCTTGTCGATAAATACATCGTTGGAAAAGAAGTGGAAATTGATGCCATTTGTGATGGTGAAAACGTTTTGATTCCCGGTATTATGGAACATATCGAACGTGCCGGTGTGCACTCCGGAGACTCTATATCGGTATATCCGGCTCCAACAATTTCTAAGAAGATAAAAGAAACGATCATCGAGTACACAAAACGCATTGGCAAAGGATTTCATTTCAAAGGACTTTTCAATATTCAATTCATTGTGGATAAAGATGAACAAGTCTATGTGCTTGAAGTCAATCCTCGCTCGTCGAGAACTGTGCCGTTTTTAAGTAAAATCACCAATGTTCCAATGTCGTATGTCGCAACACGCTGTGTGTTGGGAGAAACTTTAGAAGATCAGGGATATAAAGAAATCATTCACCCGGAAACAAAACGCACGTTTGTAAAAGCGCCTGTGTTCTCTTTTGCCAAACTGCGCAGTGTGGATACGACACTGGGACCGGAAATGAAATCTACAGGAGAAGCGCTGGGACAAGATGTGACATTGGAAAAAGCGCTTTACAAAGCATTGTTGGCCAGTGGCGTTAAAGTGCCGGATCGTGGCAATGTGCTGATGACAATCGCCGATGAAGATAAAGAAGAAGCGCTGGATATCGCCAAAAGATTTTATAATTGCGGATATGGAATTTATGCGACAAGCGGTACCGCAAAATATCTAAAAACACATGGTATTGAAGTACATGATGCAATCAAAATCAATGAAAACGCAGATAAAAACGTACTGCACTTGATACGTATGGGAAGGGTAAATCTGGTCATCAATACCATGAGTCAAAACAAGAGTGTATCCAAAGACGGTTTCTTAATTCGCAGAACAGCTGCTGAAAACAATATTAGCTGTTTTACATCTTTGGATACAGCCAAAGCAATGATCAGAGTCGTAGAATCCTTAAGTTTTACGACGATATCCATGAATGAATTGGAGGGATAACATGAATTGCGAAACATGTATCATCCTACAGAATGAAAAAATTGCACAAGATACGTATCGAATGATACTTTCGACAAGTCACAGCGTTGATATGCATCCCGGACAGTTTGTGAATATCAAATTGGAGGGATATATGTTAAGAAGACCCATCAGCATTTCCAAAATTGAGGATGGTCGATTTACCATCGTGTATAAAACGGTAGGAGATGGCACAAAACATTTATCCGATAAAAAAGAAGGAGAAACGCTGGATGTTTTTGGACCACTGGGACATGGGTATCCGGATGAGATTGTTTATGATCGCATTTTGATCATTGGCGGCGGCGTTGGTGTTCCTCCACTGTATGAGCTTGCAAGACGTTGTGTAAAACAAAACAAGCATGTGGAAGTGGTGCTTGGTTTCAATACAAAAGATGCCATCTTCTATGAGCAGGAATTCAAAGATTTGCATATCGCAGTTACGATTGCGACGATGGATGGAAGTTATGGAATCAAAGGTACGGTTATGGATGCGATTGAAGAAAAACATATCGATATCGAGACGGTTTGTGCATGCGGACCAATACCAATGTTGAAAGCGATTGAGCAGCGTTATCATCAAGGATTTATGTCTTTTGAATCCAGAATGGCTTGTGGTATGGGGGCTTGTATGGCTTGCGTCGCCAAAGACAAAGAGGAAGCGGATTTATATCATCGTATCTGTAAAGAAGGTCCGGTGTTTCCAATCGGAAAGGTGGTGCTGTAATGCGTGCGAACGATATGTTACGAATCGATCTCCCGGGTCTGCATTTAAAAAATCCCATTATTCCCGCCAGCGGTTGTTTTGGATTTGGTCGAGAATTTAGCGAATTGTATGATTTGAGCAGACTGGGAGGCATCGCTATCAAAAGTGCGACCCCACACAGCCGATTTGGTAACGCATGTCCAAGAGTCGCTGAAACCTCAAGCGGTATGTTAAATGCGATCGGACTTCAAAATCCCGGTGTTGAGCAAATCATTGAAAAACAGTTGCCGTGGCTGGCACAGTTTGACACAGAGATTATCGCAAATGTTGCCGGCGCAAATGAAGAAGATTATGTGGAAGTGATACAAAAACTGAATGATCAGCCGGTCATAAAAGCATTTGAATTGAATATCAGCTGTCCCAATGTAAAACATGGCGGCATTGGATTAGGTACCAAGCCACAGTTGGCAGCGCATGTCACACGTTTATGCAAACAAGCGGCAAAAAAACCGGTGTATGTAAAACTGTCACCCAATGTGACGGATATTGTGGAAATCGCAAAAGCGGTACAAGAGGCGGGCGCAGATGGATTGGTCATGATCAATACTCTTATGGGCATGCGCTTGGATTTAAAAACAGCCAAGCCGGTATTGGCCAATATCACTGGAGGATTGAGTGGACCGGCCATAAAACCGGTTGCCATACGCATGGTTTATCAAGTGGCGCAGGCAGTGGATTTGCCGATTATCGGTGTCGGTGGCATTGCATCTGCAGAAGATGTATTGGAATTCTTATATGCAGGAGCAAGCGCAGTAGAAGTCGGCATGATGAATTTCGTTGATCCGTATTGCTGCATCAAAATCATTGAAGAATTGCCAACCGTATTGAAAACATATGGCAATGATTCCATTAAGGATGCAATAGGAAGGAGTTTTCGTAAATGAGCAAAACAATGGTAGCGTTGGATTTTTCAACGCGTAAAGAGGTATATGAATTTTTATTAAAGTTTAAGGAGCCAATTTATGTGAAGATCGGTATGGAATTGACCTATTCTTTTGGCTTTGAAATCGTAAGAGAAGTCAAAGCAATGGGACATCATATTTTTTTGGATTTAAAACTACACGATATCCCCAACACGGTAAAGCAGGCGATGAAAAATTTGGCGAAACTGGATGTAGATGTTGTGAATCTGCATGCGGCAGGAGGAAGCGCCATGATGAAAGCAGCCATGGAAGGCTTAAAGGAAGGCGCAATTAACGGAAAACGTCCATTATGTATCGCCGTTACGCAATTAACGTCCACTTCCCAAGAAGCAATGAATGAGGAATTGAGCATTCCTGGAACAGTACAGGATTGTGTGCTTCATTACGCCAAACTTGCGAAAGACAGCGGACTAGATGGTGTGGTATGTTCCGTACATGAAGCCAAAGCCATTCATGAAGTATGCGGAAATGATTTTCTGACGGTAACACCGGGTATTCGATTATCCAGTGATTCTGTGGATGATCAAAAGCGTGTGGCAACACCCAAGTTCGCTTACGAACAAGGCTGTGATTATATCGTTGTCGGTCGTTCCATTACCAAAGCAAAAGACAGTGTAGAGACATATCATTTGATTGAGTCCATGATGGAGGGAAAATAATATGAATATGGAACATATCATCGCAAATAACCTATTGGAAATCAAAGCAGTATCCTTACGCCCCAATGAACCGTTTACTTGGGCAAGTGGTATCAAAAGTCCCATTTATTGCGACAATCGATTGGTTTTGTCCTTTCCGCAAAAACGTAAAATCGTTGTGGATGCATTTGTGGAGCGCATTCAAAGCGAATATCCGGATGTACAGGCATTGATGGGAACAGCGACAGCCGGTATCCCATGGGCAGCTATGGTTGCCGATCAAATGGAACTGCCGATGGGGTATGTAAGAAGTTCCAATAAATCGCACGGAAAAGGAAACAAGATTGAAGGAAAAATAGAACAAGGAATGAAAGTGGTCATTGTGGAAGATTTGATTTCTACCGGTGGATCGGTTCTAGATGTTGTAGAATCACTTCGTGAAACAGGCGCAGAAGTTTTGGGTGTAGCCGCCATCTTTACCTATCTTTTGCCAGATGCAACTGAAACGTTTCAGTCTTGTGATTGTCCTTATATTACGCTTTCCAATTATGATGCACTGATTGAAGTTGCGCTTACAAACAACGATATCAAGCAGGAAGATTTAGAGAAATTAAAGGCATGGAAACAAGATCCAAGAGATGAAAGCTGGATCCAAAAATAAAGAATAAAATTCGCTGACAGTATAATTTGTCAGCTTTATTTCTTTTCATTCTGCTTTCTGTATAGTACAATAGGAGTTAAGATGGAACTATTAAAAGAATGCAAAAAATAGTTTTATAACTTAAACATTCTATATGTATGGAAAAAAAAGATGTATTGCGTGTTTGACATATTTGATATTTATCGAAGAAAAATGAAAAAAACGAAGATGAATTACCACTATCTTTATGGGAATCTTCTGCGGCAATGGTAAATGCGTATGGTGGCATTATCTTATTGGGAATGAAAGAATTGGATGATGAAACTTTACAACAACAGGATGAAAGCATAAAGATAAGGGAATATACTAACGGAGATGAGAATCAATGGAAAAGATGTATTGTATACGTAATTATAGGCTATCACATACGATCACAAACGATGTTATGCCAATTTTGAGAGTGCATTCATTGATAGAATGGTTGGATATGGGATGAAAGACAGAAATATAGTAACGATATCCTGTAAACAGGCTTTTCGTAAACTCAAACATCGTATCGGTCCTTATGAATATGACATGAATATCTATCGTGGATGTGAACATGGCTGTCGTTATTGTTATGCATATTACTCACAACGATATTTAAGCCATCAAGATTTCACCAAGGATATCTATGTAAAAGAACATATTGCGGATGCACTCGCAAGACAGCTTTCTTCTTTAAGATGGACAAAACAATTGATCAATATAGGATCTGTTTGTGACTCTTATCAGCCGATAGAAGAAACATATCAAATCATGCGCGATATACTCAAAGTATTGATTACTTATCAAACACCCTGCATTATTTCAACCAAATCAGATTTAATTTTAAGAGACCTCGATTTGATTCGTGCATTATCCAAAGTGACGCTTGTCAATATTGCTTCGACGATCACAACGATGGATGAGAAAAAGGCAGCAATACTGGAACCTCATGCGGTTTCTCCCAAGCGCAGAGCGGAAATGTTAAAAATCATCAAACAAGAGAGTGATGCTTTTACCGGTATGCATGTGATGCCCATGATGCCTTATTTAACCGATGACAATGAAACGTTTGATCATTTATTGAAAACCGCAAAAGATATAAATGTAGATTATGCGATTTTTGAACCGTTGAATTTAAGAGGAGAAACAAAACAAGTGTATTATCAAATGCTGAAAGAGCAATATCCAAGCCTATATCTACCAACCAGACGACTTTTTCAAAATCATCGCATCGATCGCGTTTACCTGAAATCTGTATATGAACGACTTTGTCCCATGGTAAAAGCGTATGACATCAACACTGATTATATGAAACATATCCGCCAACATTTCCGCAAACAAACCATTGAACAGCTTCAACTTTTCTAAAAAATAATAAAAACATCGCTTTATGAAAAAAGTGTTATATAATTAGCAGATCATAAAAACAGAAAAAGAGTGTGAAATAATGATACGCAAAGAGACGAGATATAAATTAAGATCATAATATTTTCACGCTGATATTTATATCTGTACTGTAAAGACGAATCTTACAAAGGAAGACAGAGATGATTCAAACAATCTCTGTTTTTTCTTTCTTACATTTTTGTAAGGTAGAACCATTTGTATTGACAAAATCCGCAAGCTGATATACTGTATTAGTGTAGTTAGTACAGTAGATACAGAAAGAGAGGATATATTTATGTTAGAACTCCATCATATTTCCAAAACTTATCAGACAAGCAAGAAGATAAAAACACATGCATTAAAGGACATCAATTTGAAATTTCCTAGTCATGGAATGATATTCATACTGGGAAAGAGCGGTTCCGGAAAATCCACTTTATTAAATATCATCGGTGGATTGGATCAGGCAGATGAAGGAGAAATACGTATCCATGGTAAAAGTTCAAAGACATTTACAACATCGGATTATGATGCATACCGCAATACGTATATCGGTTTCATTTTCCAAGAATTTTATTTAATTGAAGAATATACGATTGAAAAAAATATCGCCTTGTCTTTACAACTTCAAAACAAAGAAGCCACAAAAGAAACAATTAATGACATATTAACCAAAGTAGGTTTACAAGGATTGGGCTCACGCTATCCAAATGAGCTTTCCGGAGGACAGAAACAGCGCGTTGCGATTGCGCGATCATTGATCAAACAGCCGGAAATTCTGATGGCAGATGAGCCAACCGGCGCATTGGATTCCTCAACCGGCAAGGAAATCTTTGATACGCTGAAAGAGCTTTCCAAAGAAAAACTGGTCATCGTGGTCAGTCATGATGAGGAAGCCGCAAAGCGCTATGCGGATCGCATCATTCGCTTTAAAGATGGCAATATTATAGAAGATACTTGCCCGGATGTAGAAGAAGATCAAGCTGAGTTTCACCCAATTCATTCACATTTGCCAATGAAAAACAGCGTATATTTTGGATTGAGCTGCTTGAAACACAAAAAAATACGCATGATTTTCACAATACTGCTCACAAGTTTCGCTTTATTGACACTGGCGCTTTCTGACTGCGTACAAGATTTCAATGGGATCAATGCACAATATAAAGCCATGCAGGATATTCAACATGCCGGTATCAGTATTCAGCGTCAATATGTGAATGAAGACGGTGTTGAGAATAGTTTCTATATGGATGCATTATTGGAAATCAAAGACAAAGACGCTGCCAAAATCATTAACGACACATCGATTCCCATGGCAAAGGTCTATGATTCCCAAGAATATCGCTTTCGTGCAGAAACGCTGCAAATACAAATCTTGGATCCAAGTATTTTCGATAATGTGACAGGCGATTATTATATAAGTGAATTCATGAATGAAGATTTTTTTCAATCAAAAGAAATTATCGGTCAGATTCCCCAAAACAATGAACAGGCAATGATTTCCTCTTACTTGGCCGATTTGATTATCACCCATGGTATGCAGGATCAAGATGGAAAACAGCACACTTATGAAACATATGAAGACATTATCCAACATACACGGTTTAACATCGCAAATAAAACTGTGACCATCAGTGGAATCGTAAAGACAGATTTATCTAAATATGAATATTTGAAGAATATTGCGATGAATGCATATGATGAAGAATATAGCAGCGATTATCGTCAGCTGTATGCGATTGTACACCGTAGTGAAAACAAAATTTTTGTAAAAGATGGATTTGTGGAATCTTTACATTTGAAAAAAAGCAATGACCTGTATGGAAACAACTGCTATTTCACATTGCATGATCAAACAAGTACTACTTATATCAACAGTCTTAAATATTTGGATTCTGAAACGACCTATTATGATGGTAGTGGCATGAAAAAAATAATCGATTTAAAAGAGAATGAAATTTTATTAAGTTTCCATGCAATTTTGAATTATGCGATGGATAGCGGCAATGAAGCGATATTCAATGATCAATTTTACAATGATCTTACCAAAGCACAACAAGATGAACGTGTAAAGCAGTTTGCGAATCGATTGATAAACAAGAAACAGAAATTAACCTGCAAAGAATTTTATAATGCGAAAGATGCGATGATCGAAACGGATGTAGTCATCAAAGGCGTTGTTTTACCGGACAATTATCAAAACATATCGGATCCTTCCAGTATTGTAGCGAAAGGATTGATTGAACAACATATCCGTGATCCGTTTTATCTAGGTGAACTCTTCTCTTATGCAGAAGCCAAAGATGCAAAAAAATTGCTAAACGCATATCCAATGGAAAATGAATTTATGGCAGCCAGCATTGCCAGTGATGAAGTGAAGACAATCAAGAGCATGACGGATTTTGTGACCAAGGTTTTCTTTGTTGCCAGCATCGCTTTCTTCATTTTTGCGGCTGTTCTGATGATGAATTTCATTATTAGTTCTATCAATTATCGCAAAAAAGAAATAGGCATTCTGCGTTCGATTGGTGCCAGAAGCATCGATGTTGTAAAAATCTTTATATGGGAAACATTGATTTTGGCAATCATATCATATTTGGTTACCATTGTGGCACTGTTTATTCTAAGCATGCTAGTTAATGGTTTTGCGCATACGACGATCGGTTGGATGATTTCTCCGATTATCATTACGATGCGCCAGCCAGTATTGCTCATTGCCATTGTTTTGATGATTGCGGCCATCGCATGTTTTGTACCGATTCTGCGAATTGCAAAACAACGCCCTATTGACGCTATAAAAAAATAAGCAACAACAATTTTAAGAGACGTTATATTGGTTTATATATAGTGAGATATAACAAATAAAGAGAACGGTTGTTCCTTTTCAATAATTCATAAAGAGACATTCAAAAATCATCTGTTCTTATGTAAACAGTGGCTGACGACCACTGTTTTTTTTTACAATGCAGGTAATAAAAAAAGGTGAATGTCTCACCTTAACGATTGTTTCCGTATACTTCCTGACGGATGGTAACTTTACCTTGAATGACAGCACCACGATCTACTTGAATTGCATTTGCGCTTACGTTGCCGACAATCGCACTGGTAGAAGTAAAACGCACATGTTCGGAAACCATGGCATCTCCTTTGATTCTACCGCCGTTGAGTAATTCATAGGCTTCCACATTGCCATCGATCGTTGAACTATCCGTTAATTCCAAATTGCCGCTGCATCCAACATCGCCAATGATGATCGCTTGATCGAAATATGCGTTGTTACAATGAATGATGCCTTCAACGGTGCCATAAACGGAAAGGTTGGAATTACAGATGATATCACCTTTCACATGACCATGAATGATCAAATCGCCTTCACTTTCAATATTGCCGTGCAATATTGTGCCTTTGGAAATGGTGGTCGCATCTTGTTCGTTCATAGAGTGACGGGATGAATCTTGAAATGCGCCAATGGATTGCATGCGTGCTTCCCGAACATGGTCATTTCTATATTCTGGTTCATATGGCGTGTTCATCGCATTGTCATTGACAATATCTTCATACATATCCTGTGGTTGTTCAAAGGATTGATTTACGTTTTCGTAATTCACAGACTCATATGTACTTTCGCTTTCCACTGGTTGTTCATACTCCGGTTGGTCGTATTGCGGCTGCGGGTCTTGAGGCTGGCTTTTTGCTTGTGAATACATTTGCTTTTGCCTTTCATACCATTTCATACGTTTTCCTCCTGAATTCTTATTTCCTCTATGCAGTATTATAGCATTATTTTCATATAATTACATCTTTATTTTTATCTTTTCATCGGTTTACTAAATTTTTTCTTATTTTTATCACAAATTTCATTTGCGTTATATCGTTCTTACGCATCATCATAAACATGAAAAACCGGAACAGCTGTGTTTCTATTCAAAAAAGTGAATGAGTGAATTGTAAAAAATCACTTGCAAAAGAAAAAACATGTGTGATATTATCCTTTCAAAAAAAGGATGTGGATATATGAAACAGTGGATGGCAAACGGTTTATTGGTATTGGTTACGATTATATGGGGTGGTGGATTTATTGCGACCGCTGCTGCGCTAGACTGTTTCTCTCCTTATGGCGTTATGATGATTCGTTTTTTGGGAGCGTCTGTTTTACCGTTGCTTTTATCGATACCTGCTTGGAAAACAACAACAAAGAAACAAATCAAGCAAGGTGTGATTGCCGGTGTGCTTTTGTTTTTGGCATTTGCATTTCAAACGATCGGACTTCAATATACAACGCCGAGTAAGAGTGCATTTTTGACTGCCACTTATGTGATCATTGTGCCCTATGTGTTGTGGCTCATTCAGCATAGAAAACCAAGCGGCAAAGATATTTTGGCATCTTTTATTTGTTTGACAGGTATCGCACTGTTAACGTTGAAAGGCGGTGAATGGTCTTTGGATGTCGGCGATGTATTGTCCCTTGTCTGCGCTGTGTTTTTTGCGGTGCATATTATTGCTTTGGAATCTTATACGGATGGCAATGTATTTTTGATGACGGCTTTACAGATGTTAACCGCCGGAATCATATCTGCCATTTTAGCGTTGATGTTTGAATCCTGGCCGAATAAAATCGAACCTGCGGCAATTGGTTCTGTTGCGTATCTGATTTTATTTTCTACCATGCTGGCTTATCTGTTACAAACATTTGCACAGAAATATACAAACGCCAATAGTACTGCCATGATTCTTTCCATGGAAGCATTATGGGCAACGGTTTTCTCTTTTTTGCTTTTAAAAGAACAACTAAGTTTTTTTATGATTTTGGGAGCGGCTTTGATTTTTCTTTCTATTTTGTATATGGAATTGGATACTACAAAGAAAAAAGAATAAAACAACATATTTTCATTCACTAAGACATAAATAGAAAAGGAAACTGCGATGAAGAAGTGTTGAAATGTGTCGAAATAAGTAGCTGAAAATGACGAACCATGCTATAATAATTTTGTGAAAATATTACAAAGGGATAGAACATGTAAACGCTGTCTCTATAAAAGAAAGCAGGAGGAAATTATGTCATTATTTGAACATGAAGCAAGACAATTTAAATTTGATGTGCTGCGTGAAGTCAGTCATCGATGCTTTGAGGGGAAATTGAATGAAAGCATTACGGATGAATTGGCGTATCAGCTGATTCCCGGAAAACGTGCCGATTTTCGCTGCTGCGTATATAAAGAACGTGAGATCATCCGTCAGCGTACCCGTATGGCGATGGGGCAGTCGCCGGTGCCAAGTGAGAATGACAATCCGCGCCAGATCGTTCGTGTCATTGAAGCAGCTTGTGATGGATGCAACATTCATAAGATCTTAGTTACGGATAACTGCCGCAAATGTATGGCCAAATCTTGTATGTCTGCCTGCAAATTTGATGCGATGAAGATGGGCAGTGACCATGCATATATTGATTATGATCGATGTAAGGAATGCGGTGCTTGCGTGAATGCCTGCCCATTTAATGCGATCGTTGCTACACAGCGGCCATGTAAAGCAAGCTGTCCGGTGGATGCGATTCATATGGATGAAAACGGTTTGGCGCAAATCGATGAAGAAAAATGTATCAACTGTGGTGCGTGCCAGGCAAAATGTCCGTTTGGCGCCATTGAAGACATGTCATGGATGGTCAATGTGATAGAAGAATTGAAAGCTAAAACAAAAATGTTTGCGATTTTTGCACCGGCTATTCAAGGACAATTCGACAATGCGACACTGCCACAAATCAAACAAGGCATTCGTCAGTTGGGATTTGCGGATGCGTATGAAGCAGCGATTGGCGCTGATGCCGTTGCTTGGTATGAGCGGGAAGATGCATTGAAACATAAAGTGGAAGGACAAAAGATCACAACATCCTGCTGTCCGGCATTTGTCAATATGGCAAGACAGCATTTCCCTACGGTATATGAAAACAATGTATCGCATATGGTTTCACCGATGGTCGCAACGGGACGCTATTTGAAAAAGCACTATCCGGATTATAAACTGGTATTCATTGGTCCGTGTGTCGCAAAAAAACAGGAAGTACAGGACAGCTGTATTGATTACTGTTTGACATTTGAAGAACTTGCAGCCATGATGGTATCCAAACATATTTCACCGGAGAATGTGACACCGAGTGAAGAAGTAATCGCATCGACACACGGTCGTAATTTCGCGATTGGCGGCGGTGTTTCCAAAGCCATGTTACAGGCATTATCAGAAAATAATGAAGATGCGGTAACGGCAGAATATGCGGATGGATCGGAAGCATGCAAGAAGGCGTTAATGATGATGAAAGTAGGGCGTTTCCAACCGGATGTTTTGGAAGGAATGGCTTGTGTTGGCGGCTGTGTAAGCGGGCCGGCTTCCATTGAAAACATGCCAAAAGTGAAAATGCGTATGAATAAAGAAAATGCCGCTTTGAAAGATAAAACAATTACTTCTACGCTGGAAACTTTTGATTTCAGTGATATCGACCTTCATCGCTAAACAGGAAATCACACATGCTTTACAACGTACAAGAAAAAATGCCGTTTGAATTGTCCAATGGCATCTATATCGATTTTGTCGATCATCGATTTGTCATCATTGTCAAGGATGAAATTTGGACCGATTATGAAAAAGAAGCCTTGCATCGTCAACCGCTTCATATCTATTTCCTTTATGAGCGCATCTGTGGTTTGTTTCTGTTAGAAAATGTGGATTCGATTGATACAAGCGATGCCAGCTTTGATATTCATAACTGTGATGAAAAAGATGCGCTGTTTCAAGAAAAGTGCTTTCAAGTAGAAATCTATCTTTTGAATGGAGAGAACTTGGTTTGTGCAGGAAGAAGTGTGACTTTTGATCGATCCAGCACCCAGACCATAAAAGAGGCGCTTAAAAAACAATCGGAGACGCCATATGACGATGCAGGATTTGATCGTGCACTCGCCAAAATTCAAGGAACTTATGAACCGTTTGAACTGGAGCCATTGGCTTTGGTAAAGGGCGTATTTTAATCAAAACAACCTGTCTTGTATTTTATGAGGCAGGTTTTTTCATGAATGTATCTTTCATAAAGTATGGTATACTATTTTGGAAGGTATGAAGAGAATTACAGTGAAAGAGAGGTCATGCATATGAATACGTATATTCTTGCAATTGATCAGGGAACGACCAGTACAAGGGCAATCATTTTTGATCATGAAATGCACATTGTAGGAATCGCACAGCGTGAATTGATGAATTACTATCCGCATCCGGGCTGGGTAGAACAAAATGCCAATGACATTTGGGCAAGCTGTGTCGGTGTGATTGGCGAAGTGATGGCAAAATGCAATATCGCGGATGAACAGATTGCGGCTATCGGCATCACCAATCAAAGAGAAACTTCGCTTATATGGGATAAAGAGAGTGGTCAGCCAATCCATTTTGCGATCGTTTGGCAATCCAGACAATCCAATACCTATATTGAAGATTGGAAACAAAAAGGTAAGGCAAGCTGGATTCAAGAAAAAACAGGTTTGATTCTGGATCCATATTTCAGCGCATCCAAAATTCGCTATATCTTAGATCATGTGGAAGGAGCGCAAAAAAGAGCAGAGGAAGGGAAACTGTTATTTGGTACCATCGATACATGGCTTGTATGGAAGCTGACCCAAGGCGAATGTCATATCAGCGATGTATCCAATGCGTCCAGAACGATGTTGATGAACTTGAAAACGTTGGATTATGATGAAGAACTGTTACAGTTTTTCCATATTCCCAAATGCATCCTTCCCAAAATACAAGATTCCAGCGCTTACTACGCTATGGCCACCGGTATATTCAAGCATCCGGTACCAATCACATCGATCATTGGCGATCAACAGGCAGCATTATTTGGACAGACGTGTTTTGAAAGCGGTGATGTGAAGAATACATACGGAACCGGATGTTTTTTGTTAATGAATACAAAAGACAAAATCATTCAATCATCTAACGGACTTTTGACAAGTGTTGGATGGCGTATTCAGGATGAAGTCAATTATGTGCTGGAGGGCAGTGTGTTTGTTGCTGGGGCTGCCATTCAATGGCTGCGAGACGGTCTGAAGATGATTGAGACAAGCGCAGAAACTAGCAGCCGTGCAAAAGAAACAAAAAGCGATGGCATTTATGTAGTACCTGCTTTTACCGGACTTGGCACACCCTATTGGTGCGCAGAAGCCAAAGGAGCAATGTTTGGCTTAACCAGAGGAACGACACAAAATCAAATCATTCGCGCAACTTTGGAAAGCTTGGCGTATCAAACAAATGATGTGGTGATGGCAATGCAGAAGGACAGCGGCATTTCCATACATCAGTTGTATGTGGATGGGGGAGCGAGCCGCAATGAATTTCTCATGCAGTTTCAAGCAGATCTTTTAAATGTCGATGTCATTCGGGCGATGCACAGTGAAACAACCGCATTGGGCGCTGCGTTACTTGCAGGACTTGGCATTGGTTATTGGAAGGACAAAGCGGAAATCAAACAATTGATTGCACATGAAAAGAACTTTCATCCATCGATGGATGCGAATAAGCGAAGTGTAGCAATCAACGGTTGGAAAAAAGCCATACATGCAGTTCTCGCTTTTCATCAAGACGAAGTATAGCATCTGTTTGTCATAATCCCTATGCTAACGACATAAAATATTGCGTACAAAGAAAAGGGGATCAAACATGGATGTAAAACAAATGGATGCTACTTTCATTGCACATACATATAAACGTCAACCGATTGTGATTGCATCTGCGAAAGGATCCATTGCTTATGATGATCACAAAAAACACTATATTGACTTCACATCCGGCATTGGCGTCAATGTCTTGGGATACGGTTATGAAGAATGGGCAAATGAAATTTTCGCGCAGGCGCAGACGCTCAGTCATTGTTCCAACCACTATTATCAAAAACCATCCGTAAAAACCGCACAAATGCTTTGTGAAAAAACCGGTGCACAGAAAGTGTTTTTCTCCAACAGCGGTGCAGAAAGCAATGAATGTGCCATCAAAACGGCTCGCAAATACAGTTATGAAAAATATGGAAACGAAAGATATGAAATCTTAACGCTTCAACAGTCATTTCATGGTCGTACCATTACCACACTGTCCGCAACCGGTCAAGATGCGTTTCATCAGTTTTATCATCCATTCACAAACGGATTTACCTATATCAAACCCAATGATATCGAAGACTTTTATCGGAAAGTGAATGAAAAGACTTGTGCCATCATGTTAGAACTCATCCAAGGAGAAAGCGGCGTATTTCCTTTACATCAAGACTATGTGCGCTCAATTTCACAATATTGTCACTCCCATGATCTGCTTTTGATTATTGATGAAGTACAAAGCGGCGTTGGACGATGCGGCTCGTTTTGCGCTTACCAACAATATGATATTCATCCTGACATTGTGACCCTTGCCAAAGGATTGGGCGCAGGACTTCCTATAGGAGCGACGCTGTTTTATGAAACGACACAGAATGTTCTTCATCCGGGCGATCATGGTTCCACGTTTGGCGCCAATCCGATCGTTTGTGCAGGCGCAAATGTCGTTTTGAAATGTATGAACGATACACTCTACCAACATGTGAAAGAAATGGGAAATCACATCACAAAGCGACTGAAAAGATTCCCTCATATACAAGAAGTTGAAGGAATGGGACTGATGATAGGGGCAACCATTCGTGATGTTACAGTACAACATTTGATCGCTGATTGCCTTAAAAAAGGACTGCTCTTGTTAAACGCAAAAAAGCGCCTGCGATTATTACCGCCCTTAAATATATCAAAAGAACATATAGAAGAAGGTTTGTCTATTCTACATGATGTTTTAAGAAATTTGTAATGGGTAGATTTCATAAAAAAAACGATATGTAACACCTCTATAAAAATAAAAAATGAATTTCTAAAAACAAAGATTCTATTAAAGGTTGAAATTCAAAAAATACTTTGTTACACTATGGAGGAAGGAGGATAAATCCCATGAAAAAAACAGTATGCTTATTTGCGGCTATGGTATTACTTGCAGGATGCGGCGGCAGTGCTGAAACTAAAGAATTAACAGGTACTGCAGAAAGCAAAGGACAGACGACCACCGTCAAAATCACAAAAGAAGGAGATAAAGTTACAGGTGTTTCCATCGATGAAACCTATACCGGAGAAGATGGTGAACAAACAACCAAAAAAACGCTGAAAGATGACTATAACATGAAGTCAGCCAGTTCCATTGGTAAAGAATGGTATGAACAAATCGAATTCTTGGAAAATTATTTAAAAGAAAACGGGGCCGACAACATCACATTGGATGACAGCGGAAAAGCAACCAATGAAGATGTATTGACAGGCTGCACGGTAGGTATTCAGCAATATATCGAAGCATATAAAAATGCAAAATAAGAGGATCAACAAAGATGTCGAATGAATTTTCGCATCTTTTTTATGTGGACATGTATAAGATATGCATCCTAAATCATACTGAAACATATGGAGGTATGATTATGAAAAAAATTTTCGGAATGATTCTGTTGTGCTTACTGAGTGCATGTTCCTCACCGCTCAAAGAAGGAAAAGGAACCTTTACAAGCGCAAAAGGAGAACAGACCAACGCCAATATCAAAATGCAGAACGAAACAATCAAAGAAGTGGAACTGGATGAGACATATCAGGATACGACCAAAAAAACATTGGGTAATGATTATCATATGAAAGATGCCAGCGCCATTGGAAAAGAATGGGATGAACAGGTACGTTTTTTAGAAAAATACATTGAAAAAAACGGTATGCAAAATATTCAGATGGATGAAGAAGGAAAAGCAGTGGATGAAGATATTCGAAGCGGCTGTACCATATCGATTGATAAATTTATCAAAGCGATCGAAGATGCACAGAAAAACATGGAAGAATAACAAGGTAATCATCATGAAACTTAGAAAAACAATGGCATTTGCATTGTTTTTTTTCATTATTCCAAGTATAATGTTACCTAGTATTGGAGGGTTGTAAGTGAACAAAGCAGATAAATGCATGATATGTTTCATTGTTCTTTTCTCGCTTGTATCTTATATACCTTTTTTAATACAGATGACAAAAACAAGACATTTGAAAAAAGAAGTTGTCGTGGAGTATCAAAATGAAGAAGTACTGCGTAAAGACCTCAGTGAAAATGCGACCTATACACTGAACGCAACCTTGGGCGATGTCATAATCGAAGTAAAAGACAATGCGGTGCGAGTTGAAAAAGAAACATCGCCTTATCATTTATGTTCCATCCAAGGTTGGGTCAACAATGTCAATCAGCCCATCATTTGTCTGCCCAATGAGATGATCATTCAAATTGAGGCAAATGATGAAACAAACGAAGTGGATACTATTATCCAATGAATGAAACCAAGAAAATGATGAACATTACGATGCTGGTCGCCATCGGTATATTGTTTCATCTGATAGAATCTATGATCGTTCTACCCATAGTGATTCCCGGTTTCAAATTGGGACTTGCCAATATCATAGGACTGATTACCTTGTATCGTTATGACAACAGGATGATGTTCACGGTAAATCTCATGCGCGTGTTTTTGGCATCCTTAATGCGTGGCATCTTATTTTCTCCTGGATTTTGGCTATCTTTGTGTGGTGTAACGCTATCCACATGTGTAGCCATTGTCGCAAAGAAACATACGCAGATGAGCATATTTGGCGTTTCCTGTGCAGCGGCTAGTGCACATGTGATAGGACAAATGATGGCGGTGAGTGTTCTTTATCAGCAACTATTGTTGGGGATATGGATGCCAAGTTTGTTATTATTGAGCATACCGACAGGACTATGTACAGGATATCTGGCAAATGAAGTCATCAAACGCATACATGGAAAGGAAAGAGTATAATGGAAACATATTTGTATCATCCAAAAGGCGTCTGTTCCAAACAGATGGAATTTCAGATGGATCAAGAAACGATCAAAAGTCTGCGCGTCATTGGCGGGTGTTCAGGAAATCTGCAAGGTATTTGTAAATTGCTGGAAGGCAAACAGATTGACGACGTGCTTCCTGCATTATCCGGCATCAAATGTGGCATCAAGCCAACGTCATGTCCTGATCAAATCGCCAAGGCATTGATTGCCTATCGCGACAGTAAAAAAGAAACAGTCAAACAGTAGGAAACAGAGCGATAAATAAAGAGGATTTTGCACGAAAATCATCCGCTGAAAGCTGTTTTCAATGTTGAAAAATAAAATTACATAAATTTTCAGAAAAACATTGACTTTAAATAAAAAAAGGTTTATCCTTATACCAACAGATTTCAGAAAGGATGTGGACGTCATGTATGTGTCAACCAGCGTGATATTGATCGTGATTTTGATTCTCAAACAGTCTGCGTTTCTTTCGATAAAGTCTGTCAGATAATTTTGAGATGTCTGATTACACAGAAAGAGCGCAGCCGATAACAAACGGCTGCTTTTCATTTTCATACAGGAGGGTAGATTCATGGATTACAGAGAGGTAGAATCAGCGGCGCATCGTTTACAGCCCGTCATTCACAATGTACGTGTGACAAGATCTAAGACATTTTCTAATATGAGCGGATGTGATTTATATTTAAAATGCGAAAACCGCCAGAAAACCGGATCATTCAAAGTGCGTGGCGCTTTCAACAAATTGGCAAAGCTGAAGGAAGAAGAAGGCGTGGAAAATGTCATTGCATCCAGTGCAGGAAATCATGCGCAGGGGGTGGCCTACGCCAGCAAATGTCTGGGCATCCATGCGACAATCGTCATGCCGAAAAGTACGCCGATCGCTAAAGTACAGGCAACGGCCGGATATGGCGCAGATGTCGTGTTGGCAGGGGATTGTTACGACGAGGCATATGCAAAAGCAGTGGAATTGCAAAAGGAAAGCGGCGCCGTATTCATTCATCCTTTTGATGACGAAGATGTGATTGCCGGACAAGGTACGATCGCTTATGAGATTTTTCATGATTTACCCAATGTCGATATGATCGTTGTACCGGCAGGGGGCGGCGGCTTGTTGAGTGGCATCGCACTTTATGCCAAAGCGATCAATCCGCGTGTGCAGATTATTGGCGTGCAGGCAGAAGGAGCAGATGCCATTGTATCCTCTTTCGATCAGAAAACACATTGTTGCACTGATTCTGTAAATACGATCGCAGATGGAATCGCTGTATTGAATCCGGGTGAAAAAACCGTTGAAATTATCAACCGGCATGTGGATCAAATGGTAAGAGTGAGCGACGATGAAATTGCGGCTGCCATTCTGCTTTTGTTGGAAAGAGAAAAGCAAGTGGTGGAACCAAGCGGCGCTGCACCGTTAGCAGCTGTTTTAAATCATAAAATTGACAGTAAAGGAAAACGTGTCGTCTGTGTGTTAAGCGGTGGCAACATTGATGTTTCCTTTATTCACAAAGTTGTTGAAAAAGGTTTGTTGACACGTGGCAGAAACATGAAATTCAAAACGCTGATGCAAGATGTGCCGGGCGCTTTGGAACATTTCTGTACGGTGGTGCGCAAACAAAATGCAAATATCATTGAAGTACAATATGATCGCTTTCAAGCTGATCTTGGCTTGAAAGAAACCATTATTCATATGGCTGTGGAAGTCAGCAGCCGCGAACATGGAGAAACATTGATCAAGGCTTTGAACAAAGCCGGTTATCAAAGTGAAATTGAATAGAAAGGGGTTGTTTGATATGATGTTGAATGGTTCCCAAATACTGATCCAGTCTTTGATTGATCAAGGTGTCGATACTGTATTTGGTTATCCCGGCGGCGCTGTTTTGAATATTTACGATGCGCTGTATGAAAAGAAAGATCAATTACGTCATGTGCTTTCCTCACATGAGCAAGGGGCTGCACATGCGGCAGACGGATATGCGAGAAGCACCGGGAAAACAGGTGTTTGTATAGCGACATCGGGTCCTGGTGCGACCAATTTGGTCACAGGCATTGCGACAGCGTATATGGACAGTGTAGCGCTAGTTGCGATTACCGGGAATGTAGCCAGTGATTTGATTGGCAGAGATTCCTTTCAAGAAGTGGATATTGCCGGCATTACGATGCCGATCACCAAACATAATTTTATCGTGCATGATGTGAAGGAATTGGCAAGCACGGTAAGACTGGCATTTGAAATAGCGAATTCTTCAAGACCCGGACCTGTCCTGATCGATATTCCAAAAGATATAACGGCGGCTGTTTGTGAGTATGAAAAACTGCCGAAATTTGAAAAACGTCCGTTGCCTTCCGTGAAGGAAAGCGCGATGAAACAGGCCATCGCTGCTATTCGTAGAGCCAAGCGTCCCCTCATTTATGCCGGAGGCGGTGTGATTGCGGCGAATGCATGTGAAGAATTGTTGGCGTATTCCAGAAAAACGCAGACGCCGATCTGTTGTTCCGCAATGGGGCTGTCATCTGTTCCTTACGATTATGAATTGTATTTGGGTATGATTGGCATGCATGGAACGCCGGTATCCAATTATGCATCGCTCAATGCGGATTTGGTCATTGCGATTGGTGCGCGATTCTCTGATCGAGTAGCAGGAAATCGCAAGAAATTTGCGAATGCGGCGGAGATCATCCATATTGACATTGACGCATCGGAAATTTCCAAAAATGTAAAAAGTGATATCGCCATCGTTGGTGATGCAAAAGAAGTGTTACAAGCGTTGATTCAAAAAGTGGAAGAAGAACATCACAGCGAATGGAGACAAACACTGTTGGATTTCCGCATTAAGATCGGACTTCCAAAACCAAAAGAAGGAAACAAAGTAGATCCGCGCGACTTCATCTATACGCTGCACAAATTGTTAGGAGAAGATGCCATCATCGTTACCGATGTTGGTCAACATCAAATGATTACAGCGCAGTATTATCAATTTTCAAAACCGCGATCTTTCATCAGTTCCTGCGGACTTGGCACGATGGGTTATGGATTGGGCGCTGCGATTGGCGCCAAATGCGCACATCCTGATCGTCCGGTCGTTTTGATTACCGGTGATGGTAGTTTCCATATGAATATGAATGAAATGGCAGTGGCCGTCTCGCAAAATCTTCCGATCATCGTTCTAGTTTTCAATAATACAGTATTAGGAATGGTACGTCAGTGGCAGACGCTGTTTTATGGAAGACGATACAGTGAAACTTCCATTATGCGTCAAACCGATTTTGTCAAATTGGCTGAAGCATTCGGCGCCAAAGGCTTCCGCATCAAAGAACGTGATGAAATCGAGCCAATCATCAATGCGGCATTGGCATCCAAACGGCCATGCATTATCGATTGTCTCATCGATCCGGATGATTGTGTGTATCCGATCATTCCACCGGGAAAAAACGCAGATGAGATCATTTATGGGAATTAAGGAGGTACAAGGATGAAAAAAGTCGTATTGTCCTTGCTTGTATCCAATCACTTCGGTGTACTGACAAGAGTAACCAATCTGTTCTCCAGCAGAGGATACAATATCATTTCCTTGTCTGTTGGAGAAACAGAGAATCCAAAGTTTTCCAGAATCACGATTGTGACCAGTGATGATGAAGCAATTATCAATCAGATCAAGCTGCAGTGTGCAAAACTGGAAGATGTGAAAGCAATCAAGGAAATCAAAGAAAATGAGTTGTATATGCGAGAAGTCGTACTGGTAAAGGTACGTGTATCTTATATGAAACAGGAAGATTTCATGAATTTTGTTGCCGCAAATAAAGCGGATGCCAAATTGATTGAAGATCGCTTGTATATGGTGGAAATCTGTTCCGGCACACAGGCCATTGATGCTTTTATTGACAAGCTGGAAATGTTTGACATCGTTGAAATTGCCAGAACCGGCGGTTGTGCTCTCTCGATGAGCACTTCTACCGTTTATGATGAAGAATAAATACCAAAGGAGGAAAATAAAGATGGTAAAGATGTATTATGATTCAGATTGTAATTTGGATGAATTGAAAGGGAAAACAGTTGCGATTATCGGCTATGGTTCACAAGGACATGCACATGCGCAGAACTTGAAAGACAGCGGTGTCCATGTGGTTGTAGGACTTCGCTCCACATCCGCAAGTGTGCAGAAGGCAAAAGATGCCGGATTGGAAGTTCTAAGCACGGCAGAAGCTGCTAAAAAAGGTGATTTGATTATGATTTTGACACCAGATCAAAATCAGCCGGATATTTATGAAAAAGATATCAAACCAAACTTGGAAGCCGGAAACGTATTGATGTTTGCACATGGATTTGCGATTCATTTCAATCAGATCGTGGCGCCCAAAGATGTGGACGTAATCATGGTTGCGCCTAAAGGGCCCGGTCATACGGTACGTTCTCAGTATTTGGAAGGCAAAGGTGTGCCAAGTTTGATTGCGGTTCATCAAGATGCCAGCGGAAAAGCAAAAGATTATGCATTGGCATATGCATGTGGTATTGGTGCCGGACGTGCCGGAATCATTGAAACAACGTTTCGTGCAGAAACAGAAACCGATTTATTTGGTGAACAAGCCGTACTTTGCGGTGGTGTCTGCGAATTGATGCAAGCTGGTTTCGATACGTTGGTTGAAGCTGGTTATGAACCAGAAATGGCATATTTTGAATGTATTCATGAAATGAAACTGATCGTCGATTTGATCAACAGCGGTGGATTCGCTATGATGCGCTATTCTATTTCCGATACAGCAGAATATGGAGATTACGTGACCGGAAAACGTTTGATCACAGAAGAAACACGCAAAGAAATGAAACAAGTATTGCGTGAAATTCAGGATGGTACGTTTGCCGGAAATTGGATTACTGAAAACAAATCAGCCGGACGTGCACACTTCTTGGCAATGCGCAGAGTACATGCGGAACATCAAAGCGAAGCAGTGGGAAGCGAATTGCGCAAAATGATGAGCTGGCTGAAAAAATAGTCAAAGGAGATGTCTATGAAATTAGCGAGTGACAAAGTATGTAAAGGAGATGCCTGCGCACCGCAGCGCTCCTTGTTCTATGCACTTGGTTTGACCGAAGAAGAAATCAATCGACCTCTTGTAGGCGTTGTGAGCGCACATTCTGAAATCGTACCCGGACATGCGCATTTGGATAAGATCTGCGAAGCTGTAAAAGCAGGTGTACGTATGGCAGGAGGAACGCCGATCATGGTACCTGCGATCGGTGTCTGCGATGGCATTGCGATGGGACATGTTGGTATGAAGTATTCGTTGGCATCACGAGAACTGATTGCGGACAGTGTAGAAACCATGGCAATGGCGCACGCTTTTGATGCGTTGGTACTGGTGCCAAACTGTGATAAGATCGTACCAGGCATGTTTATGGGGGCGTTGCGTGTCAATCTGCCTTCTATCATCATCAGCGGCGGCGCAATGTTGCCGGGAAATCATCATGGCAAGGCTATGAGTCTTTCCACGATGTTTGAAGCAGTCGGTGCGAAGAAAGCAGGATTGATCGATGAAGCGGAATTGTCGTTCATTGAGCAGAATGCTTGTCCAAGTTGCGGCAGTTGTTCCGGTATGTTTACCGCAAATTCCATGAACTGCTTATGTGAAGCGATCGGTATGGCACTTCCTGGAAACGGTTGTATTCCGGCTGTGTATGCAGAACGCATCCAACTGGCGAAAAAAGCCGGTATGGCTATCATGGATTTATTGGAAAAGGATATTCGTCCACGCGATATCGTGAATGAGAAATCCATTCGCAATGCGCTTGCCTGTGATATGGCTTTGGGATGTTCCAGCAACTCTGTTTTGCATCTTTTGGCTATTGCACATGAAGCAAATGTGGAATTGAATTTGAACATCATTAATGAAATCAGCGAAAAAACGCCGAATTTATGTCGTCTGGCACCGGCAGGTCCGGATCATATAGTCGATCTATATCATGCGGGTGGTGTTGCTGCCGTTATGAAGGAACTGGCCAAAAAAGATTTGATCGATACATCTCTTATGACTGTTACCACACACAGCGTAAAAGAAAATATCGCAAGCGCAGTCAATCTCAATACATCCATTATCAAGGATATTGACACGCCAAATTCTAAAACAGGCGGTATTGCCGTATTGTTTGGAAATCTTGCGCAGGAAGGTTGCGTGGTAAAACGTAGTGCGGTCGCAGAAAAAATGTTGACGCATTGCGGTCCTGCGCGTGTCTTTGACAGTGAAGAAGACGCAAACGAAGCCATTTACGGTGGTAAAATCCAAAAAGGCGATGTTGTGGTTATTCGCTATGAAGGACCAAAAGGCGGACCGGGTATGCGTGAAATGTTGAACCCGACATCCGCATTGGCTGGAATGAAATTGGATGAGGATGTCGCATTGATTACTGATGGGCGTTTCTCAGGAGCGACCAGAGGTGCCGCAATTGGACATGTTTCTCCGGAAGCCGCAGCAGGTGGACTCATCGCATTGGTAGAGGAAGGCGATATGATATCCATCGACATACCAAAAGGATCCATTTCACTTTTGGTCGATGAAAGCGTATTAAAGGATCGTCAATCCAAATGGGTAAAACCGGAGCCAAAAATCAAGGAAGGATGGCTGAATCGTTATCAACGTATGGTCACTTCCGGCAGTAAAGGCGCCGTACTCGAATAACACAAGAAACATTGGACATCAAAGTCTGATGTTTTTTTCTTGCTTTTTATGTTGTCTTGATGAATTTTATGTAGAAAACAATAGGGCAAGCGTAAGAAATGTGGTAAAATAGTAGCGACTGTGAGGCAGAGAGTAATGATGAAAAAAATGTTATTGATTGATGGAAACAACATGCTGTTCAAAGCGTATCATGCGACAAACTATGGCAGAATCATGACCACCGGCAATGGTATTCCCACCAATGCGGTTTATGGATTCATCATGATGATTGAAAAAGCATTGACGATGATTGAACCTGATGTAGTACTGGTTGCCTGGGACAGCGGTAAACCAACGTTTCGTCATCAGATTTTTCAAGAATACAAAGGCACCAGAAAAGAAGTGGACAAAGAATTGATTGTGCAAATGCCAATGGCCAGAGAATATTTGGATGCGGCCGGCATTCATCGTTTTGAATCCGATGGAATTGAAGCGGATGATATTATCGGAACCATGGCAAAACGCTATATCGATTATCAAATTCATATCCTTTCCAGCGACAAAGATTTGTGGCAGTTGATCGATCCTACCACCAATGTGTATGTGATGAAGAAAGGTCTTTCCGAAATCGAAGTCATGGATGAAGCAAAACTGAAGGAAACCAAAGGCATTGTTCCTTCACAGATCATTGATTTGAAAGCATTGATGGGAGATGCTTCTGATAATATCCCGGGTGTCAAAGGCGTTGGTGAGAAAACAGCTTTGAAACTTTTGGAAGATTACGAAACCGTAGATAACGTATATGAACATTTGGATGAAATCAAAGGCAAATTGAAAGAAAAACTGGAAAATGACAAAGAAATGGCATTTTTATCCAAACGTCTGGCAACGATCAAGACCGATTTGACACTTCCTTTTGTCGCTGATGAACTTACATTTGTAAGAGATGAGACAAAACTCCATGATTTTTATGTCAAATATGAAATGAACTCGTTTATAAAATCAACCGTACAGAAAAAAGCAGAAATCACTTTAACAAAAAGAACAGTGGAAAAAATCTCAAGTGATTTTTTATGTGATCATGCTATCATATGGGCAGACATTGATAATGAGACATACTACGATGCGACACTATATGGCTTTGCGGTTGCACATGGACAGGAAGTAGAATATATTTCTTTACAAGATGCATACAACGATATGGATTTTTTGGATTTTTTCAAACAAGACAACTATAAAATTACTTACGATGCCAAGAATCTATATCATGCGTTATACAAAGCGCATATACAGTGGCATCCTGTTTCATTTGATGTACAGATCGCAGCGTTCCTGTTGGATGGTACGATTACTGATTATGCGAGACTTTTGGAATCGTATGATCTTGCTTGCGCTTATACAAAAGACGATGTATATGGCAAAGCAGGCAAACCAAAACTGATCGATGAAGCACAGCGTATTGATTTTGTCTGTACACAATGCGGAAATATTGCCTCTATCGTAGAATCACTTCAACAACAATTGGAAGAAAAAGGGATGAAGAAGTTGTTTGAAACCATTGAAATGCCGCTTGTGGAAGTGTTGTTTGAAATGGAGAAAAACGGCGTTCATACAGATTTAAAAGCATTGGCGGCCATTGCTTTACAGACCGATCAAAAACTGCAAGTCTTGTCCAAACAAATTTATGAGATTGCCGGCTATGAGTTCAATATCAATTCCCCGAAACAATTGGCTGCGGTATTATATGACGATCTTCATCTGAAAGCAGGTAAAAAGCGTAGTACGGCTGCGGACGTATTGGAAAAACTGATCCATGCGCATCCCATCATTCCATTATTGTTGGAGCATCGTAAATATGCAAAACTGTATAGTACGTATGCGGTTGGATTGAGCAAGCATGTCAAAGCGGATGGAAAAATTCATACGACGTTCCATCAGACATTGACACAGACCGGACGTCTTTCCTCCAGTGAACCGAATTTACAGAATATATCGGTTAGAGATGAAGAAGGAAAAGAAATCCGCAAAGCGTTTGTTGCAAAACAAGGTCATCATTTGATGAGCGCTGATTATTCTCAGATTGAACTACGTATGTTGGCGCATATGGCAGATGAACATGAAATGATCGATGCATTCAATCATGGCATTGATATACATACCAAAACAGCGATGCAGATTTTTGATGTTGCACAAGATCAGGTGGATGCCAATATGCGCAGAAGTGCAAAAACCGTAAACTTCGGCATTGTATATGGTCAAAGTGATTTTGGTTTAAGCGAACAGTTGGGAATCAGCCGCAAAGAAGCAAAAGAATTTATCGATAAGTATTTTGCGTCTTATCCCAACATCAAGGGCTTTATGGAGGAAACGATACGTTTTTGTGAAGAACATGGCTATGTGAAAACGATGTTCGATCGAAGAAGATATATCAAAGAAATCAAAGACAAGAATTACATGATAAGAGAATTTGGCAAGCGTGCTGCTATGAATGCGCCCATACAAGGCAGTGCAGCGGATTTGATCAAAGTGGCGATGATTTCTATTTATCAAACCATGAAAGAGAAACAAGTAAAAAGCAAAATGATATTACAAATTCATGATGAACTCATTTTTGAGGTTTTGGATGAAGAAATGCATACAATGAAAGAAATCGTGGAAAACGGCATGCAGCAAGCGATGAAACTAAAAGTGCCATTGATCGCAGAAGCAGCGTTTGGCATTAATTGGTACGAAGCAAAGTAGGTGAATCAAATGCCTGAATTACCGGAAGTAGAAACGGTCTTAAGAACGCTGGAGTTTCAGCTTCAGCATCCATGTATTCAAAATGTGGAAGTTTTCTGGCCGCGAATTATCGATGGAATGGATGTGCAATCGTTTCAAAATGCGTTAATTGGACAAACGATTACAGGTTACAAGCGAACCGGCAAATATTTGATTTTTGAACTGGATGCGTTTTATCTTGTTTCCCATTTGCGTATGGAAGGAAAATTCTATGTACAAAACAAAGAAGATCCTTATGATGCAAAACATACACATTTGATCATACGATTTGCGAATGGAAAAGAACTGCGTTATCATGATACAAGAAAATTTGGGCGTATGTATCTTTATCCAAATACAGAAGATCTGTATAAGCAGAAAGCATTTGCCCACTGCGGCTATGATGTATTTGATGAACGTGTGACGCCTAAGTATTTGTATACACAGTTTCACCATCGAAACATTGTGTTGAAACAGGCGCTGTTGGATCAAAGCACAATGGCAGGCATCGGTAATATTTACGCCAATGAAATCTGTTTTGCACTGCGACTTCATCCGGAAACAAGAGTTTCACGCTTGCGTAAAAAGGATTTTGAACAACTGTTAGTGGAAACACGCCGTATTTTGACGCAAGCAATGGCTGCCGGTGGCACGACGATTCGCTCTTATACATCTTCACTGGGTGTCGATGGTCGATTTCAATTATCGTTGTTGGTGCACGCAAGAGAGAATGAACCATGCAAGATTTGTCAAACGCCAATTCAAAAGAAAATGGTCAAAGGCAGAGGTACGTATCTTTGCCCGCATTGTCAAAGGAAGAAATGATATGTTAAAAACGAAGAAAATTGGTTTGACCGGTGTTATGGGGGCTGGTAAATCCAGTGTGATCAAACTGTTAAAAGAAATGCAGATACCGGTGGAAGATTGTGATCAAATCAATGCACAGCTGTTATCGAAACAAGGAAAAGCCTATTCCCTTGTTGTACAAACGTTTGGCAATGAGATTTTGGATGAGAATGAAAATATTGATGCTCAAAAACTAAGTCATTTGATATTCGATCATCCTCTGTATAAGAAGCAACTGGAACAAATCGTGCATCCGCTTATCAAAACGGAAATTATAGAGCGATGTATTCAATGTACGTTTCCATTTATCGTGATTGAAGTGCCATTGTTATTTGAAGTGAAATGGGAATCGTTTTTTGATGAAGTATGGGTAGTCAGCTGCGCCGAAGAAGTCTTGTTAAAGCGATTGGAAACATATCGTCATGTAAAAAGAATTGAGGCAAAAAAGCGTTTGCGATATCAAATGCCGCAGAAAGAAAAATGTGAAAGAGCAGATGTTGTTTTCTATAACGACAAAGGTTTTGAACATTTAAGAACACAGATTATGAAAGAAGTCAAACGATTGGAAAAAGAGGGATAGGATGCTGAAAGAACAGGATCGGTTAAAACTAGAGTGCGTCATGCATCTTCATGAAGCGGATATACAGGCGCTTCACTTGTTGTATGGACCATTGATTGGAGATGATGCATTGCTGTTGTATGGACAATTATATGCGCTGCATCATATGCCATTCAAAATAAAAAATCATTTGTTGCTACATAAATTGAGGCAAATGTCTATGGAGCGTTTACAGCAAGCACGTATTGTATTGGAACAGTATTTGTTGCTCAAAACGTATTATCATGGTTCAAAAAATGAATATGTCTATGTATTGTGTGCACCAAAATCAGGCATGGATTTTTTGAATCATGAAGTATTTGGCAGATTGTATTTGAAAGAAATGGGTAAACAAGTGTATGAGTATATGAAAAAGAATTTTTCACATACACTGGAACAAAAATCAGAGTACCAAGATATTACGACTTCGATGCGCAAACTTTTAAGTGATTGGAATGACAAAGAAGAAGAATCGTTTTCTACACTAAGACCGGATATCAAAGAAGTCAAGACCAATTTTCGTTTTGATTTGTTTTTGAATGGTTTATCCACGATGATTTTTCCTTTGAGTGAGCGCACCAAAGAAAATCTGACTTTTATCGCAGAAAAAGCAGATCTTTATGGCATTGATGAAAAAGAGATGCAGAAATTGGTTGGCAGAAGTATGGATCTTCGTCAAGATCGCTTGGATCAAAAAAAGCTGATTTCATTGATTCAAAAATCCCATCAGGAGTATACAAAAGTATTGGACGATCCTTATGCGATGCCGCCGGTGCGTTTTCTGCAAGCTAAACAAAGAGGTATTGCCGTATCCAATGCGGACAAGAAATTAATCGATGATGTTTTGTCAGAGCGATATCAGTTGAAGCCGGAAGTCATCAATGTTTTAATTGAATATGTATTGGAACGATGTCATCAGGAGTTCCGCAAATCGTATGTGGAAAAAGTCGCAGCGACATGGGTGCGTTTAGAAATTGACACAAAAGAAAAAGCGCTTTCTCATATTCAGGAAGAACCAAAAGAAAATACGTATGTACGTACAAAAAAAGAAAAGCAGCTACCAAAGTGGTTTCATGATCAGGACAGTGTGGAACAGGAACAAGAAGAAGATATTGACGCGGAGAAGTTAATGGAGCGTTTAAGAAAGTTGGGTGAACAACATGGATAGAATGGACATTGAATTTCCATTAAGTGAAGAGCAAAAGCAGTACAAAGAGCGATTGTATAAAAAACTAATCAAAGATAAACATGTGAAAGCTTGGTTAAAAAAATATAAGTTGCCCAAAGATTTTATTTATGCGCATACAGGAAAGTTTTCGGATTGGCTGGAAGATGTGAAGAAATGTGATCAATGTCCTGGTTTAGCGTATTGTGCTCAACAAATACAAGGACATTATATGGATTTGTACATGGATGGTTTTTTATCAATGGGCATTCATCGCTGTGAGTATTATAAAGAACAGGAAACACAGCTTTCCCATGGTAAGTATTATGTGGAAACCAAATTAAGCAAAGAACAATTAATGATTGATTTAGAAAAATTAGAATTATCAAACGAAACAAAAAGCTATCTTTATACTGTAGAAAAAATCATAACATATTTAGAGAATGAACAACCACAAAAAGGGTTATACTTATGGGGAAAACCAGGCGTAGGTAAATCCTTTTTGATGATCGGTGTCACAAATTATTATACCAAAAAACATGTTCGCTGTGCTTTTGTCAATGTGCCTACACTTATCAGTGATCTCAAAATGATGTTTCATGATCATGATGCAATGGAAAAAGTGCTTCGCACATTAAGAAATGTGGATATTTTGGCACTGGATGACATCGGTGGAGAGAGTGTTAGCGTATGGAGTCGTGAAGATGTGTTGTTGCCGCTTTTGG
Organism: Erysipelotrichales bacterium; assembly: GCA_910576345.1. Lineage (GTDB taxonomy): Bacteria > Bacillota_I > Bacilli_A > Erysipelotrichales > Erysipelotrichaceae > C-19. Next base: position 179,482 of record CAJTIT010000001.1, read on the forward strand.
ATCAGCGAATGGAACGCAAAAAACTGACGTTTTTTACCAGCAATTACAATATGGATGATTTAAAAGAGCGTTATTGCATGACCGCCAACAACCAAAGTGAACCGATGGCTGCGGAGCGTCTTTTGGAAAGAATCAGAACATTGGCAAAGGCAGAATTTGTAAAAGGTGAATCCAGAAGAAATTAAGGCTAGAAAAATTCATTATATAATAGTATAATGTTACAAGAATGGAGGAAATCTTATGGTAAAACGTATTGGAGTTCTTACATCCGGTGGCGATGCACCGGGTATGAATGCGGCCATTCGTTCAGTGACACGTGTTGCCCTTAACAGCGGCATTGAAGTTTTTGGCGTCTATAACGGATATAAAGGTATGGTAGAAGGATATATCGAACCTTTGACAAAAGCAGGCGTTGGAGATATCATTGATCGTGGCGGAACGGTATTGGGCTCTGCACGTTTGCCGGAATTCAAAGATGAGTCCGTTCGCATAAAAGCTGTAGAACAACTTCAGAAACGGGGAATAGAAGCAATCGTTGTGATTGGCGGCGATGGCAGCTATCGTGGAGCGCAGGCATTGACCGATATGGGAATCAATTGTATTGGGTTGCCGGGAACTATCGATAACGATATCACATCCACTGATTTTACGATTGGTTTTGATACAGCATTAACGACGATTGTGGACGCAGTGGATAAGTTAAGAGATACATCCAGTTCTCATCATCGCTGTTCCATTGTCGAAGTCATGGGCAACCGCTGTGGAGATTTGGCTATTTGGTCAGGAATTGCCTGTGGCGCAGAAATTGTCTGTACATCAGAAACCGGTTTTGAAGAATCGGAGATCTTAGAACGCTTAAGAGATTTGGACTTGATTCGCAAAAAGGATCATGCGATTGTGATCATATCTGAAAAAATGACGGATGTACATCAATTTGCTCGAAAAGTCTCTTTAAACACTGGATTTTCAGGACGCGCTACTGTTTTGGGACATGTTCAGCGTGGAGGATCGCCTACTCCTACTGATCGTGTACTGGCATCTCGAATGGGTGAAAAAGCAGTGGATTTGTTAATGCAGGGCATTGGTGGACAGTGTGTCGGCATTCGTGAAAACAAAATTGTTTCCACACCGATTGAAGAAGCGCTCAATACGCCGCGTTCTTCCAGAAAACAGCTTCAGAATTTATTTGATCGTCTTGTTTGATGGATCGCTTTTGGTTGAAGAAAGGAACTACTTGCATGGAAAAGAAAACGAAAATTATCTGTACGATTGGACCAGTATCGGAAAGCAAAGAAATGATGAAGAAACTGGTTGACAACGGTATGAATATCATCCGTTTGAATTTCTCACACGGAGATTTTGAAGAACATGGAAATCGTATCAAAAACATACGTGAAGTTTGTAAAGAAACAGGAAAAAGCATTGCAATTTTACTAGACACAAAAGGTCCGGAAGTTCGTTTAGGTGAATTTGCGAACGGAAGTGAATCTTATGAAAAAGGTGATATCGTAACCATTGTACGTGAAAAGATTCTGGGAACGAAAGAAAAATTCCATATCCAATGTCCGGAAATCTTTGATGATCTCCAAGTCAATGGAACCATTCTAGTGGATGATGGTAAATGTCGTATGACGGTCATTGATAAAAAAGATGGAGAACTCATTTGTCGTGTAGAAAATCCGCATGTGCTGAAAAGCAAAAAAGGCTGTAACCTTCCGGGTGTGAAGTTAAGCATGCCATTTGTTTCCGCTAAAGATGAAGCAGATATTCGCTTTGGTTGTCAACAAGGGATTGATTATATTGCCGCATCTTTTACAAGACGTAAAGAAGATATTATGGAAATTCGCAAAATCCTTGCGGAAGAAGGTCGTGAAGATGTTCAGATTATTCCGAAAATTGAAAATCAAGAAGGATTTGATAATCTGCGCGAGATTTTGGAAATTTCTGACGGGGTTATGGTTGCGCGCGGAGATTTAGGTGTCGATGTTTCCTTGGAATTGGTGCCAATTTATCAAAAGCAAATTATTCGTACTGCCAATGAAATGGGAAAACCGGTTGTGACGGCGACACATATGTTGGAAAGTATGCAAGGCAATCCACGTCCAACGCGTGCGGAAGCAAGCGATGTAGCAAACGCAATTTTGGATGGCACGGATGCGATTATGTTAAGTGGCGAGTCTGCAGCAGGTGATTATCCTATGGAAGCTGTACAAACAATGGTTAAAATCGCTACTGCGATTGAATCGCAGATTTATCCATATAAGGAAACATTGTACAAACAGATTTCAACTTCACAGCGTACAAGAAACGATGCCATAGGAATTTCTGTAGCCGATACTGCGATGGCATTGGATGTAGCAGCCATTGTTGCGTTTACGCAATCAGGTACAACCGCAAGAAGATTGGCAAAATTCAGACCCAAAGCGCCTATTATCGCCGTTACGTTCGATGATAAAACACAGCGCTCTCTGGCGCTGAATTGGGGAGTCATAACATATAAGTCCAATATTTCAAACAACCAAAACAATGAATGTGAATTGGCAAGAACGATAGCAAAAGAATATGGAATCAAAGAGGGAGAAACGATTCTTGTGGTTGCCGGTTATCCTGTTGGATGCGGCGCAACCAATACTATGAAAATCATTGAAGTAAAATAAAACACAGGCAACTGTGTTTTTACTTTATCATTTTTTCAATACAGGAAACAATTTCAATAAAATGAATCTTTTGTTTACTGCTAAAATTACGATATGATCGAATAAGGTCTTGTTCATCTTTTGACGCAATGAAAAGATGATCAGAGCGATTTTTTATAGAGAAAATTTCATATGGACTAATATTCAATACAATAAATGCACTTCAAAGCCAAGTAGTTCAAGCATTAAACGATTTAACTGCGGCAATCGAAAATTTGGAACCGGTAACATCGGAGGAAGTAGATAAAGCAGCTTTAGAACAAGCGATTCGTAATGCAGAAGCATTAAAGAAAGAAGATTATATTGAAGAACACTGGAATACGTTTACAGAAGTATTGAAACAAGCAAAAGAAGTTGCCAAAAAAGAAGATGTCAGTCAAGAGGCAGTGAATCAAGCAACAGCGAGCTTAACAGACGCAATCGAAGAAGTGAAGAAACATCCGGTTGAAACAAAACCGGAACTAAACAAAGCAGCTTTACAGGAAGCAATTACCAAGGCTGAAAAAGTAAACAAAGAAGAATATACAGAAGAAAGTTATGCAAAATTCGCAAAAGCAATCGAAGATGCAAAAAATGTATTAGACAGTGCTGATGAACAAGGCATCATTGATCAAGCAGTACAAAAATTAACTGATGCATATAACGTACTTATTAAGAAAGATACGGAAACACCTGTTGAAGTTAACAAAGACGCATTAAAAAACCAGATTGATTTGGCAATTACTTTGAACAAGGATGATTACACATCGGAAAGTTGGGCTGTATTCACCTTGGCACTGGTAGAAGCCAATACAGTATTCAATGATGAAAACGTTTCACAAAATGCTGTAAATACAGCTTTAAATAATTTAAAAGAAGCACAAGATGCACTTGTGAAAACAGGAACAGATTCAAAACCAGAACAACCAGGTCAACCGGAAAATCCGGATACAAATAAACCTTCAAACCCAACAACTCCAGAAGACCCTACACCGGGAAAACCGGTTGCACCTGAAAATCCTGATGATGGTAACCAAAACCCAAACAAACCTAGCCAAAGTGTTTCCGCAGAAAAGGAAACAAGTGAAGCATTGAAAAATACAAGTGCCGATAAGAATATGCAATGGTATGCTTTCCTATTGCTGTCCTTTATATTCACAGGCTTTGCATTCACAATGCGCTTGGAGAAAAAAGAAGATTAATCATTCAGGATTTAAACGAAAAGAGTACTAGAACCAAGTACTCTTTTTTCATTGTGAAACAATATAAGTTATCACCAAGTATTTTTGATAATAATGAAACAAATAATGTCTCATTTTCAAAACAATGACTACAATCAAGTCACATGATATGAAGATGGTTATCTTATTTATAAAAAAGGAACCTCCATTGAAATCTGATTATCTTTTATCTTAAGGATATTGCTTCATTTCTTGTATTTAAAGCATATTTTCTATATGTCTATAAAAGTACACTCTCCGAGATATAAGTATTTTAGCATAGTTTTATAGGAAAATAAAGGAAAATTTACGTTTTTTACACCGTTAATAGAATATATAGAAAAGTGTACCTTTGTAGATAGGAAATAAAGAATGAGTGTGTTTATTAAATTTCCATATTGAGATTAGTCACATAAACGCATACAAAGAACACGAATGATAGCAAACGAAAGGAGGATGGATAGATTATGCTATCATCAGGGATTATGAAATTATGCTGAAAAGCAAGGAGGTTATTATGAAAATAAGAAATAAAATGACGGCGAGTCTATTGAGTGCTGCTATGGTAATGCTTACATTTCCTGTTTCGACCTTTGCACAAGATAAACAAGTAGAGTCGAAGGCAAATGTAAATAATGTATGCTTGAGAATGCAGGGAAAAAAAGAAACTTGTAATCAAAATCTTGCTAAAACAATCGATATAGTGGAAAAGTACAATACTAGCAAAAAGCCTGTTTATATTACTTTACAGGGCAATGCAACAGGCGATGGAATCATCTTCCCTTCCGGTCAAAATATAGCGATTGATTTTGCCGGATACAGCTATACAGTGAATGGGCGTCTGGTTGGCTCAACCGGTACACAGACTTTGGGTTTCCAGATTATGCCCAATGCTACTGTATCCTTTAGAAACGGAACGATCACTTCCGGCGTGGACGCAAAGGCAAAAATGTTGGTTCAAAATTATGGTAAAATCACACTCAATACCATGACCTTGGACGGACGCAATTTAGACTTAACAAAAGGTGCTTACACGCTTTCCAATAATAATGGCTATGTCTTCATTGATAATTCAAATATCATTGCCAAAGAGGGGGAAGGCAATTTTGCGTTTGATTTGTATCATTGGCCATCTCATGGCTATCAAGATGTTACAGTAAAGGTCAGCGGAAACAGCCACATTTATGGTGATATTGAATATGGTGGTGACAGCACAACAACGGCGGCAGAAATTAAAACAAATGCACGATTGAAAATCGAGGGCGGTATTTTCGACGGAGCTTTCGTTGTAGATGATAAATTCAAAGATAGTACTGTCAAAGCGAACATTGAGATTGCGGGTGGTACGTTTACCGACAAAGACAGCAATGCACAAGAATTTTTGCAAAAGAATCTTGTTTTGGATGAACAAGGCAATGTTATAAAATTTGATAATGGCTCTACCGCTTTACAAGAAGCACTGGATACTGCAAAGGACTATGTCAATGATGAAGCTTATACAGAGGCAAGCCGTAATAATTTAAAAAATGTCATTGCTTACGCAACAAAATATGCAAATGAGGATGCGACTTTGGAAGATGTGAATAAGGCAAAGGAGATGCTGAAAGATGCAGTAGGCTGCTTGGTTCCGGTAGAGGTTGATCAACCGAATTTTGCGGCGTTGAATGTAGCCATTGCATTTGGAGAAAGTGCGCTAAAAAACGCTGAGATGTACACACCTGGTAGCGTTAAGAACCTGGAAGATGCGTTAGAAGCGGCTAAAAATATTGCATCAGATGCCACTGTACAACAGGTTGATGATGCAATTAACGAATTGAGCAAAGCATATAAGGAATTAAAATTGATTGCTGATAAAACGGAATTGAATGCCGAGATTGCGAAAGCAAATGCATTAATTGATGGTGATTATGAAAACTGGGATACATTTGAGGCAGTATTGAGACGAGCAGAAACAGTTGCGAATAATAAAGATGCCAGTGAAGAAGAAGTCAGTCAAGCAACGGCTGACTTGACAGAGGCAATGGGTAAACTTCAACCTGTGAATACAGATAGTGCAAAAGCAGCATTGGCAGAAGCAATCAAAGGTGCAGATGGTCTTGTTAAAACAGATTATGATAAGGACAGCTGGACCTTATTGGAAGAAGCATTGACAGAAGCGGAGAATCTAAGTGATTCTGCTTTAAAGAGTGAAATTGTAAAGGTTACTGAAAAAGTAACCGATGCACTAAGCAATTTGAATGCTAAAAAAGCAGATAAAGCAGCTTTGAATCAAAAAATTGAAGAGGTAAAAGACTATAAAGAAGCTGATTATGTATCAGGGTGGTCTGTATTCGCAGAAGCTTTAAAAGCTGCTCAAACATTGAGTGCAAATGAAAATGCACTTCAAAGCCAAGTAGTTCAAGCATTAAACGATTTAACTGCGGCAATCGAAAATTTGGAACCGGTAACATCGGAGGAAGTAGATAAAGCAGCTTTAGAACAAGCGATTCGTAATGCAGAAGCATTAAAGAAAGAAGATTATATTGAAGAACACTGGAATACGTTTACAGAAGTATTGAAACAAGCAAAAGAAGTTGCCAAAAAAGAAGATGTCAGTCAAGAGGCAGTGAATCAAGCAACAGCGAGCTTAACAGACGCAATCGAAGAAGTGAAGAAACATCCGGTTGAAACAAAACCGGAACTAAACAAAGCAGTTTTACAGGAAGCAATTACCAAGGCTGAAAAAGTAAACAAAGAAGAATATACAGAAGAAAGTTATGCAAAATTCGCAAAAGCAATCGAAGATGCAAAAAATGTATTAGACAGTGCCGATGAACAAGGTGTCATTGATCAAGCTGTACAAAAATTAACTGATGCATATAACGTACTTATTAAGAAAGATACGGAAACACCTGTTGAAGTTAACAAAGACGCATTAAAAAACCAGATTGATTTGGCAATTACTTTGAACAAGGATGATTACACATCGGAAAGTTGGGCTGTATTCACCTTGGCACTGGTAGAAGCCAATACAGTATTCAATGATGAAAACGTTTCACAAAATGCTGTAAATACAGCTTTAAATAATTTAAAAGAAGCACAAGATGCACTTGTGAAAACAGGAACAGATTCAAAACCAGAACAACCAGGTCAACCGGAAAATCCGGATACAAATAAACCTTCAAACCCAACAACTCCAGAAGACCCTACACCGGGAAAACCGGTTGCACCTGAAAATCCTGATGATGGTAACCAAAACCCAAACAAACCTAGCCAAAGTGTTTCCGCAGAAAAGGAAACAAGTGAAGCATTGAAAAATACAAGTGCCGATAAGAATATGCAATGGTATGCCTTCCTATTGCTGTCCTTTATATTCACAGGCTTTGCATTCACAATGCGCTTGGAGAAAAAAGAAGATTAATCATTCAGGATTTAAACGAAAAGAGTACTAGAACCAGGTACTCTTTTTCTGTATGACGCATTCATTTGCTTTCAAAGAGAAGTTATTGTATACTATGACAAGAAAAGAAAGAAGGGATTGTTTTGCGCATCGCTCATGTATATATGGAACATCCGACCATGAAACTAGATAAGACATTTACCTATGACTGCGCAAACTTTTCTTTACAGCGCGGTATGCGCGTTAAAGTACCGTTTGGAAATAAACAGCTGATTGGTTTTGTAGACTCTGTGGAAGACATAGATGATACAACCATACACCAATGGAATTATCGAATCAAATCGATTATCGATGTATTGGATGAAGAACCATTGATCAACGAAGAATTGTTCAAATTGGCTCATGAAATGGCCAGAACATGCGCAGCCCCTTTAATCAGCTGCTTTCAATGCATGCTGCCAAGCAAGCTGAAACCAAAAAGCAGTAAACAGACGCTAAAGAAAGAAGCGTGGATCGTTTTTCATCATCGTATCGATCAAATCACCAAACGACAAAAAGAAATTTTGGATATTATGGAACTGCGCAAAGAAATGCTACGTTCTACCTTTTACAAAGAATTCAAAAGCGCAGGAAAAAAACTGCTGGAAAACGGATGTCTTGCAATTGAAGAACGGCTTTCACAAGCAAAGTTAGAGGAAACAAATCCGGAAGAATCCCAATATACATTGACACCCGAACAACGTCAAGCGGTTGCACAAATCTTTCATCATCGTCATCACAAAACATTTCTTTTACATGGTGTAACCGGATCCGGCAAAACCGAAGTGTTCTTACAGTTGGCGAAGCGTGTGATAGAACAGAATAAACAAGTTCTGTTTCTCGTACCGGAGATTAGCTTGACACCACAGATGATGACAAGAGTAAAACAGCGTTTTGGCGCCAATGTTGCGATCTATCACAGTAACCTCAATGCGCAGGAAAAATATGAACAATATATGCTGGTCAAACATAAACGTGTATCCATTGTGGTTGGTACAAGAAGCGCTGTGTTTATGCCATTTGATCATTTGGGACTCCTAATTATGGATGAAGAACATGATCTCAGTTATAAGCAGGATAACACGCCTCGCTATCATTGTCGAGATATTGCGCATATGCGCTCCATACATCACGATTGTCCGCTGATTTTAGCCAGCGCAACCCCAAGTCTGGAATCCTATGCACGCGCCTATAAGGGGCTTTACCAGCTGGTAGAAATGCCGCATCGCATCAATGATACATTTCCGAAAGTTACGATTGTGGAAATGCGCAAAGCCGTATCCAATGGAGAAGATTATATATTATCCAATGCGCTGTTAGAGAAAATACATGATCGTTTACAGAAAAAAGAACAAATTATCCTTTTATTAAACAGAAGAGGATATACACCTATATTGAGATGCATCAGCTGCGGTTATGTTCAAATGTGTCCGCATTGTGATACATCCATGAATTATCATAAAGATGAACATCAATTGATATGTCACACTTGCGGTCATCATATGTTATTGCCACAAAGTTGTCCAAAATGCGGAAAGAGCGCATGGAGATACTTAGGTATGGGGACACAACGTTTAGAAGAAATGGTCAGTCGCAAATTTCCAAAAGCACGCATCTTGCGTATGGATGCCGATACAACATCAAAAAAATTTGCACATGAAGAATTGTTAGGACAATTTCAACGTCATGAAAGCGACATCTTGTTAGGTACGCAAATGATCGCAAAAGGTTTGGACTTTGAACAAGTTACATTGGTCGGTATTTTAAATGGAGATGCACTGTTAAACAGAAATGATTACCGCAGTGCAGAACTCACTTATGATCTTTTGGAACAGGCAAGTGGAAGAAGCGGTCGTCATGCAAAACACGGAGAAGTCGTCATACAGGCATATGATCCAAACCACTATGCGATTCGCTGTGCAGCTGAGCATGATTATGCCACATTCTTTGCGCATGAAATGCGATATCGTCATATCGCCGGTTATCCGCCTTACCAATACCTTGTCGCTTTACGTTTTATTCATAAGGAAGAAATACAGGCAATGGATTCTGCCACACATTATCTGACACAGTTTCAAAAGGATAAAAACATGAAAATTCTGGGACCTGCGCCATTAGGAAAAATCAAGGATGAATATCATGTACGGTTGTTGCTGAAAGGGAAAAGCCAATCATATTTGAATGAGGTCGTATGGACCATTTTGAAACAACATGACACATCGTATCAAAAAGTTCGGATCGAAGCGGATTTACAGCCGCTTGTATTGGAGTAAATCCTATGTATAGTCGAAATAAGTGGATCTATCTTCCATATTTGATTTTCACTGCTTTGCTTGTGATTGCGACGTTTTATGATTTATCCATCAATTGTTTTCTGTACGATCCAAATCATCTTCCGTCTTTGTTTTTTGAACGCTTTGTTTTGATTCCGCCGGAATGTCTGATTCCCTTAACACTAATGGCATTTTCACGCATTTATCAAAAAAAGATCCTTGCGTTGACAGCGTTGATTGCATTTTTCATAATCGTAATGCATGCGTTTCAAGGACTGCTTTCCATAGAAAACAATATTCTTATATCTGCGATGCTTTCCTTGACAGCGTTGTGGTTTTTATTTCAAATTCCTACACCAATCTGGACAAAACACAAAACTTTCTTTTATTATCTGGCATTTATACTGATAACCACATTTGTCATGACGCTTTCCATCAAACAGATTTGGGGACGCATTCGCTTTCGGGAAATGAGTGATCCGCTACTGGAATTTCAACCTTGGTATGTTTTCAGTGGAATCAATGGACACCATTCCTTTCCCAGCAATCACAGCGCTTTTATGACGCTGATTCTTTGTCCGCTGTTTACAAATGCACAACCCAAATATAAAACATTATGGATTGTTTTATGTTTTGGCTTGATTGCCTATATGATGTTGACAAGAATGATACTGGGCGCGCATTTTTTGTCTGATACGCTTTTTGGTTTTGCGATTCCCTATACCGCTATTCTGATTGCGTCTAAGATTTTCTATTATTCAAAGGAGAAAACACATGAACATTAGAAAAATATCTTATGATTGTCTGTTTGATATCATGATCAACCATACATATTCCAATCTTTGCCTTCGCAAGGCACTGGAACCAATTGATGAAAACAAGCGGCCTTATATAACACAATGTGTGTATGGTACGCTGGAAAATTATCGCTATGTTCGATGGTGCTGGTGTGATCTTGTAAAAAAAGAACCGCATGTAAAGACAGCTGTGCTGCTTGATATGGCTGTATTTGAACTGTTGTGGTTAAAAACGCCTGCCTATGCCATCATCAATGAATGTGTAACGCTGATGAAACACATCCACAAACATGATGCAGGGATGGTCAACGCTGTTTTAAGAAACGTCCATAAAAGAGGAAAACGGTTATTACCAAATGATCCGGATGAAAAACTATCCATCGAGACCTCCCATCCGCTGTGGCTTGTCAAAATGTGGAATGCACAATACGGACCAGAGATATGTGTGGCCATTTGTAAAGGAAATCTAAAGCCAAGAAAACTAACGGCGCGTATCAATACGAATCAAACCACAAAAGATGTTCTGCTTGCGCAGACAAAATACTTTCAGCCCAGTCAATATACAGAAAACGCACTCATCTATACCGGTGGCAATATCGCACATACCAAGTGGTACAAACAAGGAGACATCTCCATACAAGATGAGGCCAGTCAATTAATTGCGCCTTTGCTAGATCCAAAACCAAACCAACGCATTTTGGATGTATGTAGCGCACCCGGCACCAAAGCCGCGCATATTGGCGAACTGATTCATGATCAAGGAGAAATCATTTGCCTGGATCTACATGAACACAGAGTCGAACTCATCAAACAAAGTGCCCAACGTTTACATCTGCGCTCGATTCATCCAATGTGCATGGATGCCTGTCATTTGGATGCGTTTCAGCCCAATTCATTTGATCGTGTTCTTTGTGATGTGCCTTGCAGCGGCTATGGAACGCTTTCACGCAAAAGCGACATTAAATATCATATGGAATCCAGCGACATGGATACGCTTATACCACTACAGAAAAAGATTTTACATGCGGCAAGCGTTATGGTAAAATCAGATGGAATCCTTGTGTATTCCACTTGTACGCTGAACAAAAAAGAAAATGAGAAACAAATTGCATGGTTTTTAAAAACACACGAGGATTTTACATGCATCAAAGAACAGACAGTTTTCCCGTTTACCTATGATTGTGACGGATTTTATATGGCAAAACTAATCAAGAGGTGAAAACATGATTAAAAAAGAAGAATTAGAAGAACTGTTTCATTTGGCATTATCCAACGGCGGAGATTTTGCAGAAGTTTTTCAAGAAGAAAAAACGACCAATGCCTATGAAATGTTAAACGGCGTTGTAGAAAACAGCGCAAAGAAAAAAATCCAAGGTGTTTCGATACGGATCTACCAAGGACTGGGATCGGTATATGCTTATACGAATCATTTTGATCTCCTACAATTAAAAGATATGGTGTTGACCTTATGCGATTCACTGGAACAAAAAGAAGATCATGACCATTCCATAAAGTGGAATGAAATTCGTTATGAAAACAAACATCCGATTCATTGTGATCCCAATCAATGTGATCGTGAAGAAAAAATCAAATTGTTGACACGTGCCAATGATGCGGCATTTGCATATGATCCCGGCATTCAAAAAGTCATCGCGTCGATGGCGGACGAACATCAAGATGTCATTATATCCAACAGTGATGGCCGCTATGTCAAAGATACAAGAGTAAGGGTACGCATGCGTGTAAGTGCAATCGCAGAAGATGGCGAAAAAACCCAAGATGGTACTTGTGCGCCTGGCGCATCCAAAGGCATGGAATTTTTTGAAGAAACAACACCGGAAAGCATCGGGAAAGAAGCCGCAAGAATTGCCAAAGTGATGCTTCATGCAAAGGAGTGTCCAAGCAAGGTCATGGATGTGGTCATTGACAATGGATTTGGCGGTGTCATTTTTCATGAAGCATGCGGACATGCACTGGAAGCAGCTGCCGTTGCGAAACATCAGTCTGTGTTTGCCGATCGCCTGGGTGAGAAAATTGCCAATGAAGCTGTAACAGCGATTGATGATGGGACGATTCCCAATGCATGGGGTTCTGCCAATGTAGATGATGAGGGAAATTTTACAAGGCGCAATGTATTGATTGAAAATGGCATATTGAAAAGCTATATGATCGATACGCTGAACGCACGCAGAATGCATTTGACATCCACCGGCAGTTCAAGAAGGGAAAGCTATCGTTATGAGAGCGTGTCCAGAATGACAAATACGTATTTAGCGCCCGGTCCCTACAAACCGGAAGAACTCATTGCCGCCACTCCGTATGGATTGTATGCGAAGACGATGGGCGGAGGCAGTGTAGATCCAAGCACCGGTGATTTCAATTTCGCCGTATTGGAAGGCTATTTGATTGAAAATGGCAAGATCACAGTGCCTGTAAAGGGCGCAACGCTGATTGGCAACGGTGCGAAGACATTGATGGATATTGATATGGTCGCTGATAATTTAAAGCGCGCACAGGGCATGTGCGGCGCCAGCAGCGGCTCCATACCGACCGATGTGGGACAGCCGGCCATACGTGTTCGTAATATGATTGTCGGCGGCAGTAAGGATGGTGACAACCATGAATAAAAAACAGCTGTTTGAAAAAGCAAAAGCGGAAGGAATAGAAGAATTAGAAATTTTTGAAAGCACGAATAAGAAAACATCATTGGACATTTTTGAACAGAATGTCGATCATTTCACGATCAGTGATACAACGACTTGGAAAGTAAGAGGTGTCTATCAAGGACAAATGGGCAAAGTCATTGTGGAAGATGGAAGTGATTTTGATTTTATCATTGATGCCATCAAAGAAAATGCGACGGCAATCACCAGCAGTGATGAACAGGAAATCTATGCCGGAGATGAACACTATCCTACGATACAAAAACGCAACAACACTTGTTTTCAAGCATCTTCCGCTAAAAAAGTGCAGTTGATGAAAACACTGGAACGAGAACTTTTGGAAAGCGATGCACGCATAGCGCAAGTGATGGAAGCATCGTATGTGGAATCATGTTCACAAGTGTCGATCACAAATTCAAAAGGACTTTGTCTTGCCAAAGAGAATCAATGGACGATGTTGGGCGCTTGTGTATTGGCAAAGGACAAGGATGATTTTAAAAGCGCCAGTGAAGTGGAACTCATTGAGGATTTGGATGCATTTGATCTTTCTGATTTTGTGAAACGGCTGAAAGAAAAGGCTGTTTCCAAACTACATGCGGTTTCTGTGCATAGTGGACACTACCCAATCATCATCGATCGAAGCGCAATGGCACAGTTGTTACAATGTGTGTTTGCTCAATTTCATGGCGATCAGGCTGCCAAAGGTATATCGCTTCTTTCTTGTGCGCTTCAACAATCAATATTTGACGAAAAAGTGACGTTGATCGATGATCCGCTACTACCACAAGGCGTCAACTGCACACCGTTTGATGATGAAGGCGTTGCCTGTCAAAGAAAAGTCATTGTGGATCACGGTGTTTTGCTTCAGTTTTTCCATAATTTAAAATCAAGCAAAAAAATGCAGGCAGAAACAAAAGGCAATGGATTTCATGGTTCGATTGACTATACGAATTTCTATATGGAAAATGGCGATCAAGAGGTAGATGAACTCATAAAACAAATGGATCGAGGTATCATCGTAACCGATTTGGCAGGTCTCCATGCCGGATGGAATGCGATCACGACACAGTTTTCCATCCAGGCATCCGGTTTCTTTGTGGAACATGGCAAAATCGCTTACCCGATCAATCTGTTTACCATAGCGGGCAATTTCTTAAAACTCATGAAACAAGTCGATGGGATCGGAAATGATCTCAAACATTACCCAAGCGGTATCGGTGCGCCAAGCGTTTTGTTTCCCAATATTGCCATCAGCGGTTCATAAGGCGTATACCATACAAGGTATATGTCTTTTTAAATGGTTTGTTATATTTGATCATTCGTCTGCCTATATGATCGGTATTTTGCCTGTCGCTAAATATTCATCAAAATCAGAATTGAATATGTTTAAGGAATCTATTTACATAAATGATTATATTTATGAAGATTATTTTAGATTTGATGAACAATAGATTAAGGAGTATTGTATGCAATATCAAAAAAACGGTATCGGATAATTTCACTCTGTGACAAAGTATGAAAAACATGCTGTTTATTTAAAATAATGCCTGTTTCTATTTATGAAATATGGTATAATCTTACACAAGAAACGGAGATGAAGTTTTATGAAACAATGGCTTCAGCGTTTGTTATATGGCAGATACGGTGTAGATCAATTCAGTATGGCTTTGCTCATACTTACACTTATTCTTATTTTGCTTAATGTGTTTTTTCGCTCATTTACCATTGGTATTCTATATTTGATGATTTTGATTTACAGCTACTATCGCATTTTTTCAAGAAACTTTTCCAAAAGAAGAAAAGAAAATCAATACTTTTTAAAATGGTATTACCCAATCCAACATTGGTTCAAAGACAAACAAGAACGCTTTTTGAATAGAAAAACGTATAAATACTTCAAATGCCCTAACTGTAAACAGCGGCTAAGGGTTCCCAAAGGCAAAGGAAACATTACTGTCACATGCGCCAAATGCAGGACGAAATTTGATGCGCGCTCTTAAACAAATCAATACACGATGGTGGGTGATCTTTGTATCCGTATTGGTTGCCTGGATCACCGATATTTACGCACTGTCTTTGCCGCTAGGGATGTGTGCCATCAAGCATCTTTCACTGATGACATTTCTGCTTGTGAGTACGGATACAATTTTAACCGTTCTTCATGTGCCACAAATAAAGCAGCCCCACATCGCCAAAATCCTGCAAAGCTTTTCCGTATGTATTACTTTATGTTTGATCCTGCTTGTGATCGATACATTCATTACATATGCCTGTCCATGGTTTCCCGGCATGATTCGCTATTTTATCATAGACTTGTATTCCTATTATATTTGGATCTGTCCAATTCTTTCGCTGTTATATCATTGCGCTAAAAAGAAATAAAAAAGATGAATTATCCATCTTGTGTTGAAAAAGATTTTATGATATATTGATTAGCGAAGGAAAAGGTGATACAAAATGGATATTTTTGATGCGATGAATAAAACAATGGATGAATATAAACGCATCACCGGTCTTCGCAGTTATTTGATTTTGGATACGACGGAAGTGAAAAGCGCATCAGAGCGCAATTATTTCTGTAAATGCTTAAAAGTCAGTTCACAAGCATTTCAAAAATGCGAAGAATGCACACAAGAATACTACAAACTGGCAAGGGAAGCAAATGAAGAATGCATTTACTCTTGTCATGCGGGCCTCATCAAATGGGCAGTTCCTGTGAATCACAATGACTTTCATTGTGTCATCATGTCAGAAGGTATTCTATCAAAAAAACAAGTCGAAGACTCAGAAACATGGGTTTCTTATCTCAGTAAGGAATATGATCTTTCCAAAGAACTGATCAAAAACAATTTTGAAGTTGTTACAACGATGAGCGAAGAACAAATGCAGGCAACGATACAATTACTCAAAGATCTCATTACATACAATTTGGCGATTTATGAAGCAAACAAAGCGGAATAAAGCCGCTTTTGTTTTCGCGCAAACTGCATAACATACACAAAAAAAGCATATACTGGATGATAGATATAATTTCATTGATATAGGAGGAACTTATGCGTTTAAAAGAAATGGTTTCAATGGATGTTTTAAAAGAATTTGGATATGTTTTAACAGAAAAAAATGATCAAACCGGTTTTCTTCGTTTTACCAAGCATTATGGTTCTTTTTTGGTTACCGTTTGCAACAACCAGTTTCGCAAACAAATTCACATTACTTTGATTGAAAATGAAAATGCATGTATCAAAGGAAAAGCAACGGTCGCAAGCATCCATCAGATCAATAAGGACTTATGCGAAATGACCAACCGGGGCTATTTGGATATGGAACAACCTGTCAGTGTGGCTTATGAAAACAATTGGGAAGAACAGATGGCAAGGAGCAATCCGTTTCAGTTTCTCATGCGATAAAAAAACAAACTTGTGTGAAATTATCAACATAAGTTTTTTTATGGCATGTATCAATGATACAAACAAACCAAAATGAAATAGTAAAAAACAGGATAGCGTACATATATGCTATCCTGTTTCACTATTCTACTTGTTTTAACAAAGCCTTTCTTTCTTGAATTTCATTGATAACGCCCCGTAATTGTTCTTGACTCAACCGTCCTTGCTGAAGCAAAATGAAACCTTTTAATACCGCATCCTGATACAATGCCCAAGATTGCGGTGAATATCGTTCTTCCTGTAAAACAGAAATTTCTTTTATTTCTTTTTGACAAGCGGATCGAAGCTCCATCGTTTCATGTTCTTCAATGATCTCATGAAGCAAGTCCACAAATGTCCATGAAATATTGTATCGGGTAACGACACAAGTGCGCTCCATTTTCATGCCTTCCTTACGCATATGATCTAGTAATTTGGAAATTTGCTTATCGCTGATCTGATTACATATCAGAAGGTCTTTATCCGGCAGATCTTTATGCACGGGTTCACTCGATGTCACACCTTCCAATAACTCAGCGATCGTTTGATTCTGGTCGATTGGCTCCACTACACGGAAGGGAAGGGATGAGGCTTCACAATAACGATGAAGTACACGACGTTTTTTTTCATCATGCCCATCATAATAAAGTATTGACATAACACAATGTCCTTTCTATAGCCGTCGCATTGCTTTTTCACCATAGCGGCCAACCACTTTGGTAAGTACCACACAAAGCACAAGCAGCGTCAGCGTCAAGGCAATGGCACCGATTTGTAAATAATCTTCCGGAATGAAGAAACAGCCGATGATTATCACCGCACACAATGCCATTCCACCAAACATCGAAACAAAAGCGCCAAAATTTTGTTTGACCGCACTGGCTTCTTGTTCCCATACAAGTTTTGGTTTCGTTAAATCCAGCATCATGCACAAATCATTACAGAAAACCGTAGTAATGCAACTCGCAATGAAAAAGATAAACAGATATACCAAAGAAAAGTGCAGATAGAACCACAAAATGATCAATGTACAGAAATTGGTAAAGAATCCAAGCAATATCCCCATCCATAATTTTGCATAAACCTGATCACGAAAAGAAATAGGGAGTACTTTCATAATCATATACTGATTGCCTTCTCTGGAAATCGCAGTCGCACTTACCAGATTGATAACACCAAACATGCATCCGCAACCTAAACCGACAAACAATACATACGCGTAGAAATTATCCAATTCTTGCAAAGCGGTTATTCCTTTCGTTACCGCACTCATGGTTTCCCCATCCAATGTGCCAAGAAATGGCAAAATCAAGAAAATGACGGGCATCAATACGGTTGTTAAAATACAGTTGATGAAAAATACCGGTGTACGAACCAAAATTTTAAATTCCTTTGCCATATATGTGCGAATACGATTGCCTTGTCTGCTTTGTTTACGCAGCTGTTTTTCACTCATGTCTTTTGCAGAAGATGAGGATTCGTTGCTGCCGATAACGCCTTTAAAATACAGATATTTGCCTGCGCTCAACAATAACAAAAGCGAAAGGAAACATATCAGACAGCCAATCGCAAAATCCATGATATTTCCTTCGATGATACTGCGAGAAAAATACGGAATCATCGGGAAAGCGCGCATAAACAATTCCAACATGGAATTGTCGCCTTGCATCACCATATGGATCATATCGCTTTCTTCTTGTATGTTTGCATGATTGGTAAAGTAAGAGAAACCGAACGCCACAATCAACATGAGAATTCCGGAAATTAAATTGAAGCGATCACGATTTTTCAAGAATGGCGCAATACGCATTAACAGAATCGTTAAAAATGTGGAAAGTACCAAAGGAAAAACAGGAATCAAAAAGATAGACAGAATACCAAAAACATAAAATAACACAGAAACATCGACATGATTCATATAAGCCAAATACGTTGGCAATAAAACGCCGACAGAGAACACATATTCATAGATCAAGCACGTGGTAAACTTCGCGCCGATAATTGTCGTTGAAGAAAGTGGCAATGACAATAAGTTATCGTTGTCACGGCTGAAATAGAAAATGCTGGGAATGGAAAACAAAGAGAAAAAGAAAATCAGAAAACAGCTCATAAACATCATTCCACCCAACAAACTGGCTTCTTGATCGATCATGCTATAGGTGGGAAGTGCTTCATCTATCAGGAAATACAACGCACCGGAAATAGGAACCAGCGAGATTAACAAAACAACATATAGAAACACCTGATAAAATTTTTTGCTTTTTCCATCACTCATACCCATGCCATTTTTTAATAAAGCCTTCGTAAGAGCGATATACTTACGCATGATTAACCACCTCTAAGAATACTTCTTCTAAAGAAGAACAATGCGCGTATTGTGCTTTCAATGCGTCCAGTGTGCCAAAATAAGCGATTCTACCATGCAAGATAATGGCAACCTTGTCGCATAATTTCTCGGCAACTTCCAGTACATGGGTAGAGAAGAATACCGTCTTGCCTTTTCGTGCATGCTCGCGCATTTTTTCTTTCAGTTGATACGAAGACTGCGGATCCAAACCGGTCATTGGTTCATCCAGAATCCATACGTTTGGATCACTGATCAATACACCCATGATGACAATTTTTTGGCGCATACCATGTGAATACGACAAGATCTTGTCATTCAAGGCATGTTTCATTTCAAATGTTTCCGCAAGATCTTCAATGCGCTGTTTTCTTAAATGGCTGTCCACTTCATACATATCCGCCATGAATTTTAAATATTCAATACCCTTCAACCGCAAAAAAATGTCGGCGTTGTCCAAAACTATCCCGAATTCTTTTTTTGCAGCCAATGGCTCTTTCACAATGTTTTTGCCATTGATAAGAATTTCACCTTCATCTGGATTTAAGATGCCGGTAATCATTTTGATCGTTGTGGTTTTACCCGCACCATTTGGACCGATAAACCCGATGATTTCACCGGTAGGAACGTTAAGGGAAATATCATCTACTGCTTTTTTTGTTCCTCCGTATACTTTCGTCACATGTTTGATTTCAATCATTTGAAAAACTCCTTTCTCTTTCTGTATAATTGATAAGAATATCCAATAGGTACCAAAATCATAATGGAAATCAATACCACCATAATCCAAATTGCGCTATTTGGTTTTAAAAAAGATGCCGCGCATAATACTATTCCTGAAAAAAACCATATAAATCCGGCAATGCGATGCGTTTTTCGCCATATGATATCGTCTTTTGATGTCCATGGCGTGCGAAATCCCATCCATTTGTTTCGCTGAAACTGCGGCATGACGTTGCCTATGATGATGCATACAACACCCATTAGACACAGTATGCTGGTTTGAATGTGGAATGTCGTAGGATAAAACGAATCGATGACAATAAACAGATACGCAAATAAAATCATCAATAGGAATACAAACCGCATCCGATCGTAAACTTTTTCAAACACTTGATGCTTGTTTTGTTTTCTGTCGCTGTGCAAGGCATACACCATTGTGCTGTCCAAACCAACCAGAAGAAACGGAAACAAAAATAAAACGGCAGGTGAGGCGAAACCATCTTTTTCACCTTGAATGTTCCAGTGCATCGCAATACGACTTGGAAAATAAGGATAGAGTAAAACAGTGCTTACGATCATTATCAGCGCAATACTCCATATGAAGTAACCCATACGTTTTTGCATTGGCATTCTCCTTTCAGCTTTTCAAAGATGAAATCCATCCAATGATTTCATCCAGAACAGACGTATTCAATTCATAATAGATAAATTTGCCCTGTTTTTCATCCAAGATCAGTTCTGCATTTTTCAATACTGATAGATGATGGGAAATCGTCGCATTGGACTGTTGGAAATGATCGACGATCTGTTGGGCATGAAGCGGTTTGTCACGAAGCAATGCGATGATCTCACGACGTGTGGGATCACTCAGCGCTTTAAACGTCTCTTGAAATTTCATTGCTTCACCTCTCATTTCGATATCTATCTAAATGATATTATAGACACTTACATACAAAAAGTCAAAACTTTTTTCAACATACGTAGGCGAAAGAAAGATTGTCAAAAACTAGACTTAGATAAAGAGGAGGGAAGACATATAAAACAGAGCGTTTTTTCATAAAAAAACAGACATTTTCCTATTAAAAACATCTGTTTCAAAATGTCTAGATTTTGATATATATTTTATCCCAAATGTATGGTCAGCCGTAATTTTACAACCGGAAATGTCATTTGTCAAATCTATTATGTATGATCAAAAACAAAAAGAAAGAATAAAATCATCTTGACGGGGGATAACATAGAAGGATGGACACAAATGCATTTCAATACTGGTACTTATAAAAAAAATATGATAAAATAATAAAACGAAATTACAAGAAAACGGCTCTATAGAATAGATGACGAAAAGGAATAGGAGGAGCTTATGAATCGCAAAAACCCAAACGATCCTTATCATGATGAACAGTCTTATCAAAACCATGATGAAAATCCTTATACAGGAATCAAAGACGAGCGATATGACCGCTTTGAACGCTATGGACATGACAATCAATATGATGGCGCTTATATGCGTGCAAGTCAAGGCGAAGAACCACAAGAAGAAAAAAAGAAAAAAAAGTTTTTTTTCTGGCTGATTTTTTTGATCGCATTATCGATTTTCTTATATTCCGCATATCAGCTGTTTACGATATTCAAAGCCAACTGGGATGAAAAAAGAGAATTGGAAACACTGACGGAAATCGGAAACATTCCTGAAAATCCGGAAACACCATTTACAATCAACTGGAGTGCATTGAAAGAAATCAATGATCATTTGGTCGCATGGATCATGATTCCGGACACAAATATCTCTTATCCGATTGTGCAAGGTAGTGACAATACGTATTATCTGGACCACACGTTCGCAAAAGGCGAGAATTACGCAGGCGCCGTATTTGTGGATTATCACAACAAGCCGGATTTTTCTGATAACAATACATTCATATACGGACATAATGTACGTCATGGCACGATGTTTGCGGATTTGGAGAATTTTATGGATTCAACATTTTTCCAAGATCATAAATATGTGTATCTGTTTACACCGGATCAAAACTATCGATGCGAAGTCGTATCGTTTCAGTCAACAAAAGATGGAACAGATGCTTATCGATTTGGCATTACCGATGTCAAGGAATGGAAAAAATACATCGAACTCATTACATCGCCAAGTATCAAAGGACATGTGCGAAATGATGTGAAAATGGGAGAGAGCGATCGTCTGATTTCTTTATCGACATGTTCTTATGAAGTCAATAACGATGTATCCGATCAGCGCTATCTGTTGCATGCGAAACTGGTGCCATGGGTAGGACAGTATGAGAAAGAAGAAGGCGTTGGGCCTGAGAATCCTTAAAACGAATGGTCATTTTCATTGAATTTGATATGGAAATGACTTTTTTCTATGTTTTTTGCATATACTTTTTATGTAGGTGATGGGATGTTTTCAAAAAAAAGCCGGCTGTTATTTTTAGAAGTTATGACACTTGTCTTTATTGGCATTATGATGATTGGATCTTCCTCCAGAGTGTGGGCAGAGGCGAAATTCAATGATCCGACCTATTTTATGAGCCGACAAGCAGTGTTCGCACTCATCGGTTGTTTTGTGATGTTTGGCGCAAGTCGTATTGATTTGATACGCATACGCTCGCATACGAAGAAGATTTTCCTATTTTGTACCATTTCTTTGGTTTTGGTTTTGATTCCGGGACTTGGCGTCGCAAGAAACGGAAGCCGCAGCTGGTTTGGTGTCGGTAGTTTTTTAATACAGCCCTCAGAGTTCTTCAAAATCGCGATCATTCTTTATGTTTCCGATTATATGGCAAAGCGTTACCGTGTAAAAAAATTCAAAAATGATTTATTGTTTCCAGCTTTTTTAACGATGTTGGGATTTGGTTTGATATTGTTACAACCGGATTTTGGTAGCGGCATTGTCATGGTATGCAGCATCGTCGTGATTGTGCTGGCGGCGGATTCACCAATACGTTATTTTGTGCGCGTGGGCATGTTGTCAGCGGCAGGACTTGGCGGCTTGATTTTATCGGCTCCTTATCGATTGGCACGCATTACCTCGTTTATCAATCCATGGGAAGATCCACTGGGTGCCGGCTTTCAAATCATCCAGTCGTTGTTTGCAATTTCTCCGGGTGGCATTTTGGGCGTTGGATTTGATCAAAGTATGCAGAAACATTTTTATCTGCCGGAACCGCAAACCGATTTTATCTTTGCCATTTTTGCGGAAGAATTTGGCTTTATTGGTTGTTGCTTGCTCATTACATTGTTTTTGCTTGTCATTTATGAAGGTGTGAAAATTGCCTGTAATTGTAATGATACGTATTTATGTTACGTTGCAATTGGTTTGACATCGTTGTTTGCGATCCAAGTGATGATCAATTTGGGCGTTGTTGTCGGTTTGTTCCCGGTAACCGGTATAACGCTGCCATTTATTTCATATGGAGGAAGCTCTTTATTGGTGATGATGGGATCGATGGGATTGTTGATGAGTATTGCCAATCATACAAGCGAATGAAACAAACAGCGAAAAAAACTATTATAAACAAGGAACTCATGATATAATAAAGGACAAGGAGTGGTCACATGAGACTGTTGTTCGTGACCGGCGGAACCGGTGGACATATTTATCCGGCTTTGGCGCTGGCTGCATGCGCAAAACAGCGCTATCAAAATCTCGAACTTTTATTTATCGGCAATGATGACCGTATGGAGGCGCAGTTGATTCCGGAAGCGGGATATGCATTTCGATCACTTCATACCAGTGGATTATGCGGCAACGCCTTTCATAAAGCCAAAGCGATTGCACAGATGTTTCATGCAAGAGCGCAGGCAATCAAAATTTTGAAAGAATGGAAACCGGATCTGGTGGTTGGATTTGGCGGCTATGTGAGCGCACCGGTGATTTTGGCAGCGCATAAGCTGCATATTCCGATTATGATCCATGAACAGAACTCCGTTGCGGGCGCTGCGAATCAGATGGTTGCACGTTATGCGGATGGCATCGTTATCTGTTATGAGCGTCTGTTTGAACAGTTTGATAAACGGAAAACAAGACTTTTGGGCAATCCACGTGCTACAAGTGCTGCACAAGTGAAATTTGATGCGGCATATTATCGTTCTTTGCAACTGGATGGGCGCAAAAAACTGATCTTGGTGGTCATGGGATCGCTTGGCTCATCCAGTATCAATGCGATCATGTGTGAAGCATTACCAAACGTGCATAAAGATTATCAAATATTGTTTGTGACCGGAAAAGAACACTATGAAGATGTAAAAAAACAAATACCGAAACAGGATAATATCCATGTGGTAGATTACGTGAAAACGCTGGAAATTATGGAAAAGGTGGATTTGATCATTTGTCGAGCAGGAGCCACAACGCTTGCGGAAATAACGACGCTTGGCGTTCCATCAATTGTGATTCCTTCTCCCTATGTCGCACACAATCATCAATATTACAACGCCAGTGTATTGGCAAACGTGAATGCAGCTGTTATGATCGAAGAAAAAGATTTGAATGCTGATTTGTTAAATGAGAAGATTTCATGTATTATGGGAAATGCAAAATTGAGGGCGCAAATGAAAGAGCACGCAAAATCGCTTGGTTTTCCTAATGCGAGTGAAGATATTTGCGACTGGTTTGATGAAATGAAAAGGTGAGAAATCGATGTTAGAGAAACAATTATCTGCTTATGGTGATGTGGAAGTTAATGAGTCTTTGGCAAACCATACGACTTTTCGCGTTGGTGGAAACTGCGCATATTTTATTTATCCGAAAAATGAACTGTGTCTGATGCGTATATTGGACATTTTAAAAAATGAACAGCTGCCTTATAAAATTTTTGGCAAGGGCAGTAATCTTTTATGTAGCGATGATGAATATCATGGAGCGATTCTTTGTTTGGATCGCTATATGAGTGAATACTATTTTGAAGAAGACGGTACTTTGGTAGCACAGGCCGGCTGCAGTATCATTTTGCTTGCGCATGAGGCAATGAAACGCTCTTTTCATGGCTTAGAGTTTGCCAGTGGAATTCCGGGCACACTGGGCGGCGCACTGTTTATGAATGCCGGCGCATATAAAAGCGACATGAGTGGTATTGTAAAAAGCGTATTTGTTTTAAAGGATGGTATTTGTACATGGATCGATGTGTCTGCGCTGGATTATTCCTATCGTCATTCCCGCTTTCAAAAGGAAAGTGATTGGATCATTCTTGGAGCCCGATGTAAACTGGAAAGCGGCAATCAAAAAGAAATACGCGATCTCATGGATTCACGCAGAATTCGTCGTATGCAATCACAGCCTTTAAACAAACCAAGTGCCGGCAGTATGTTTCGCAATCCGCAAGGTGCACAGGCTTGGGAACTGATTGAAAAAATCGGTTATCGCGGCAAACGCATCGGCGGTGCGATGGTTTCAGAAAAGCATGCGAATTTTATTATCAATGAAGATCATGCATGTGCCAATGATATTGCGGCTTTGGTAGAAGAAATCCAAAAAAAGATCAAAGAAACGTTCGACATTGATTTACGCACAGAAGTGGAGCGATTTAATTGGAAGATCTAAAAGAAATTCTATATGATGACGTCGAACAGAAATTCATTGAATTACAAGATCGCAAAAAACGCCGAAAAATACGCTGGAACCGCATTAAACTGCTGGTGATTTGCGGTGGGTTTTTGATCGCACTTTTTTACTTCCTCTCTGATATTTCCAAAGTGAAGTCTTTGAAAGTCAGTGGGAATACATATTATAGTGAACAAGAAATTTTAAATATGGCGGATCTATCTTATGAAACACGATATGTCCTGATGCCGCAGTTTCTGATCGTCTGGAATTTGGAAAAACAGGAATTGATTGAAAGCGTGGAGGTTCATAAAAACTGGTATGGCGCCATTCGTATTGATGTGGAAGAGAAAAAGATATTGGGCAGCATGCAGGATAAAGACGGCAAGACGTATGTGATAGTGCCAGGTACACCGATCAAGAAAATTGAAGTGGATGACAAACATAAAGCACAGTTGGCGCATTTTCCTTTCATCGGTGACTTTGATGAGGAAAATTTGCAAAAGCTGGTGGATGCGTTTAATATGAATAAGCGGGAAGTGGAAGCGGATATGATTTCCATGATTTCTGAAATCCATCCATATGAGCGCAGTTATAACAAGCATATGGTGAAACTGATTATGCAGGATGGCAATACGCTGTTTTCTTCTTATGAGGGCATTCCGCTGTTAAATGATTATAAGCAGGTACTTCGCGCATCGATGAAATCGCATGTGTGCATGGATCTGGATGAGACCAATGCCAGCATATATGAAAGCAGTTGTAAAAAGTAAGAACTTATCGTAAAAAATTTGCTTTCTTGAAAGGATATTAGTATAATATTAAGATAATGAGGAGGATGTTTATGTCAGTCACGAAAAATACGCAGTATGGCAGTATCAATATTTCCATCGATGCGATCGCGACCCTTGCCGGCGGTCTTGTCAGCGAGTGTTACGGAGTCGTTGGAATGGCTTCCCAAAAAATAGTCAAAGATGGTATTGCGGAACTGTTGAAAAAGGAAAATTATGCTCGCGGCGT
This sequence comes from Erysipelotrichales bacterium, assembly GCA_910576345.1. GTDB lineage: Bacteria > Bacillota_I > Bacilli_A > Erysipelotrichales > Erysipelotrichaceae > C-19. The sequence continues at coordinate 205,600 of CAJTIT010000001.1, forward strand.
CAAAGTGCGTGAAAACGACGGACAGCTGGAACTGGATTTATATATCATTGTGTCACATGGAATCCGCATTTCCCAAGTGGTGAATGAGGTACAGAAAAAGGTTAAATACATGATGGAAAAATCGCTGGATTTGGACTTTAATGTTATCAATGTCTATGTTCAGGGTGTAAAATCCATGAAGTAGGAGTTGAAAAATTATGAGTACAATCAATGGACAATTATTCAAACAGATGCTGGAAAGCGGCGCCAATCATTTGACTAACAAATTTCCGGAAATTGATGCATTGAATGTGTTTCCGGTACCGGATGGTGATACCGGCACGAATATGTCTTTGACATTCAATGCCGGTGTGAAAGAAGCGCTTGCTTGTCAAAGCGAGGATGTTTGCGACATTGCAAAGGTGTTGTCAAAAGGACTGTTAATGGGAGCGCGTGGAAATTCTGGTGTTATCACATCACAGATTTTCAGAGGACTTGCGCAAGGTGTGGAAGACATGAAAACGATCAATGGTTTTCAGTTGGCCAATGCGCTGGTCAATGGATCGCGCGTTGCTTATAAAGCGGTTATGCGTCCGGTAGAGGGAACCATACTGACCGTAATTCGTGAAGCAGCGGATTATACGTATGCATTTGCTTCTCAGACTTCGGATGTGACATGCTCTGCCGTTATGGATAAAATGGTAGAAGAAGCGATTCAATCATTAAAGCGCACACCGGAATTATTGCCGGTTTTAAAAGAAGTTGGCGTGGTGGATAGCGGTGGTGCAGGTCTTGTGACGATTTTGCAGGGCTTTCAATCGGCGCTGAAAGGTGAAATCATTGCGAAGCAAGAAAAAAGCAATTCTGTGGAATCAGCAGGAGCGGATATGGAAAGCGAAGAATTCGGTTATTGTACGGAATTTATCGTGCGTTTGGATGAAGCAAACATTGCATCCTTTGAAGAAACTGTTTTGCGTGATGCGCTGGCAGAGATTGGAAATTCCATTGTTTGTGTGCAGGATGAAGATATTGTAAAGGTGCATGTTCATACATTGACACCGGGGGTTGCTTTAAATCTTGGACAGAAATATGGCGAATTTGTCAAATTGAAAATTGAAAATATGCAGGAGCAGCATGAAAACATCATGATGAATATCACAAAAGAAAATGTGAAGACGGAAACCAAAGATAAACCAAAAAGCAAATATGCAATTATTACAGTTGCGGCCGGAGAAGGTTTAAAAGAAATGTTTGAAGAGTTGCGCGCGGATTATGTGATCAGCGGCGGTCAGACGATGAATCCTTCCACGGAAGATTTTGTAGAGGCCATCAAACAGGCGAATGCGGAGCATATTTTCTTATTGCCAAACAATTCCAATATTGTTTTGGCTGCTCAACAGGCTGCGGATGTGATGGAAGATCATCATGTACATGTCATTCCTTCCAAAACGATTCCACAAGGTCTATGCGCTTGTATTATGTTCAATCCGGATGTGGATTTTGAAATGAATCTAACGGAAATGAGCGATGCGATTTCACTTGTAAAGACCGGTCAGGTTACGTATGCGATTAAAGATACCATGTTTGAAGGTATGGAAATCAAAGCCGGAGATTATATGGGCATTATGGAGAAAGATATTGTGGTTTCTACCAAGGATAAAATGGAAGCGACCAAAACGCTGATTCAACAGCTGATTGATGATGATTCCGAGATTGTCACATTGATTTATGGTGAAGGTGTTAGTGATGAGGAAGCAGAAAATTTAACGCAGTTCGTTGAAGAAACATATAATGTAGAAGTGGAACTGACAAACGGAAAACAGCCGGTGTATTCTTATATCATTGGTGTTGAATAGGTAAAGCAGTTGAAAAGTGCCGATAAATAGGGCACTTTTTATATGTTAATTGTTAATATGTTTTTGGTATTTATTTGGTGTTTAAAGCTGCTTATATCTTATATAACTGTCTTATATATACGATTCTAAGTTGAATTCTGTTCTACAACTTCTTGCTATTGTGATTTTAAAACATCGATATATTCATTAGCAGTAGTCGTAAAATCATTACTTTAAAATGAACGGATACATTTTTTAGATCCACACCATTCTTGAATCATGTTGCATTTGCATGTCGTAAGGAATAAACGGTGACATATTCATAAATTAGTTTCTTTTTTAATGAATTCAACCTATGATTTATATTGGAAGGATAGATTGTTATTGTAGAGCATACTTCATAAGGATATAATATTAATAGGAAATTGTTATATCGACTTTATACCTTATGATTAAGGAGATGGATTTTTATGTATAAGATTATGATTGTTGAAGATGATACAGTGATTTCTAATCAAATAAGTAAGTTTTTACTTTCTTGGGATTATTATGTGGAAATAGCGAATGATTTTAGAAATATTATGAATGAGTTTTCTAGCATTGATCCAGATATTGTTTTCATGGATTTAACATTGCCATATAAAAATGGTTACTACTGGTGTGAACAAATACGAAAGGTGTCAAGAGTTCCTATTATGTTTATATCTTCTGCTTCTGATAATATGAATATTGTTATGGCAATGAATGCAGGGGCCGATGATTATATTTCAAAGCCGTTTGATTTAAATGTTCTTGTGGCTAAATTACAAGCTATGTTAAGAAGAACTTATGATTTTGCTAGTCAAGTGAACTATCTTGAGCACGAAGGTGTGCGTTTAAATTGCAGTAATAGTATAGTTACTTATAAAGACAAATGTATTGAGTTAACAAAAAATGAAAGTAAGATTTTAAAAATTTTATTAGAACATAAAGGAGAAATCGTTGAGCGAGATACATTGATGGAATATTTATGGCAAACAGACTGTTATGTGGATGATAATACATTATCTGTGAATGTAAATCGTTTAAGAAAAACACTCGAACAAATTGATGTTCATGATTTTATTAAAACGAAAAAAGGAATTGGATATATTATATGAATAAGATAGATATCGTTAAAAATTATATAAAAGATCGATTAACTATGTTATTGCTTATAGGAATGACAGTAATTGTCTATCTAAGTGTTTATTTTATATATAACATCGATATGGAGCCGGTTTTATATGCAACTTATTTGATTTGTTTAATTTTGGTATTTGATCTGTTTTATGACTTTTATCGTTATTATAAGAAGCATATTCATTTAATCAAAATAAAGGATAATATTTTATATTTTGATGGTTTACCTAAAAAAACATCATTGATGGATTGTGATTATCAAGAGTTGATCGTCAAACTTAAAAAAATCTATTTTAAAAATGCTAGTGTCAGTAAAGAACAGTTTCAAGAAATGGAAGATTATTTTACATTATGGGTACATCAAATAAAGCTTCCTATATCTGCTATGAAATTATTGATTGAAATGGAATCAAATCCAGATAAAAAACTCTTAAAATCTGAACTTTTTAGAATTAATCAATATTCGGATATGGTCCTAGCATATCTTCGTATAAAAAGTACTGATACAGATTATGTATTTAAGAGTTATGATTTAGATGAATTGGTGCGACAGGCAATTCGTAAGTTTTCTTTTGAATTCATTAGAAAAAAGATTCGTATTGATTTTGATGAAACAAATATGAAAGTACTAACGGATGAAAAATGGCTTGTGTTTGTTTTAGAACAGTTATTATCTAATGCAATGAAATATACAAATGAAGGAAATGTTCATATTTATGGATATGACTCTACACTGTTTATCGAAGATACAGGCATAGGAATTGATCCGTCGGATTTACCAAGGGTGTTTGAAAAAGGTTTTACTGGATTTAATGGTCGCATTGACAAACAGGCATCCGGTTTAGGTCTATATTTGTGCAAGAGTATAATGAATAAATTATCACATGGTATTGAAATTGAATCACAAGTAAATAAGGGAACAAAGGTTATTTTACATCTTAAGCATGAGGATTTAAGGGTAGAATAACCTTTTCTTACAAAAATGTCCAAAATGAATGGGAAATGTAAGACAAATCGATGGCTCGCTTTTTTATTTTTTTCTATACTATACTTGTAACAAGGAGGTAATAATGATGAGCTTATTAAAAGTAAAAAATGTTAAAAAAATATATTCTACACGTTTTGGAGGACAAAAAGTAGAAGCGCTTAAAAATGTATCTCTGGAAGTAGAAAAGGGAGAATATGTAGCAATCATGGGAGAGTCAGGAAGTGGAAAAACAACATTGTTAAATATTTTGGCTGCTCTTGATAAACCAACAAGTGGAGAAATTTTATTAAACGGAAAGAATATTGTAAATATTGGTGATAAAGAAATATCCGCTTTTCGACGTGATCATCTAGGTTTTGTATTTCAAGATTTTAATTTACTAGACACTTTTTCTTTAAAGGATAATATCTTCTTACCGTTGGTTTTATCTAAAACAAATAACAAAGAAATGGAGAAACGAATTATCCCTATTGCAAACGATTTAGGAATTAGTGATTTATTGGAAAAATATCCTTATGAAGTATCAGGTGGACAAAAACAACGATGTGCAGTTGCAAGGGCTTTAATCACAAAGCCAGAACTAATTTTAGCAGATGAACCGACAGGGGCACTTGACTCAAAATCTACAAACGATTTATTAACTTTGTTTAATACAATCAATGAAAACGGTCAAACCATTATTATGGTTACTCATTCAACGTTAGCAGCAAGTCATGCCGGTCGTGTGTTGTTTATCAAGGATGGAGAAGTTTTCCATCAAATTTATAAAGGTACTAAAACAAATGAAGAAATGTATCAAAGTATCTCTGATACATTAACATTACTAGCTACAGGTGGTGTTAGAAATGAATAAACTTTTTTACCAGAAACTGGCATTTACAAATATTAAGAAGAACAGTAAAACATATATACCATTTTTGTTAACGTGTATCATAACGATTGCTTTGTTTTATGATATATGCTCATTAGCCGGTAATAGCGGATTGGATTCTATGCCGGGTGCCGGTGAAATGAGAATGATGTTAATACTTGGAACTTATGTAGTTGGGTTCTTTGCCATCATCTTTTTGTTTTATACAAATAGTTTTTTGATGAAACGTAGAAAAAAAGAATTTGGTTTATTTAACATATTGGGAATGGAAAAAAGACATGTGTCTTTGATCATTGCTTTTGAAACATTAATCACAGCACTTATCAGTGTGTCATTAGGCTTTCTAATCGGCATTTCTTTAGATAAATTATTGTTCATGGCAATTAGTAAAATGTTTGATACGAATATAACTCTAGGCTTCTATATTTCATCTAGTGCGATAAAGTCTTCATTGATTTTATTTGGCCTTATTTTCTTATTTATGTATTTAAATTCTATTCGACAAATCAAACTTGCAAATCCCATTGAATTGCTTCATAGTACAGAATATGGAGAAAAAGAACCAAAATCCAAATGGATCATGACAATTTTAGGTATAGTTTGTTTGTCAATCGGATATTATATTTCTTTGACAACGAAAAATCCAATATTGGCGATGATGTTATTCTTTGGTGCGGTTATCTTGGTTATTATCGGTACTTACTTGTTATTTACAGCGGGAAGTGTAACTTTGTTAAAAGCATTAAAAAAGAATAAAAAATATTTCTATAAACCAAATCATTTCATTAGTGTTTCCGGAATGATCTATCGTATGAAGCAAAATGCAGCAGGATTGGCAAATATTTGTATATTGTCAACAATGGTATTGGTAATGATTTCTACAACATTTAGTTTATGGATCGGTATGGAAGATTTAACTACACAAAGATATCCGAGAGAAATTGTTGCTTATATTGATGCAAATGAAAAAGATATACAAACGATGCGTGATGTTTCGAAGCAGCTTCTGAAAGACAAGAATCTTGAAAAAGAGAATATACTGGATTATAGATATGTGGAATTTGCAGGTTATCAAGAAGAACAATCCATACTTACAGACAGAGAAAATATTTATGCTAATATGACAGGTGCGATTTGTACAGTGATGGTTACAGATTTAGATGATTATAACCAAAGTATGCATACTAATTATACATTGAATGATAATGAAATATTGCTTTATGGCAAAAGAAAGGAATTTGGGTACGATGAATTTGAAGTGTTCGACTATAAATTCAAAGTGAAGGAACAAGTTGATGAATTTATGGGTAATGGAAATGCTGCTGCTAATGTGTCATCAGGATACTTCATCGTTGTAAAAGATGAAACAATCGTAAATGATATTTATGAATCACAAAAAGAAGTATATGGTGAGCATAGTTCTAATTTATATGACTATTATGGCTTTGATATAGATGCATCGAAGTCAGAAATTGAGGAGTATTATGACTCTTATACAAAAGCTTTGGAAGATGCAGGTATTGAGGGGTATGATGTTGAATGTAAAACTGTAAGCTATGCAGGATTTATGGCATTATACGGTGGTTTCTTATTTATCGGTATTTTCTTAAGTGTGCTATTTATCATGGCTGCAATCCTAATTATTTATTATAAACAAATTACTGAAGGTTATGAAGATAAAGAACGTTTTGAAATTATGCAAAAAGTGGGTATGGATCATAAACTTGTGAAGAAATCAATTAATTCTCAAGTATTAACTGTTTTCTTTTTACCACTGGTTACAGCGGTTATTCATTTAGCATTTGCATTTCCGATCATAAGTGAATTGCTAAGAATGTTAATGTTATCGAATACGCAATTATATATTTACTGTACATTAGGATGCATAGGCGTGTTTACATTGGTATATATTCTAATTTATTCAGTTACAGCGAAGTCATATTATTCCATTGTCAAAAGAAATTAGAAGATAGTAACAAGGCAATTAAAAGGAAGGTATGATTTATGAGGCAGAATAGTGTTATGGAATTGGTTTAGAATAATGAAATTATTGAAAAAGTGCCTTGTTATTAGGGCATTTTTTCGATATGCGTGTTGTGAATCACGATTGGCCTAACTTAATGGGGCTCTAAATTATCGTAGGGTTTTGTAAAAAAACGCTCTAAATTAATGTAGGGTTTTGAGAAGATCAAAGTGAGCTCTAAATTATCATAGGGTTTCAAAAAGGTAGAGGATAAGTCAAAAAATGAACATCCACTACCTTTTTCATATGCCAAACAACACAAAGCAAAGTAATTATATTTACTGCTT
>CAJTIT010000002.1 GCA_910576345.1 Erysipelotrichales bacterium
GGGAAACCTCGAAAAGGAACTGGTGATGATGGCGGAGCGGGTACACCTGTATCCATACCGAACACAGAAGTTAAGCGCTCCAGCGGTGACAATAGCAGGGCTTGCCCCTGTCAAGATAGCTCATTGCCAGCCTTTGACCCTTTTGGGTCTTTTTTCTTTGTCTGTTTAATGAAAATAAGGTATAATGGTAGGCGTTATTCTTTATATTGATAACGATGTCATGAACAACTCATTTTGGGACAAAATAAAAATGTGAACTATATAATGGAACTGTTTCATCTGTACAGGAAGGAGGAATTGGATTCATGGTGGACATCATAGAAGATGTGTTTCATGATACATGGCTGATGCTGCCACTTTTATTCCTAGCTTATTGGATGTTGGAATACTTTGAGCGTAAGGATGCATTTCATGCACAAGAAAAATTGCTTTCGTTAAAAAAATTTGGACCTTTGCTTGGCGCTTTTATAGGATTGATACCACAATGCGGTTTTTCTGTATTAGCTGCTGGTTTTTATGTGGATGGCGTAATTTCTTTAGGAACACTGATTGCCGTATTTATTTCCACCAGTGATGAAGCCATAACGATCTTATTTGCGCATCCCGAACAAGTACACATATTGCCAGTTGTTTTGGGCATTAAATGGATGATAGCACTCATCGTTGGATATGGCATCGATTTACTTTGGCATGGCCGTACCCGTCAAGATAAGTTACATCCCTATGAACTGCAATCCTGTTTTTGCGAACACCATGAACATAGCATATGGATGGATGCGCTTATACGTACATTGAAGATTTTTGGATTTGTATTAATTATCAATTTCGTGCTTTCTTTCATGTTGGAGTTCATTGGTGAAGAACATATGCGTACTCTTTTGCTCAATCAGAATATGTTTCAGCCTTTATTGGCGGCTCTTATAGGCTTTATACCCAACTGTGCCGCCAGTGTGATTTTGGCACAGCTTTATGTGAGCGGTATCGTATCGTTTGGTGCTTTGATCGCAGGGTTGATCACAAGTGCAGGCTTAGGTTTCATGCTGCTCATTAAAATGAATCATCGTAAAATAGAGGTTTTACAGATTTTCTTCGTCATTTTGATTGTCGCATGGTTTTGTGGAACGATTTTACAGTTGTTGAATTCATAATTGATTGAATAATTCCTTTGTTTTTTTCATTTCTTTTCCATGTATTCTAGTGTATAATGATGAAAGAAAGCAGGTAACTACATGAGTTATAAGGATGAATTTCATAAATTAACGGAGCAACAGCGATTTGAAGATGCACGTGCATTGTTGGAAGCACATATGGCATTTGCAAATGATGATGGTTTTATATATGCGAATATGGGATGGATTTTAAATCATATCGGTCGCTGTCAGGAAGCAATCGCTTATTTAAAGAAAGGACTTTCTGCGTTTCCGCAGGATGCATGGATGATGGCGCAATTAGGGTATGCCTACAATCATACGGACCAGTTTCAAAATGCTCTGGAGTGTTTACAGAACAGTTTGTCCATGGGACATGATGAACCATGGATTCATGGAGAAATTGGCTGGGCATACCGATGGTTGAATGAACCCCAAAAAGCCATTGAATATTTTGAAAATGCTCTTTTGGATGATCCGGATAATGAATGGATACTATCACAGGCTGCGTATACTTATTGTGATTTACAAGATAAAAAAAGTGCGGAGGATTATTTTAAACGTATCGTGCTGTTGTCTCCCAATGATGATTCATATTATGATTTGGCAATGTTTTACAAAATGGAAAAACGTTATAAGGAAGAACTGGAATTATTAAAGAATGTGAAAGAAGATGATTCTGGTTGGCGTTCATTTGAAATGGCAGTTGCGTATAATCGCATAGGGAATCATGAAGAAGCGATTTATTTATTGCAATCTTGTCTAGAAAAGGGTAGAGATGATACAGGAATACGTGAAGAATTGGCAGGTGCTTATCTGTCTGTGGGGGATGAAAAACAGGCAGAAGAGCAGTATCAAATTGAGATACGCTATTATGAAAGAGCTTTAGAAAAACATCCTGAAAATACACCTCAAATTTTACAGGATATGGCATGGATCGCAGAGCGTTTACAAGATTGGGAAAAGGAATTGCTTCTTTTAAAACAGTTGTCTCAAATGGAGCCCAATGATACTTGGGTGATGTATCATCTTGCAAAAGTATATTGGAATATGGATGAATATGAAAAAGCATTGCCGTATTTGGATGCATGTGAAAAAGAAAAGGGAAAAGAAATCGAGCCGTTATCATTGAAAACGCTGATTTTGGGGAGATTAAATCGTTATGATGATGCTTTATCTGCACTGAATGATTTACAAAAAATGGGGCGGAACGATTGTTGGCTGTGGAATGAGATGGGCTGGGATTATAGTGAGGTAGAGCAATATCAAGATGCCATTCATTGTTATCGCAAATCCTTGCAGCTGGATGGGAAAGATCCTTGGGTAAACTCACAGTTGGCGTGGAATCTGGCTAGAATGAGGCAATATCAATCTGCATTGAAATATTTTGAAAGAGCAGTTTCTTATGGAAGAAACGATGGCTGGATTTTTGCGAACATTGGATGGATCTATCATCATTTGGACAAGGACCAACAAGCTTTGCCCTATTTTGAGAAAGCAAAGGAGTTGGGCTATGAGGAACCATGGTTCTTGAATTTGTATCAGCAAATGCAGGATGCGCTGCATTTGTCAGAGAATACTTTAACTACGAATGAATAGATGATAGAGGTGGAAATCATGTGTGGTCGATATTTTTTTCAAATGGAGCAAGACCAAGCGGCGTTTCAACATTTGTGGGATCATTGGAATACTAATGAACTAGACACGTTTCAAGAAGGTGAGGTATTTCCAACCCAGCAGGCTTTGGTATTATTGCCAAGCATTCCTCATGATTATTCTTTGACAGTTATGAAATGGGGAATTCATGGCTATCAAAATCGTTTGATTATCAATGCCAGATCAGAAGGGATTCAGGAAAAATATACATTTCGTCCATATATACATAATCGTTGTGTCATCGTAGCCAATGGGTTTTATGAATGGCAAAGAAATGGTCATGCAAAGACGAAATATTATATCCAATTCGATCAAGAGCCTTTGATGTATATGGCAGGCATTTATAATAGTGAGCAAGCATTTGTAATTATCACAAAAGAAGCACAGAATGAAATGGCAAGGATTCATCATCGCATGCCGATTCTGATGAACAAATCACAAATGTTGGCTTATCTTCATCAAAAGCCGTTTCAAGAAAAGAAAGAGATCATCATTCAAGCAGTTTGATGATATATAAAAAAGGAGAATAATATGAAAGTAGCAGTTACCTATGAAAATGGTATGGTTTTCCAGCATTTTGGAAAGTGTCAGAATTTTTTGGTTTTGAACATAGAAAATAATGAAATCAAGGAGCGAAATTTGCTAAGCAGCGGTGGTAATGGGCATGGCGCACTAGCGCAATTATTAAAGCAGAAAGCGGTGGATGTACTCATTTGCGGTGGCATTGGTCAAGGTGCACGCAATGCTTTAAAGGGAGCACAGATACAAGTCATTGCTGGCGTTACAGGAAATGCGGATGTCGCTGTGGACGCCTATTTAAATGGCAGCTTGAAGGATGATCCTAGAGGCGCTTGCAATCATCATCACGAAGGGGAACATCACGACTGCTCTCATGATCATTGTCAATAAAAGGATGCACATTGCTGCATCTTTTTAAGTTTCAAGCACTATATATTCTGTATTGAAAAACTTTTTTTCCGAACGCTTAGCTGAATGGTATGAGGATTTTTTGATTTTTTTTAGCAATCCTATTGCCAAAGTGCTAAAAATGAGTATAATATATTGTGTTAGCAGTTAAAACACAAGAGTGCTAAAGGAGGAATAACGAATGTTAAGACCATTAAACAAAAATGTAATTCTGAAAAAAGAAGAAGAGGAAAAGAAGACCGCAAGCGGCATTATTTTGACCGATAGCGGAAAAGATCAGCCAAGCTATGCAACGGTAGTTGCGATTGGAAAAGAATGTGAAGCAAAGATTAAAGAAAATGACAAAGTGGTTTATAAGGAATATTCCGGCACAAAAGTCAAAGTCAACGATGAAGAATTCATTATCATCGAAGATGAGGATATTTTGGCAGTCGTAGAATAAAGGAGGAAATAGAACATGAGTAAAGAAATTCGTTTCAGTATTGATGCAAGAACTTCTATGGTAAAAGGTGTTAACCAGTTGGCGGATGCCGTTCGTGTTACGTTAGGTCCAAAAGGACGCAATGTTGTTTTGGAAAAAGAGTATGGTTCTCCACTCATCACCAATGATGGTGTGACCATCGCCAAAGAAGTGGAACTGGAAGACAAATTTGAGAACATGGGCGCAAAACTCGTATATGAGGTCGCCAATAAAACAAACGACACTGCAGGTGATGGAACGACAACAGCGACGATTCTGGCTGCCAGCATGATCAACAATGGAATGAAGGCAGTAGAAAAAGGCGCAAATCCTGTTTTAATGAGAGAAGGTATTGAACTTGCTGCAAAACAAGTTGCTGATAAGATTTTGGCTAAATCACGCAAAGTGGAAACAAGTGAAGATATTGCCAATGTCGCAACAATTTCTGCGGGCAGTAAAGAAGTGGGTACTATTATTGCGGAAGCAATGGAGAAAGTCGGACGTGACGGTGTTATTAGTGTAGATGAGTCCAAAGGTTTTGATACGGAATTAGAAGTTGTGGAAGGTATGCAGTATGATAAGGGCTATGTTTCTCCATATATGGTATCTGATCGCGAAAAAATGCAAGTAGAATTGGAAAATGCATATGTGATGGTCACCGATCAGAAAATCAACACCATTCAGGAAATCTTGCCGCTATTGGAGAAAATCGTACAGTCTGCGAAACCGCTGTTGATCATTGCGGATGATATTGACAATGAAGTAACTTCAACGTTGATTGTGAATAAATTGCGTGGTACGTTCAATGTAGTCGCCACAAAGGCTCCTGGATTTGGAGACAATCAAAAAGAAATGTTACAGGATATCGCTACACTTACCAATGCCAATTTCTATTCCAAAGATCTGGCAATGGATTTGAAAGAAATGGATATTCAAGATCTTGGAACTGTGAAAAAAGCGGTTGTCACAAAAGACAATACGACATTGATTGGCGGTGCCGGAGACAAAGCCACCATTGATGCGCGTGTGAAAGAAATTTGTGCACAACGTGATAACTGCACAAGTGAATATGATAAGAAACGTTACCAAGAGCGCCTTGGTAAACTGAGTAACGGTGTTGCGGTAATCAAAGTGGGCGCAACGACGGAAAGCGAATTGAAAGAAAAGAAACTGCGTATTGAAGATGCGCTGAATGCAACAAGAGCAGCTGTAGCGGAAGGTATCGTTGTTGGTGGTGGCGCTGCTTTTGTAAGCACATATATGGAATTGAAAGATACATTGAAATCAGAGACAGTTGATGTGCAAAAAGGAATCAAAGTCGTTATGGATGCGTTATTGGCGCCAATTTCACAGATTGCAGAGAATGCGGGTTATCATGCGGATGATATCGTGGAACGTCAGAAAAATGCAAAAGAAAATGAAGGTTTCAATGCTAAACTTGGTGAATGGTGTGATATGTTTGAAAAAGGCATCATCGATCCTACAAAGGTCACAAGAAGTGCATTGTTAAATGCCGCAAGTATTTCTGCATTATTCTTGACTACAGAAGCAGGTATTGCGTCAATCAAAGAAGACAATCCAATGCCACCAATGCCACAAGGACCAATGTATTAAGAAAATAAGTCTGTTCGTGAATGTATGATCGAGCAGACTTTTATTATGGCATGGATACAGTTATAAATAGATAAACTATGTATAACAATTTTTTCATTGGCTTTCATACTTCATTATAAGCAACACAGATTTGAAGATCAAATGTAGATACAATGAAAAAAAGATTAAAACCACCCTATTTGAAGTGCACCCCCAAATTTGGACACAAATAATGGAGGTGCATTTTTATATGTCAAAGCTAACAAGAGATCAAAAATAGAAATCTATGAAAAAAGAAAATTAGGAAAAAGCATACAAGAATTATCAAAAGTATATCATATTAGAAAAGACAACATTAAATATTTAATTAGATTGATAGATAGACACGGTAGTCATGTGATAAAAACAACTCTTAACATTATACAATCGGATCAAGGATGGCAATATCAAATGGAAGGCTATCACAAATTCCTATCAAAGAAAGGGAGCATACAATCAATGTCACGCAAAGTCAACTGTTTAGATAATTCGCCGATTGAGAATTTCTTTGGAAAAATGAAATGTTTTACGGAAATGAATATACATATCAATCATTAAAAGAATTGAGGATTGCCATGAAAGAGTACAACAAGTATTATAATACACGTAGAATTACAACCAAATTAAAAGGATTGACTCCTGCTCGATGCAAAAATCAATCCTTAGTAACTGCTTAATCAGTTTCTTTACTATTGTCATGATAATCGGGTGCACTTCAATTGGTTGATGGTCATCTATTCGCTAATCTGAAAATATTTTAATATTTCAGATGCATTATTGGCAGGACTTGCTTTTTCAAAAACTTTGATGATTTGAAAGTTCTCATCAATCAAATACGTTGCACGAACGGTTCCCATATACGTTTTTCCATACATCTTCTTTTCTTTCCACACATCATATGCCTGAATTGCTTTCAACTCAGGATCAGCCAATAAAAGGAATGGCAGCTGGTGTTTTTCTTTAAACTTTTTATGCGATGAAACACTGTCTTTGCTGATACCAATAACCACAATGCCATTTTTTTCAAACAAATGATAGGCACTGCTGAAGGCGCATGCCTGTGTTGTGCATCCGCTTGTCATATCTTTCGGATAAAAATAAAGCACGATACGCTTGCCTTTAAAATTACTGAGTGTTACGTCATTGCCGTTACTGTCAGGCAATGTAAAATCAATTGCCGGTGTTTGTTCTTTTAACATATTTATCCTTCTTTCTTTTTCAAGATTATATCAAAAAAGCTATGGTATTGCCACCATCCTGCATCTTCCTTCATGCAAATGCTTTCTCATACAACAATCATTGTTAATATGTGCTATAATATTACATCATATGCAAAGGTGGTGACAATTCCATGAAACAAAAAGTAACGATTGAAGATGTTGCCAAACATTGTGGCGTTTCTAAAAGCAGTGTGTCAAGATATTTGAATCAAGGTTATGTATCAGAAAAAAGCAAGGAAAAAATTGCCAAGGCTATAGAGGAACTTGGATTTGAACGCGATTTCTTCGCCAGCCGTTTAAAGGCAAAAAACAATCGCATGATTGGTATTATTGCCAGTCGTATCAACGAAAATGATAATGCACATATTTTAGAAGGCATGCAGCGACAATGGAATGCATTTGACTATCAGGGAGTACTGTTGTTTAGTGATTGTGATTCAAATAAGGAAATGGAATGTCTGAAACGTTTTTATGCACAAGGTGTTGACGGTGTGATATTTTTGAATTGCGACAATCCGGAGAATGTTAAAGATTTCGTAATACAAAAGCAGATGAAAGTCTTGTTTGCGAATCATACTTGCTTGTATGCACCGTTTCTGGATGTGGAAGAACGCCGTGGCGGAGAAATATTGGGCTCCTATTGCGTCAGCCACGACATGGAGCGCATTCTCAGTGTAATTGTGGATAAAGAAAAAGGTGCCAAGCGTGAGCGTGGTTTTCGCAAGGCCTATGAAAATGCTGCAAAGTCTTGTACGTATGAAATGGTGGAAATTCAAAGTCCGGTGGATGCATATCAACAAGCGAAACATTGGATACATTGTGATTTTGACGTCATCATTTGTGAGAATGAAATCATTGCATTGGCAATTCTAAAATATTTTCATGAAGTTTTTGTACATGTACCACAGAATATTTCCATCATCTGTTTTGGAAATCGTGAAATTTCCAGTTTTAGTTATCCATCCTTAACAACGATGACATGCGATTATGCAGCTTTTGGCTCAAATCTAGTGGAAGAAATGATTGCCATGATAGAAATGCGTGCACCCAAGTGGAAAGATGTTTCATGGAAATTGAGCGAAAAAGAGAGTACGCGAAGCCATTAGCAAAAGGTGAAGACGCTTTCATAAAAATTTTCATAATTTTGAAAATTTTTTCTTGACAATTTTATTCCATCAGCGTATTATATACACAAACAAAAGATCGATTAGAGGTAGCGATGTATCAGAGTATCTGGCGGAGTCGGCGGACAAAGAAACCAGTGAAAGGTAATCATCGCCGAAAGTCTGAACAAGGCATTGTTAAGGCTTGGGTCCAGTGGAAATACTTCTGGAACTCCTTCGTGAGAAGAGGCGCTATTGACACAACGCAAACAAATGCAAGTCGTGGAAATAGCACGGCTTTTGTTTTTTATAGAAAAGAGGAGAATGAAATGAAAAGATTAGTAAGTTTATTGGCAGTATGTTTGTTATTGGGCGCATGTGGTGGTGGAAACAGCGATGCGAAGACAGATGGTGACGCAAAAGAATCATTCGTTGTCGGAATGGAATGCAACTACGCACCATATAATTACCAAGTAGAGAATGCAAGCAATACAAGTGTTTCCATCGGCGCTGCCGGAAATTGTGATGGTTACGATGTAATGATCGCATCAAAAATCGCAGAAAAGCTAGGACGTACACTGGAAATCAAAAAACTGGAATGGGATGGTTTACAGCCAGCGTTGCAAAGTGGTGAAATTGATGCCATTATCGCAGGTATGACCGCAAATGATGAAAGAGAACAAGGTATTGACTTTACAACACCATATTATGATTCTGACATGGTTATGATCGTTCGTAAAGATGATGCATTGGCGAAAGCAACTTCCATTCAGGATTTCACCGGAAAGAATGTGTTGGGACAGATGAACACAAACTATGATACTGTCATTGATCAGATTAACGGTGTTAACCATATGACTCCAAAAGCTGGTTATCCAGAAATGATCATGGCGCTGAAAAGTGGAGAAGCAGATGCTTTGACCGCAGAAGTACCTGTTGCGGAAGGTGCAGTCGCAGCCAATCCTGAACTTACATTTGTCACATTTGCGGAAGGAAAAGGTTTTGAAATTGATAACAGTGTTTCCATTGGTTTAAAGGAAGGGTCAAGAGGAAGTGATTTCTTTAATGAAGTACAAGCAGCATTGGATGCAATTTCTCAGGATGAAAGAGTAGAAATGATGCAAAATGCGACAAACAACGCACCCGCTAATGAATAACTGACATCGAAAGATTGGAGAAGAAACTATGAATTTTGGTAAAGTAATCGATATTTTCACCAAAAATCAATCAATTTGGATCTATGGAATTCAAATGACGCTGTTGCTGGCGTTTGTTGGCACGCTGATTGGTTTGGTGATTGGACTGCTGCTGGGCTGCATTCGTGCCATAAAGGTGGAACCAAGAGATTCTGTAATACTGAAAATCTTTAAGAAATGTGGTCATTATTTTGTAAATATATATGTATGGCTGTTTCGCGGTACACCTATGATGGTACAGGCAGTATTCTTCTATTATTTGCTGAAGCCTATTCTAGATTGGGATGTTGTGACGGCAGGTATTACGATTGTTTCCATCAATACAGGCGCATATATGGCAGAAATCATCCGGTCCGGTATTCAGGCAGTAGACAATGGTCAAATAGAGGGTGCCAGAAGTATTGGCATGACTTCTCCGCAGACGATGTTTTCGATTGTTTTGCCGCAGGCGATTAAGAATTCATTTCCGGCAATTGGAAATGAGTTCATCGTCAATATCAAAGATAGTTCTATGCTGAATGTTATTGGATTGGTGGAATTGTTTTTCCAGACAAGAAGTGTCGCTGGATCGAATATGCTGTTTGCTGAAACTTATTTTATTACTGCTGTGATTTATTTGATATTGACGTCTGTCACGACGTTGTTATTGGGATGGGTTGAACGACGAATGAATTTACCAAAGACGACGGGACCATCTTCTTCAACCATTCCCAATATGAATAGGGAGGTTTCAGGCAATGAGTGAAAATATTATTAAAATCAATAACCTCAAAAAAAGCTTTGGAAACTTATCCGTTTTAAAGAATATTGATTTTCATGTAGATAAAGGGGAAGTAATCACGATTATCGGTTCCAGTGGAAGTGGTAAATCGACACTGCTTCGCTGTATCAACTTATTGGAAACACCGGATGACGGCGAAATTTTGTATCATGGCAAAGATATTTTAAAAGGTGAAATCAATATCAATGTGCATCGAAC
This sequence comes from Erysipelotrichales bacterium, assembly GCA_910576345.1. Taxonomy (GTDB): domain Bacteria; phylum Bacillota_I; class Bacilli_A; order Erysipelotrichales; family Erysipelotrichaceae; genus C-19. The sequence goes on from CAJTIT010000002.1 coordinate 10,322, forward strand.
GCATGTAGGTATGGTATTTCAAAGTTTCAATCTTTTCAATAATAAAAATGTATTGGAAAACTGCATGATTGGACAAGTGAAAGTTTTAAAACGCAGTAAAGAAGAAGCCAAGCAAAAAGCGCTCTATTATCTGGAAAAGGTTGGCATGTTGGAGTTTGCGAACGCTGGCAGTACACAGTTATCCGGAGGACAAAAACAAAGAGTCGCGATTGCGCGTGCCTTATGTATGGAACCGGAAGTATTATTGTTTGATGAGCCAACAAGTGCGCTTGATCCAGAAATGGTCGGTGGTATTCTGGATGTTATGAAGCAGCTTGCCAAGGAAGGTCTTACAATGATTGTGGTTACACATGAAATGGCATTTGCCAAGGACGTGTCCACAAGAGTAATCTTCATGGACAAAGGCGTTATTGCGGAAGAAGGAACGCCTACGGAACTGTTTGATCATCCAAAACAAGAACGAACAAAAGAATTTTTGCATCGCTATCGTACAGCCAGTTAATAACTGGCTTTTTTTACTTTTAAAATATATTTCTAAGCGCTTTCACTTTCATGTAAATTAATGACAAGATATTTATACAAATTTCAATATTTTACAAGCAATCGTTTGTTATAATGGTTTTGTAAAAATATACTAGAAAATACAGAAAGATATATCTCAATAATTTTGAATTTGTGATTGAAATATATGTTTCTGGATATAAACAGACATTTTGTTTTTGAAACACCTGTTCAAATGTCTACAATTAGAAAGAGAGGAGGAGAAGTTATTATCATCCGGAGCGTTCACAAGGTATATCGAATAGAACTGCGAAGTAATAAAGAATAGAATAAGCTTTTATCTTTTTTAGGAAAGAGAAAATGAGAAAGGAAAAAAATTATGAAAAAACTAGTAAAAGCATTCGTGTGTTTGATGATGGCGTTGTCATCTTTCACAATGATCTCTCTTTCTGCTCATGCACAGGAAGAGGAAATCGCAGTATTTGTAGATGCTAATTTAGGAGATGATGCGCATGCTGGTACTATGGATCAGCCGGTTCAAACACTCGCCAAAGCACAGGAATTGGTTCGATCTAAAATAACAGGAATGGATCGTGACGTAAAGGTTTATATAAGAGGAGGTACCTATGTATTGGATACGCCGCTAACTTTTACCGCAAGCGACAGTGGACAAAATGGACACAATGTAATCTGGAGTGCTTATCAGGATGAGGAAGTCATCATTTCCGGTGGTACATCGATTACGGGATGGACCAAAGTGGATGAGAATTTAAATATTTGGAAAGCACCTTCCAATGGTATAGACAGCCGCGATCTTTATGTAAATGGAAAAAGCGCGACACTTGCACGTGCAGAAATTGAAGCATTGGATGATACAGTTTTAAAACAGGCATTTATCAAACGAGACAATCTTCCTGAAGATTTTGCGAAAGTTGAAGAATTGGAAATCGTATTTGGACGCAAATGGAAGTGGGCAATTCTTCGTATCGCATCGATTAAAAAATATAGTGATGATGCGGATTATGGAAATGCATTCCGTTTTCGTTTAAATGATGAATCAAAAGCAGCGTTTAAGGCAAATCTAACAGGTGCCGCAATAGAGGATGATCCAGTAGCGATGAAAGAAGGTATGTTGTATTTACAAAATGCCTACGAATTATTGGATGAGCCGGGAGAGTTTTATTTAAACAAAGAAGAAAATCAAGTCTATTATATACCTAGAGACGGCGAAGATATGAATCAAGTCGAAACTGTATTGGGAAGATTGGAGAATTTGGTTGTATTTGATGGAACTGCAGAAAATGTTGTAAAAAATATTACGCTGAAAGGATTAAATTTTAAATATAATACATTCCTTCGTGCAAACTTACCAGATGGTCTTCAAACATTCCAGGCGAGTGCAATGACCGAACCAGGTAATGAATGGAATCGTGAATGGATTCCAACAACCGGTAGTGCAGTGTATGGAGAGTATTTGGATCATGTGCAGGTGAACGAGAGTCGTTTTGAAGCGCTTGCTTATACAGGACTTCATCTTGGTATCGCAACCAAAAATTCTTCCATTACACATAATGAATTTGAAAAATTAGGTGGTGCTGGAATTATTTTAGGCGGAACCGAGTCTGCACATCATTTCCCTACGCCAGAAGCATTGACACAAAACAATGAAATCACAGATAACTATATCAATGACATCGCCAATACATATAAAGGATGTACGGGTATTTTGGTCGGATATACATCACAAACAAAGGTAGAATACAATACTTTGACAAATCTGCCTTATACCGGTATCAGCGTTGGATGGGGTTGGGGATATGGTGAACAAACAAGAAAAGACGAAAATCATACAGATGAATTTGTGCTTGGCGAATTCACACTTGGAAAAAATATCATTACCCATAATTATATCAAAGATGTTTTACTGGAGCCTGCGTTGATTGATGGCGGCGGTATTTATACATTAGGCAGACAAGATGGTTCTGTCATGAATGATAATTATGTGGATGGTGTACATAATGAATATGGTGGTATCTATTTAGATGAAGGCACGGTTGGATATGAAATCACTAATAATGTTGTTATGAATTGCGTTCGTAATTGGTTGTACAAAGGTGACTATAATTATATTTATAATAATTATGCGACAGAAGCTCAACAGCCAAATCGTGATGAGACGATGATGATCAAGGATGAACTGCAGTATCGTTTTGAAAATAACGACATTTGGGATGATGCGGCAGTTGCGGCAATTCGAGAAGCGGCAGGAATAAGACCAATTCCACAGCCGGAAGAGCCAACACCAGATCAACCAGATGATCCTACTCCGGATAATCCTGGAAATGAAGATCCAACGCCTGACCAGCCAAACCAGCCTGAGGAACCAGATAAGGAATTTATCTATTCATTGAACCATCCAGAATCAAATGTTTCAATTATTGGTAAATTCCCATTGGATACGGAATTGGTTGTAGATGTATTAGACAATGATTCTTTGCGTGCATTTATCAAAACAATCAAAGATTCAACAATTGTGAAAAAGTATAATTTTGAAAAAGTGTTTGATATTTATATGTTAAGAAATAAAGAGGCATATAAACCAGAAGGCACATTCCAAGTCAGCATCAAATTGGATGAGGAGCTTTTGAACAAGACATTGAAAGTTCTGTATATCTCTGATGAAGGTGAAGTAATTGAAATCGCATCAACTGTGAAAGAGGGAAATATCATCTTTAGCACGGATCACAATTCGTATTATGCGATCGTAAGTGAAAAAGCCCAGAGAAGTCCTATTACCAATACAGGTACGCAGCCGTTTACGAATGGATGCATGATCGTATTGCTTATTGGTGGTATGATGATGTTATTCACAAAAAAAATGGAGGATGTTCTTGATTAATTTGTAAGATGAAATAACAAAGAGATTTCAAATCTGATGCAGAAGTCAGAATGAGAAATCTCTTTTTTGAGGAATATTTTTGATAAATTCATAATCTATCACAACCTTTTCTTAAGAATGTGGAACTAATGAATGGAATAGTCTGTATTTTTGTAAATTCTTATGATATACTCTATATGAAAAACAATCAATTCATAAGGATGTATCTCAAAAGGTAGACATTTTTAGACAGGAGTTTTTTCATCAAAATTCCTGTTTTTTTCTATTAGAAAATTACATTTTGTTTTCTATTTCTTTTATCTAGTTAAATCTACTTAAATAGATAAAGAAAGAGGGAATCAGAATGAAACAGTTGTGGAAAAGATTGATGATTTTATTGATTTGTTTTGTGTTTGTTTTTGTCGCATGGATTGTTTCAGATGATATTATGGATACATTATCCGCAAATACAAAAGCTGCATCTATTTATAATATAGGGGACACCGTTGTGTTTGGAAAAGAAAGCTTCACTTATATTGGAGATGATGGTTCCAATCTTTTATTATTGGGCGAAACAAGTATAGGAGATAATAAGACATGGAATGATGCGAATACGATTGCTAATAATTATCGTAATTCATTTGGAAATATCGGTAAAACGGTTTCTGTATCTAGTTTAGCTGGAACAAGTGATTTATTGTTGGCAGGTACAACGGGAATTGATTCTTCTGGAGTAACCGTTATGGATGCATTGGATGCTTCCATACCATCACTTAATGGAAACTGGTGGTTGAAAGATTCGGATTTATCTTCCAAGAATTTGGCAAGATTTCTATCAGGGAATAATCGACGTGATGGATATCAAAGTTATCAGAAGTATTCGAATCCTATTGGTATGACCTGTCAATCACCAACAAGCACGAGAACAGAATCAGGTACGGCTTTTACGCAAGCGTTTAATGAAGGTGGAGGTGTGATTGCGTCTTATCCTAAAACTGGAACAATGACCATGACGATGGATATCAAAAGTGTCCCTAAGGCTTTAGGTAAGTACACAACTTCAAATTGTGCTTCAGGGACACTATTGGATTCTAGTCCTGGTATAAGCGTTGGCACAATAAGCAGAACAGCTAGTTTTTCAAGAAATTCAAGTAACAAGTTAACGATAGAAGGTGCTCCAGTACATATTTTTCCTTTTGCGATGTCGAGTAATTTAGTTGGCTTAGATTTTAAAGATTGGAGTTCAAATATTGTAACAATTGGAGCTGGACAATGTATTAATCTATGTTCATCCAGTAATTCAAGCGGTGTTATATTGAATCCTAAGATTGATGGAACAAAAATCTGTGGTTTAAAAACTGCTAAAGATGCTGATCTTGTTGTTAAGTTAGATATATGGAGTTTAAATATTACCGCATATAATACGATTTCCTGCCCAGCCGTCTCTACGCCCGCAATGACAATGTCCACAAGACCATTGATGAAACTGCCATTGGATAAGATATTGACCTATCATAACGCAAAGCCGACCTATTCCTTATCCACCTCTATTGATGGATCTTTTCCTGTATCTGATACATCAGGAACTCGTCCTTATTTAACCATGATGAGTGACGCAATGAATGTAAGCTTAGATTCAACCAACAATGGCGTTAAAGGAACCATCCTTTCATTGAAATATCCAACTTCTGGTACCTTGATCGATCTTCCTTTATCTTTCTCAGGCGCAAAAGAAGGCTCAAGATATCTAGCCGCAAGCGCTACTGATATCAATGGCAATGAAGTCTATAGCGTATTGGATATGGTCACTGCCGATAAACAAAGCATTTCGATCGATTATCAAAACTTGTTAAAAGATGGAGAAAACTCTTTTCAATTAACGTTATATGTACTTGATGATGGAATAGGAGATACATCTTATAGAAGTACAGGTACTACCATCACAGTGCGCTTGAAAGATGAACAAACGATTGATTTTGATTCCATTAAAAACAAGGCAACAGTGGAATATGGAAGTGATTTGGAACTTTATGCGAATTTAACCAGTGATTTGAATAAACAATCCACCAGTGATCTCGTATTCTCCATTCCAACAGATTCCAGAGGAAAATATCAAATCATCCAACAATCCTATGATAGATCGACCGGTGTAGCGAAGGTGAAGATTAGACCGCTTACCGCAAATGTGAATGCGAAGATCACGATTTCAAAAAGTGGAGATCTGTTCTTCTTCGACGCAGAAGAAAAGACGATGAATCTGAATTTCACAAAAAGAGATCTTTATGTCCATCCTGCCATCATAGAAGGAAAGACGGTCGGCGATATGATGCCGAAACTAACATCAGAATCAGATGGACTTGTATTCGCTGATACGATACCGGATACGTTGATACCTTATCTTGAACGTCTGTCACCACTCATTGCGGAAAGACCAGATGTGGATGGTATTATCCAAAATCCAGGCACATGGAAGCTCTTATATGATGACAGCGTATTAAACAATCTTGGAGATTTTACCAACAAATACAATGTCATACTGGAAGACTATCGAGATGATGAACGATATGTATTTGAAGTAGATCCAAATGGTATCCCTGATGCTTGGATCGAAATGACACCGGATCCTAATAACAATGGCTGGAACAATACAGACGTAAAAGTAAAGCCAAGCAATGAAGCAATATATTTTGGATATCATTCCATCACTGACGGCAATCAAGATCCAATCAATGAACTCATCTATACGAATGAAGATAAAGGCTTCTTACCAAAAGTATCTCTTGTAGGAGACGATGGATCCAGCAATCGAAAAACATTACGAAAGGTACGCATCGATAAGACCAATCCAACGATAAACATAGAAGTGCCAAGTGGATGGTACGCAGGGACGATGAACGTAGGACTTACCATCAGTGATAACTTGAGTGGTATCGAATCCTTCACGATGACAAAAGGTGGAACTGATATCACATGTAATATCACAGGTGCTAACACATATGAATGTCCGATCACATCGAATGGTGTATATACGATCACAGCGAAAGATATGGCAGGCAATACGACCACCATCAATCAAACGATAAGCAACATCGATGATACGAAACCAACGATCAGTGCAGTACTTGGAACACTTCACAGTGATAAACTGAAACAAGACATCGATGTGACAAGAACGGTAGGCATATCTGGCGCAACGAGTTTAAAAGTTCTGTACAAAGGAGATGGAGAAAGTGATTTCACATTCTTGGAAAATCTAAATCCATATAAAGCAGCGTTCACATATGAAGCACAAATGAATGGAGAATATCGATTTGAACTCACCACAGGCAGTGGAGAAGTCGTATATGCGGATGTGACCGTAACACAGATCGAACAGAATGCCCCAGTGGTAAAGATCGAAACAAAACTGGCGAATGATCCAACCAAGAGTTATGTGGACAGTACATGGACCAATGATGACGTGATCGTAACGATAAGCAATGCGAACAAGAACTTTACCGATCCAATCACGTTCCAATACAAAAAGGCAACGGATACAGAATGGATCGATGTCACAGAGGATGCAGGGACACAAGTAACGATCTCCACAACGACATGGATGAAGGAAGATTATGTATTCAGAGCGTATGTAAGTGACACCGTGATGTCGTTTCCACACACATATGGTTTTTGGATCGATAAAGAGAAACCAGAAACACCAGAAATTGAAAATGCGAAAGATTATGTAGATTCGAATGCATTTTATACAGATGTCAGAATCGAAGGAGATCTGATCCAAAAAAACAGTGGGATCAAACAAACGATGTATTATCAACTAAACAATGGTGTATGGACATCTTTGGGAAGTGATACATTCTTAGATATAACGACGACGGGAAGATATGAGATACGATTCAAATCGATCGATGAAGCAGGAAACGAAAGTGATCCAACAGATATCTATATCGTTAATTATAACGGGAATAAAAAAAGACAAGAAATCGCATTCGATATGGGTCCAGAAACCATTACCTACGGAGATACGATCACGATAAAGGCAATCTTGGATCAGCCGATTGATGAACAGGCAGATACAAATATCATATTCAGTGTCAGTGATACCAACAAGGCAACCATCATTTCACAAGGTTATGACAAGACCACAGGAGAAGCGAGTGCCCTCATCAAAGCGATGAATGGAGATCGATACGTAGACATATTGATCAATAAGGCTGGAGATAGCGAATATCTGGATGCTAGTCAAGTGTCATATACATTGAATTTGGAAAAAGTAGCGATAGAAATAAAACCACAGATCATTACAGGTACGATGGTGAACGACGCAATGCCAACGATCGGATCACAATGCGATGGACTGATCGAAAGTGATCAAATACCGGCAAGTGTGAAACCGACTTTGACCGCAATGAGTGGAAGTGCAGTACATCCAGATGCGGACAATGATGGCATCATAGAAAATGCAGGTACATGGTCCATGCATTATGCGAATGATGTATTGAACAATGAAAAAGCATTTGCGGATAAATATGATGTGACATTCATCGGCTATGATGCGGCATTACATCCGGAATATGTATTTGAAGTAGGAACAAATGGCATACCAGACAGTTATCTCATCATCACGCCAAATCCAAATACACAAGGCTGGAACAATACCGATGTCATCATAGAATTATCCAATGATGCAAAAGCGAAAGGATATACGAGTATCGCATTGATCGAAAGCAATGTGGAAACAAAACAGGGAAGTCAGATCTTATTGGATCAAGAGACAGCTGGTATGTATCCAACCGTCGTATTGAAGAGCGATAGTGAGACAAGCGATCGAAAGACATTAAGAGAAGTCAAGATCGATAAAACAAAACCAACGGCCACAGTACAGATAGAAAATGATATGATATGGACACATACCGATAAGAAAGTAAGTATAGAACCAAGTGATACATTGAGTGGCATTCAAACGATCACAGTGGAAGATCCAAGTGGAACAGCCGTAACTTTAAATCAAAAAGGGAACACATATGAATTTAGCGCAACGACAAGTGGGATCTATCAATTGACCATACGAGACAATGCGGACAATCAAACGATCATTCCAATAAATGTAGAAAGGATCGACAAGACCCTGCCAACGATCACAGCGACCTCCAAAGGATTGAATACAGATTCCAGTATCCATGAAATCGATGTGACATATAGTGTAGGAACATCAGGCGCAAAAGCATTGGAAGTGTACTATAAGAAAAATGCAGGTGATACGTATACACTGATAGGAACATTGGATCAAACAAAGACCAGTCAGATCTATGAAGCGAAACAAAATGGATATTATAAATTCGTCATTGAAAACAATGTCAATGAGAAAGCAGAGGCAGAAATCGAAATCAATGATATCGTGACCACAGTAGAAAAGCCAATCATCCAATTGGAAGCGAAAAAAGAAGACGGAGCTAATTATGCGTCTGGCACATGGGTCAATCAGAATGTGACGATACGACTCAAAAATACGAACACAGCTGTGAGCGATCCGATCACCTATCAATATCGAGAAAAAGGAACCGGTACATGGATCGATATGGATGATGATCATATCACCATCAAAGAAAGCGATTGGCAAAACAAAGAATATGAATTCAGAGGGACCACAGCCAATGCGGAAGGAAATGAAACGAGCATACGCATTTGTATCGATAAAGAAAAACCGGAAGAGCCAGATATCAAAAACAAAGAACAATTCATATCGGGCATCCAGCATGCATCCCCATTAACGATCACAGGCACAATGATCCCAAAGGCAAGCGCCATCCAACAAGAGATACGATACAGTTTGGATCATGGCATCACATGGCAGACGATGGGAAACAGTGGGCTGACTTTGACAGATTCAAAAACCTATGAGATCTTATTCAAAACAGTGGATGAAGCAGGAAATGAAAGTGATGAAACGAAGCTGTATGAGATCGACCTCAATGATGGAACGCCAAGCATCACGATCAAGTTGAATCAAGATCCGATCAAACAACTCATCAATTCTTTGACATTCGGCTTCTTCTACAAACAAACTATAGATGTGGATATCGAAGTGGAATGGTATGGCAAAGAAACAGGAGATGTTTACTATATCTTGGATGACGATCCAAAAGCGAAGATACCGCAAGATAGCGATCCAAGATGGACATCAGGGAATCATACGAGCATCGATCCAGACAGAAAAACGATGATCTATGCGAAAGCAGTAAACAAGGATGGAAAGACAGATATCACATCATCCATGTACCATGTGGTCGCAGATGCGACACCACCGACCATCACATTTGGTAAAGCATACGATACATGGACAAACGATGATACCTTACAGGTGAGCTTAAAAGACAGCTTGTCCGGAATCAAAGAAGAAACGATCGAAGTAAAGATCGACCATAAAGACAAGATCACGACATCCTTGGCATCGGACGTACTCACATTATCCAAACTACCGGAAGGAAGCTATCAGATCCAGGTGAGCGTAAGAGATCAAAGCGGAAACGAGACAAAAGAACAAACAGAAGTGAAGATCGATAAAACAACACCGGAAATCATAGGAGTGAAAGACAAGAGCGTATATCATCATTATTATCTGCCAAGATACATCGAAGTAAAAGATGCATTGAGCGGAGTAAAAAGCGCAGAGATCCAGAAAGATGGAAAGACAGAGCCGATCACAAATGAGATCAAGATCAATTCGATCGGAACCTATGTGATTCAAACAAGTGATAACGCCAATAATGAGAGAAGGATCACATTCGTATTGGTGCCATTGCCAGACATAGAAACAGAAATCGATGGAAGTGATGAATCAAAGGAAATCATCGATCAGATCAAGGAAGAATATGAAGAAACAAAAGATCGATTGGATGAAACGGAGAAAGATGACATTCTACAATGGATCGACGATGCGACAGACAAATGGAATGGATTAAGAGTGAAAGTGGTATACAATGAAGACAAGACCGCAAAAATCGAAGCGATCGGAGATGAGACGTTCCCACCAAAGATGGTACTCGTAGTAGAAGAAATCGACAAAAAAACATTACCGACATTACCAAGAGAAGCTCTAGAAGCATATGATGTCTATCTGAAGCTGGGAGATAAGATCATACAGCCAACACAAACAGTGAAAGTCTATCTTCCATATGAGAACACGCAAAATGAAACCTATCTATATGAAGTAAATGAGAAAAACAAAGTAAAAGAGATAGATAATAAACAAGAGAATGGATACTTGATATTCGAGACCAAGACATTGGAGAAATATGCGATCAGTGATGAAACACAAAAATCCAATATAAATATCGATACCGATAAAGATGGAAAACCAGACATCAACATTGATGTGGATTGTGATGGAGAAGCAGACCTCAATATTGACACAAATAGCGATAACAAACCTGACATCGATATCGACACGACAGGAGATGGGAAACCAAACTATAACATCGACATTGACAATGATGGAATAGCAGACATCAATATCGGACCAGTAGAATGGAAGCCAAACAAATGTCAAACGACGAGCTGTGGAAGCGAATACTGCACAAGCACCTATTACAAGCCATATCTCAATATCGATACGGACGATGATGGAAGACCGGACGTCAATTTAGACATCGACAAAGACAAATTGCCAGAACTCAATATCGATGTAGATGGAGATTTCATACCGGATGTGAACATCGATACGACAGGAGATGGCAAAGCGGATATCAATATAGACACAAATAACGATGGCAAAGCAGAATTGAACCTGGTTCGATTAACGAAATGGAAACCGGAAAAAAACGCAGAAACCAATGGCTTTGCATATGATACGATGGAAGGGATCGAACCAAAATACAACATAGACAGCGATGGTGATGGAAAAGCAGACAAGAACCTGGTGAAAGAGGGAGAATACAATTATTTATCAGGAAGTGACAAACTGATGAATCAAAGTGTCAACACCAGTGATGATCACAATTGGATGAAGTGGTGGATCTTATTCATCATATCCTTTGTATCCTTTATCTTCTGCATGTATCAAGTGACACACAAGAAGGTGAAAGCATCATAATCTGAAATCTTACAGATGCACAATCTAAAAACTGAAACTAAAAGAGGCGAATAGCCCAATGTCAGTAAGTAAAAAAGTTATAAATAATAGAAGGTAAATCAGAAATAAGAATTACCTTCTATTTTTCACGTAAAAACATTATAAAAACCGAAGTTAAAAGCTACAAGATTTCATAATATAAAAATGGTATTGACATTGACAAAGCGTCTTTTTTTGCACATCTACCCAATATCACTAGGCATACATACATGCAAAATACAAAGATGACCATACAGTAGCCTAGGGGGTGAGAATATCGCTACAGGATATTTACAGGTTCAGACATCCATTGGCAATGAAGCGTATGCACTTCGCCATGCGATGGTCAGAATCTTTAAAGTAACCAATGAAGAAGTGGTATTTGAAGATTTTTTTATGACGAACGAGGAAGGTAAGACTGAATACATTCCTCTCTATGCACCTGCACGCTCCTTAAGTCTGAATGAGACAAATACGGAGCGGCCTTATGAAACCTACAACGTACAAGTACGTGCCAATGGTTTTGAAATGCAGGAAGTAATCGGAGTTCAAGTTTTCGCAGGTGAATACAGTGTATTAAACATTGAACTCATACCGACAAGACTTCAACGAAGTTCTCAGCGTAATATCAATGTAATACCGGATCACCATCTGCTTACCAATGAAGGGGGAAACAACATTGGTCAAACACCGCCTAACACCAACGCGCGCATTTTGACACAAATTGTGATTCCAACCAATATCACCGTGCATTTGGGACGCCCGGATCGATCCGCGGAAAACGTCACCGTGCCGTTTCTCTACTATCTGAAAAACGTTGCAAGTTCAGAAATCTATCCAACATGGCCCTATGAAGCCTTAAAAGCTAATATTTGGGCACAAATGAGTTTGGTTTTAAATCGAATCTACACAGAATGGTATCCTTCCAAAGGGTATGATTTTGATATCACCAACTCCACCGCCTTTGACCAAGCATTTGTGAAAAACCGCAATATATATGACAATATTGCAAATGTTGTCGATGAAGTATTTGGCGAATATATTCAAAAAAGTAATTTTCAGGAGCCATATTATGCGGAATACTGCGATGGACGAGTAGCACAATGTCCGGGACTCAAACAATGGGGAACGCTGGATCTTGCCAATCGCGGATATAGTGCCATTAGAATTCTGCGCTATTACTATGGCAATGATATTGAAATCAGAGAAACCAACAATATCCAGGATATCAAATCATCCTATCCGGGAACACCACTGCGTGTAGGTTCCACCGGTCAACAAGTTGCACAGATACAGGAACAGTTGAATGCGATCGCGATCAATTATCCCAATATTACACCGATTTTTCCGGTCAATGGAGAGTTTGGTCAGTCAACCGAAGAAGCAGTCAGAGTGTTCCAGCGACAGTTCAACCTTGGCGTAGATGGGGTCGTAGGGAAAGCCACATGGTACAAAATCAGTTTTGTTTATGCGGCAGTCAGAAAGCTGGCAGAACTGAAATCCATTGGACAAATTCAAAATCTGTACAGCGGAGAATGGCCAGGCGTTGTACTGCGCAATGGATCAAAAGGCGTTGAAGTACAGCTTGTTCAATATTACCTGTCCGCCATATCGGTTTTCTATGATGAGATACCGGATGTATCGATCGATGGAAGATTTGGCAGACAACTGGAACAGGCTGTTGTGTCCTTTCAGAAGCGCTTCGGATTGATTCAGGACGGTGTGATTGGTCAAGCAACTTGGAACCGCATTTTTGAAGTTTACACATCATTGGATCAAGAAATCGTGCCGCCAAACACACCTGCGCCTTATCCGGGAAGACCGCTTCAACAAGGATCAAGCGGCGATAATGTTGTCGTTATTCAAAATGCGCTCAACACCGTTTCTTCCCAATTCAATGTCATACCGGTTGTCGTAGTAGATGGCATATTCGGCAGTGGTACACGTGCGGCAGTCATTGCGTTCCAGCGTCAGTTTGACTTGCTGGCAGATGGCATCGTTGGATCTGCCACTTGGGATTTACTGCTGAGAACTGCCAATGATATTGATGAAGGAGATGGACCAAGCAGTTCACTTCCGACTTTTCCAGGCACTTTGCTTCGTCTAGGAAGCAGAGGCAACGATGTACAGTTGATGCAACAGCGATTAAAATCCATTTCTATCTATTATCCATCGATTCCTGATTTGAATGCAGACGGTATATTTGGACCTGCCACAGAAGCAAGCGTCATTGCATTTCAGCGACTGATGGGTATTCCCTCTGATGGTATCATTGGGCAACAGACATGGAATTTAATCAATCAAACCTTTCAGGAACTGATGCTTTAATACACAGGCGTATGATAAAATACGCCTTTTCGCTACACATTTTTTACAGAATCAAACTAGTAAATAAGCGCAAATTTTTATTCCATAGAACCACAAAATAAGGTATAATATTGCTTAGAAACGCTAGAAAGGAACCATCATGGAATTAAAGTCAATTCGCATTTCAGAAAAGAAGCAGACTGTTTTAGCAAATATGGACATCCATAGTGTGGAAGATCTCCTAAAACACTATCCTTTTCGCTATGAAATGATTGAACAGATACCGTTCAAAGACTGGAAACGCGATACAAAGATCGCGGTGCAAGGTATCATTATAACCAAAGCCCACCTCATACGTCTTGGCGGAAAACGTTCCATGACAAAGTTTCGCATTTCAACAGATGAGGGAGAATTTGACGTATCGCTTTTTAACCGCCCCTGGATTTCACAATTTAAAATGAATGCGATGATTACCGTTATAGGAAGATATGACGGCAAAGGAAAAATTACCGCCATGCAGTATAATTTTAAACCTTTGAAAGAACAGTTGGGATTGGAACCTGTCTATAATGTTAAAGAAGGCATTACCCAAAAAGATATACGAGCCATGATATCCAAAGCATGGCAGGTAATTGGATTAGATATACAAGATTTTATTCCCGAAGAATATCGTGATACATATCGTCTGATCACACGCAGAGAAGCTATTTATTTTATCCACCATCCAAGAGACAAGGAAAGCGTAAAACAGGCACTTCGCCATTTGAAATACGAAGAATTCTTTCGTTTTCAGCTGACGATGCAGGCAATGAAAGCAAATGAAACAAAAGAAGTTCAAGGTCGCTCGAAACATTTTCATATAGAAGATGTATGGGAACTTCAACATGCGCTGTCCTTTCAGCTGACTAACGATCAAAAAACAGCTGTGGAGGATATACTAAAAGATTTGTCTAATGAAAAAATCATGTATCGCATGTTACAGGGTGATGTTGGATGCGGCAAGACGCTGGTCGCCGCATTTGGCATGTATGCGTGCATTTTATCACATAAGCAGGCAGCGCTCATGGCGCCGACAGAAATATTGGCAAAACAACATGCGGACAGTTTAAAAACATTGTTTAAAGATTTTGAGGTTCGTGTCGATGTTTTGTATTCATCATTGAAGACGAATGAAAAAAACGATGTGCTACAGCGTTTGAAAAACAATGAAATTGATATATTGGTAGGCACTCATGCCTTATTTCAAGAAGATGTGAAATTCCATGATCTTGGCATGGTGGTCGCGGATGAGCAGCACCGATTTGGAGTTGGACAAAGGAGAAAATTAATTGAAAAAGGCGATAAAGTTGATTTTCTTTTGATGAGCGCAACACCGATACCGCGTACCTTGGCATTGTCGCTGTATGGTGATATGGATGTATCCACAATACAAGAACTGCCAAAAGGAAGAATGTCAATCACGACGAAACTGATTCGATCTTCTTCTATGGCATCCGTATTGCCCGAAATTCTTCGTTTGATCGATGAAGGAAATCAGTGTTACGTCGTTTGTCCCGCCATTGAAAAAAATGAAGAAACGAATGTAAAAAATGTAACAGAAATCTATGAAGGCATGAAAGCAACACTTGGTAAAAAATATACGTTGGGTTTACTTCATGGAAAAATGAATACGCAGGAAAAAGATCAGGTGATGGAGACATTCAAAAAGCAGGAAACGCAGATTCTTGTATCTACAACGGTGATTGAAGTAGGCGTTGATGTGCCTTCTGCCAATATTATGGTCATTTACGATGCGCATCGCTTTGGTCTTTCACAGATCCACCAACTTCGCGGTAGAGTCGGCAGAGGAACTCAAAAAGGTTGGTGTTATCTGTTGAGTCCCACCAAAGAAGAAGACAGTATTCGGCGCTTGAAAATCTTAGAACAAATCAGCGACGGATTTGAAATTTCCAAAGCGGATTTGGCGTTAAGAGGTCCCGGTGATATACTGGGCACAAGACAAAGCGGCATCCCCGGTTTTATTTTGGGCGATGTAATTCAAGATGCCAATATTTTGGAAGTTGCTCGAGATGATGCGCATCATGTCTTAACGCATTTACAAGACTATCCAACATGCGAGCGCTATTTGCGTGAACAAATTTCTAATGGCGCGTATGTAGATTAAACAGTTTAGAAAAGAGTGATGTTATGGAGACAATTTATGAATGGTTGGAAGGACAGGGAATCAAGTATGAAAATAAACAGCTATATAGAGAAGCGATGACCCATTCCTCTTATGCCAATGAACATTATAATGTCAGAAGAAACAATGAACGTTTAGAATTTATGGGGGATGCGGTATTGCAGCTGTGGTCAAGCAAAAAGCTGTTTTCCATCCGACCGCTATTAAATGAAGGCAGAATGACAACGTTAAGAGCGCAGTTGGTCTGTGAAGAGGCACTGGCCAGCTATAATCGACAACTGGGACTTTGGCGGTTTTTATTACTTGGTGCCGGAGAAGAAAAAAACGGCGGGCGACAAAGAGATTCCATATTGGCAGATATGTTTGAAGCGCTACTCGGCGCATTGTATCTGGATCAGGGCATGTATGCGATCGATATTATTTTAGAACAAGTTTTAACACCGGCGATCACAGCGCCAAAAAGCAATGCGCTCGTCGATTATAAAACACGTC
Source organism: Erysipelotrichales bacterium (assembly GCA_910576345.1). GTDB lineage: Bacteria > Bacillota_I > Bacilli_A > Erysipelotrichales > Erysipelotrichaceae > C-19. Next base: position 26,789 of record CAJTIT010000002.1, read on the forward strand.
TACAAGAAGCAGTGCAGGCTGATACAAGACAAACGGTACATTATCATACGGTACGCATGGAAGGTCCAAGCAACTGTCCGGAGTTTGAAGTCAATGTTCTTTTAGACAACATTGTTTTGGGAACCGGTATTGGCACCAGCAAAAAGCGCGCAGAACAAGCGGCTGCCAAAGATGCATTAGAGAAAATGGCAAAATAGGAGGACATATGGAAGATATCATTTATTGGGCAAAAGTAAAAGAACAGGCTGTTCTACCTCAAAAACGTGATGAAGATGCAGGATATGATGTGTACGCATGTTTTGAAGAAGATTACCGCATCATTGCGCCGCATAGCGTTTGTATGGTGCCCCTCGGTATCGCATCAGCGTTTCCTAGTGATTATGTGGTACTGTTAAAAGAACGAGGATCTACCGGGGTTAAAAATATGGCACAGCGCTCTGGCGTGATCGACAGTGGTTTTCGTGGTGAATATATGTGTCCAATCTCTAATTTGAATGATCAAGTGAATCTGGCAATCATTAAATCACATGTGGATCCCAATGAATTGCCACCTTCTCCTTATCCCTATATTTGTTATCCCTATGAGAAGGCAGTTGCACAAGCAATTATTTTAAGACTTCCAAAGCTGACATCAAAAGAGGTTTCCTATCAAATGCTATTAACGATGAAGTCACAGCGCATGCAGGGGAAATTGGGAAGCAGCGGTAAGTAACACAATCAATATTTCATCGATTGTTCAAATTGTTGACAAAGTGGTACTTTAAAAAGAGTATCACTTTTCATTTGCTTCATAAATTTAAAAATGTTGAAATCTTTCGCTTTATAATGCATTCAGAAGAAGTTTCCAATCTCATCATGCCATTCTTTTTAGATGTTGATACGCAAAGAACATCAGCGTTTGATGCTTGTTTCTTTCTAGCCTTATTCACTTGTATATCTCATGTTAAATGATTTGGAAAAGAATTCGTAAGGCAGACAGCTTAGATAAGTACGAATCCAAAGAAAAATAAGCTTAAAAACAACTTTCTTTGAAATTGATAAAGCATTGTATACCGAACGGCATATATGAAGATGTTAGTGATAATTAAAGTTGTTCTATTGAATTGTAAACCGCTTGCACATTTATTCTCTTCCCCATCCGATGTTCTCAATCTTATAGAAATAAAAGAAAAGTAAAGTTATGTACAGAAAATAACAGTTCAATTTTTTACAAGAAAAAACAAAAATTTGTTAAGATTTTTTTGTTATAATCATGATGAGGAAAGTTCAATATGCAAGCATGTTTGTTACATCCAATAAGCAGATTGGATTGAGAGGAGGATCGACATGAAAAGGATATTGAAAACATTTTTAACGATGATGATGACGCTAAGTACAATACTTGGCGGTATTCACCTGGAAGCGGTATTTGCACAAACAAGGGATGGAGAATATACGGTTAGCGAAGACGCTTATGTGGATAGTCAAAATGGGAACGCAGTGAAAAGCTATGAAAATATTACGAAAGCACATGGCGCTCAATATGAAGGAAAAAATTATAAGGTTTTAAATACCAAAAGCTATCCAAATGGAAGACAACTCATGAGTGTTATGAAATTAACGCTACCAACAAAAGAAGAAATCGCAGCGAATCATTATGACACCTATGAATTTGTATTCCATGTATTTAAAAATGCAGATTTCAAAAAGGGACCGCAGACATATCATTTTTATTACATGAGTGATGTCTCTTGGAGCGAATCTGCCCTCACATGGAATAATAAACCGACATCGATCGCAAATCCATCCACAGAACAAGTTCTGTTTGATTTCACCATTGCGGCTGATAAAGAATATGAATTTCTAAGCGATGCGGAAAAAACGATTCGCATCAATGTCACAGATAAAATAAAGAATCTTATTGACAACGATGTAAAGGAAATCACGATTTTTACCGCAGGACAAGATAGAAAAGATACGTCGCTGATGATACACAGTAAAGAGAGCGCAGATGGATCCTATGCACCGAAACTTATCGCATCGAACAATGATGAAAATACGCTGCGCTTACAAGAACTTGTGGATATTTGTGCAACGATTGGTGCCGAACATTATACAAGTGAAAGCTATCAAGTCCTACAAACTCAACTTGGCGTCGCAAGAGATGCACTGACAAGCGGTGATGCCAATCAAATTGCCCAGGCGTATGATGCATTGGTTTATGCAAAAGCAGGATTAAGCGCACAGTTTGCCATACAGGCAGATGCATTCGTGCGAAGTGATAGAGCAGGTACGGTATATAACTTTGAAAATATTACAAAGGATCATGGTGCACAGTATGTAGGTAAAAACTATAAAGTCATCAATTCCAAACGATATGCAAATAACAATGAAATTATCGGTCTGATGAAATTTCAAGTGCCAAGTGCAGAATGGATGGAAAAGAATGATTTAGACAGCTATTTCTTAGAATTCAATATTTTCAAAAATCCAGGATTCAACAATGGAGATCAGACTTATCATTTCTATTACACAAATGATGTGGCTTGGGATGAAACAACCGTCAACTGGAATAACAGACCCACATCCATTCAGCATGATGGAGAACATGTATTATGTGACTTTACCATCAAACAAGGTGATGAATATGAAACGAAAACAGATTCCCAAAAACATATAAAATTGGATATTAGTGAAAAAATCAAAGAAATTGCGGATGCAGGTTTATCTGAAATCACTGTGTTTGTTGTCGCTGACAAAGGAATGGACACATCACTGATGCTTCACAGTAAAGAAAGTGGAGATGGAAGTTTGGGCGCATTCATTTCTGCGGTCAATCTGAATTATACGCAGAAATTAACGCAGTTAATCGCAGAATGTAAAGCATTGGATGAAAGTGCTTATGCCACAGAAGGCATGGATGCCTTAAAAGCAGTATTGAGCGATGCAGAAGCACTGGGAAGTGATGCGAGCGGATTAGATAGACATATCCTATATAATCGTTTATTTGCCGCAAAAGAAGCTCTTGTTTCCATTGCGGATCCATCGGATCCAGCGAATATTGCTTATCAAAAACCAACAAGAACCAATCTATCCAAAACCCAAAGTAAAAATGTTACAGACGGAAATCTGAATACATATTGGCAGGCACAGTTTTATCCATCTTATGTCGATATTGATTTGATGGATACGTATGACCTAACTGGTATGAAAATATTCACACCAACCGGTAAAAAAGTAAACTATACGATATATGGCAGTAATGATGGAACTACCTATGATCGTCTTTATCAAAAACGTGATTTAAGTCCAATGGATGAAAGTGGAGATGCGATTCATTTTGATACAACGCAATCATATCGTATTGTTCGTGTATATATGGAATATACGCAGGATGAAAATAGCGCCTTCCTTTCTGAAGTGAGAGTATATGGGACACCAACACAAACCAATACAGATGCTCTGAAAGAAGGTACACTGGAAGAGATACTTAACGTTACTTCCTTTGAAGATAGTGCATATGCGGGTGCGATTTCTGCACAGGAAACAATCGATAATGTGTATGGCATTATTGAACGTACGATTGGCGCACAATATAAAGATTGGTTCAGTTTTGAACTGGTAAATGACAATGATGATCAAGATTGGTATGAAATCAGCGATGCCAATGGTAAAATCCATATCAAAGGAAACGAAGGATTATCTTTGACGACAGGATTGAATTACTATTATAAAAACTATTTGAATGTGCATATTTCAGAACAGACAAAACAAGTATCTATGCCACAATCGATTGTCAAAGTAAATAAAACGATTCGTAAAGAAACGCCATATCAAGTACGTTATGCGTTCAACTACTGTACGTTGAGTTACACGTTTGCGTTCTTTGGACAAGAGGAATGGCAAAGAGAAAATGACTGGTTGGCGCTAAATGGTGTGAATGTGGTATTGGATCTGGCTGGTCAAGAAGCGACATGGATCAAATTCCTCATGAATTTTGGTTATTCCTATGATGATGCGAAAGATTGGCTCAGTGGTCCTGCATATTATGCATGGCAATTTATGGATAATATGGAAGTATTCGGTGGACCAGTACCAGATGGTTATGTAAAAGATCGTTTAGAATTGGCACGTTCCACACAGCGTTGGAAACGTTCTTTGGGGATGCAGACGGTTTTACAAGGATATGCCGGTATGGTTCCGACAAATTTCAACGAATATCAAAAAGATGTGCAAACAATTGCACAAGGCGCATGGAACGGCTTTACACGTCCAAGTATGATCGCGACCGATTCTGCAACCTATGATGAATATGCACGGCTATTCTACCAGGCACAAGAATTTGTATATGGAGCCACAAGTGATTACTATGCGGTGGATCCATTCCATGAAGGAGGAAAACGTCCAGCTGGATTGAGCGATGCGACTATTTCGAATGAAGTGTTGAATTCCATGTTGGAATATGACAAAGACGCTGTATGGATCGTACAAGGATGGCAAAGTAACCCAACCAATGATCTTTTAAAAGGAATGGGTGATCGAAGAATTGATCATGTACTCGTGATTGATCTTATCAAATATCCGATTGCTTCTTGGACGAAATACAATAAAACAAAATATGATAGTACTACATTAGATGCGAAAGAGTTCAATGGTACGAGCTGGGCATGGGGACTGCTTGCGAATTTTGGTGGCAATCCATCCATGCATGGACAAATGGAAGTGATGGTCAATGATATATTGCAGGCGCAAAAGACAAGTGAACATATGGTTGGTCTTGGTATCATTTCCGAAGCGCAGTATGACAATCCGGTGATGTATGATTTGATTTTTGATCTTGCATGGGCGGATGAAAATTTCAATTTGGATACATGGCTACAAGGCTATATCAACCGCCGCTATGGTGGCACTTCTGAGAATGCACGTATGGCTTGGAATATAATGAAAAATGCAAACTATGATCATGGTGTGCGTTTTACCAATGAATTGTTTGGAATGAAATCAAAAACACCACAAGATTATGGCAAACAAAGCATTCCATATGGTGCAGAAAATCTAGAAAGTGCTTTGCGCTTATTGCTAGAAGATTTTGATAAATTTAAAGACAGCGAATGCTACTTATACGACATCACAGAAATCATGCGTCAACATGTCAGCAACTATTCTGTATTAAAATACAATGAAGTGTTGGATGCAAGAACAGGCGATCGTGTCGATGAATTCAAACAGTTAAAAGATGAATTCCTCAATGCATTTGACGTATTAAATGAAGTCGCATCCACGCAACAGGAACAACTGGGTGGAGAATGGATTGGAAAGGCAACCGATCGTGCAAGCGCATATGATGATTTTGCGACAGATTCCTTTGAAATGGGTGCCAAGGCATTGATCACTTCCTGGGGATCTCGTAGTTCGCATGGTGGCTTGAAGGATTATGGTTGGCGCAATTATGAAGGTATCTTCCAAGATTTGAACACAAGCATTTGGAGTGAATACTTGAACCGAGTTGCCACAAATCTAGAAAATGGTGCATCCATTTCCGCTGGAAACAAATCAAAAAATGATTATTTCCATGTGTATTGGCAATGGAACTTGTCGAAACAAAATTATACGCGTACAGCGAAAGATTCTGCGGCAGAAATCAAGTCAATCGCCGATCGTGTTTTGGATGAATGCGCCATTAGCGGTGAATTGGATCAAAATATTGGCAATATCGCAATGCCAGGATTTGCCCATGCTTCACCTGCCAATGACAATATCAATGCCGTGAATGATGGTGATGCAGATACAGTGGTAGCCATCAAAGGAGATCAAGCAGAAGTTGTTATTGACCTCATTGGAGAATTCCAATTATCGAAACTCAATATCGCATCCACAACAGAAAGCTGTGGATATCGTGTATTCATTAGTAATGATAACAGCACATGGACAAAAGTAGGTGAAAAGAAGAGTGGCAATGAGGAAGAAACAGGGATCAACTATCCTTTGGATTTCCCGATAGCACGTTATGTTAAAGTTGTGGCAGATTGTACCGATAAAGAATTGCAGTTAAAGGAAATTCGTGCGTATGGAGAACGTATCCTTCCTACATTGGATCAGTTGAACATTTTGATCGATTATGCAGAAACACTTCAAACAGACAATGCATCTCAAGATAAGTTGAAACTGTTTGAAACCGCCTTGAAAGACGCTAAGACATCCTATGGCAATGATGCGAATCCGGATGAAGCAGGTACCGTTTACTGGGCATTGTATGATGCGATCGTCGCCCTTGATCTGAAAACAATGCCGAATATCGCACTCAATAAGACGGTGACTGCCCACAATGATCCTGCTGGAAATTCAGCACGTTTGACAGATGACAGCTTGGATACGTATTGGGATGCTGGAAGATTAAGTCCTCCAGGAAAACCATATGAAGATGCGATAACACCAGGGTGGGCGATCATTGATTTGGAACATGTGTATGAAATCGCGCAGATCCAGATCATGTTTGGAAAAGATATTTGGCATCATTATGAATTGGAAGTTAGTGAAGATAATCAAACATGGACCAAAATAGGGGAGAAAAAGACGAACACACGACCAGGTAATGAAGATGAATATGCATTTGATGATGTCAAAGCACGCTATATCAAACTAATCTTGACGGATGTTCAACTGGAATCTGGTGGAAAGCGAAACTCTGTGTTCGTTAAAGAATTGATTGTAAAAGGCACACGTTACGTTGTGAAAAAAGCAGAGCTTCAGAAAGTGATCCAAGAGGCAAACGCTTATGAAGAAACAATGTACACGGAAAACAGTTGGAATGCGCTACAAACATCGATAGCGAACGCAAATCAGTTGTTGGAAAATGAAGATGCGACACAAAATGAGGTAGACGACGCCTGCGTTGCATTACAAAATGCTATCAAACAATTGGCATATAAAGCAGCGGATTATTCAGCTGTCGATGAAGCATTGAAACAAGCCAATGCGCTGCATAAAAATGACTATGTGGATTTTAGCCCTGTAGAAAAAGCAGTGACGGCAGTGATTAGAGATAAGCTCATCAATGAACAGGATATCGTAGATGGTATGGCACAGGCGATATTGGATGCAATCGCAGGTTTAAAGAAAAAAACACAGCCTGCAGATTTAGAAGCCTTAAAAGAAGCAATCGAAAAGGCAAATCAGTTGGATAAGGATCTCTATACGCAAACCAGTTGGAATGCATGCAAGCAGTCACTGGAAGCGGCAGAAGCATTGCTCAAAAAGGATGTCATATCACAAGAAGATGCAAAACAATGCACGGAAAAGCTGTTAAAGGCCATAGAGGCATTGGAATTGTACAATGATGATCGTACGATACAGGAAGGCAATGTCAGTGTCAGTGGAAAATTGGATGCGGATGTTCAATTAAGCGCTGTGAGTTTGTATGAGAATGATACAGCGTTACTCGATAAACTACAGTCGCTAACAAATCAGTATGATGCAACCTACTTTAAGGATAAAGCAATCATGGATGTTTATGAAATCAAGTTGTTGAAAAACAATCAAGTGTATTTGTTTGATGAACCACTGCTAGTGAAAATCAAACTGCGCCCAGAATGGTTTGGAAAACATCCACAAGTGATTTACATCAAAGAGGATGGAACATTTGAAGAAGTACGTTCGGTAGTTGTAGATGGATATATATGTTTTAAAGTGGAACATTTCTCCTATTATGGTATTGTAGGAGATAAGGTGAAAGATGTGGAACAGCCAACAATAAAACCGCAGCTTCCTCATAAGGATCCTTCCATTATATCTGGTGTGAATACAGGTATCACAGATGTGTTTGGACCGTATATGATCCTATTGATCGTTATGGGTGCCTTCATGTACTGGATGAGGAAACGATGTATTCGTACATGGAAATAAACATATATCGTATGATTAAACAAGAATGAAATGAAAGCAAGCCTGTATAGATGTTTCCTTTATGGGCTTGCCTTTTCTTTTGTTCGTGCATCTTATTCCAGATGGAATTCATATTCGGTAAGAAAACCATTGACAGTTTTTGGAAATATGATATGATAAAGACCTATAAGGGAGTAGTTTGCGCAATGATATGTGCGTGGTTAAGCCAACAACCGAAATTTATTTCTGGTTTTAACCTTAAAGAACGAGACTTATGCCATACTAGGCATGAGAATCGTTCTATTTTTTTGGAAAGGATGAAAATGATGATTTATCTTGCTTATTTGATTTTAGCGTTTTTGGTTGTCATATTGGCAGTACGTCTGTCATATTATGTAGATGTTTTAGATCGAAAGACGAATTTATCAGGCGCATTTATTGGGGGGGTGTTATTAGCTGCGGTAACTTCACTTCCGGAGCTGTTCACTGCTTTGACTGCCGTGTTGTCACTCGATCGTCCACAGCTTGTGCAAGGAGATATTCTAGGCAGTAATGTGTTCAATCTTTGTGTGGTTGGCACATTGACTTTATTGTTTCATAAAAGCTATCAAAATGCTCGATTAAGCAATTCGCATAAAAAAACGCTGTGGTATGGATTGGTGATGTATATTCTAACCTTTATGGCGATCATTGCTCCTATTGAAATTTCTTTGGGATTCATCAACGTCAATTTGATGACTTTGTTGATATTGATCGTATATGGCATCAATGTAATGTTTATGAAAAGCGACACATCCGCTGAAAGTGAAAATGAAGATAACTGCAGCTTGTCTTTATCACAAGTCATATTAAGATTTTGCGTGCTGAGTGTATTGCTTGTTGGGGTCAGTATTTTATTGACGCATGTTACCGATCAAATATCTGCATCACTTCATTTGGGATCAACGGTTGCCGGTGCCATCTTCTTGGGCATTGCTACATCGCTTCCGGAGCTTTCCGCATCTTATAATTTGGTGCGCATCCACAATTTCAACGCATCTTTTGGAAACATTGTCGGCAGTAACTTGTTCAATTTCACAATACTATGCTTTGCTGATATTCTTTATACCAAAGGCGGTATATATCTAAGAGAAAATCAAGTATTCAATCTTTTGATCTTTGGCGCTTTTTCCAGTGTGTTGACTTTATTGTTGATTCGTTTTAAAAAACAGAAACTAGTGGTGTTTCTTTGCGGCGCACTGATTTTGGCTTCATATGTATTGAGCATTGTCTTGTCGATGTAAAAGGAGATTTGAATATGAGACAAGTGAAAGCAGTTATGTGTGATTGCGATGGAACATTGTTAAATGAGAAACAAATCGTTAGTGACCGAACCAAAACGGCAATACGAAATTTAAGAGAAAAGGGAATTTTGTTTGGATTATGCACCGGCAGAGAATGTGAAAGCGTAAAACAACTGCTTCCCATATGGGGAATCGAACATATGGTGGATGCGATCGTGGGCACAGGCGGCGCAGAAATCTATGATTTCAAACTGGACAAGACGATTCGCCAGTTTCCGTTAGAACCGGACGTGTTAAAGATGATAATACGCCATTATCAAGATATGGATGTGAATTTTGCGATCCCTGATCATGGTATATTATATGTGCCAAAAGAAGATACGCTGATACAAAATATTTCAAAAATGGATCGTGTTCCGTATCGAGTTGTCAATTACGATACGTACTTGACAGAGCCCAAAAGTAAATTGATGATCATATGTGATCCTGCAAGGATGGATCAAGTCGCAAAACGAAGTCGTTCTTTACAAAGCGATCAATTTCAATTTACATCTTTGATCACCACAAGCAGACTATATGAATATATGGATCCGCATATTTCTAAAGCGTTTGGTCTACAAACATTGATGGAATTGCATGGCATTCCAATGGAAGAACTGTGCACCTTTGGTGATGCGGATAATGATTATGATATGACTGTGGCAGCCGGTATCGGCGTGGTAATGGCCAATGGCAGTGAACGCACGAAACAAGCAGCGGACTATCTAACGGAAGACAATCAGAATGATGGAGTTGCCGCGTTCATAGAAAAACATCTGCTTTGATTTTAAAAATATGTGAAAAGATGGTAATTGATGAATGTGATTGACATTCAAATGAATATGATTATAATGTTTAAGTAATTTAATAATTAAGCAGCTTAATTATTAAAAAGAGAGATGGTGTAGAAATGGCGGATACAGAAAAGGCTAAGCAAATCGCCCATTTGTTTTTTATCACTAACAAAAGCATGAAAGCGGGAAATCTTCGTAATTTTCATGATCATCATATGCGTAAACGCGATGTATGGATGTTGGGAACAATTTTGGGATACATCAAGGAACATCATGTAGAAATGATGAAGATGAGTGAAATCTCTACGTATTTCCATATAACACCGGCGGCTGTATCACAAATGATCAAAGAGTATGAAAGAAAAGGATGGGTAGAGCGGATTATTTTGGATCAAGACAGACGCAGTGTGTACTTAAAAGTAACAGACAGCGGCGAGAAAATGTTAAAACAGAACGAAGAAGCAGCGATGAAAGATCTTATAGATTTTCTGGAATTTATCGGTGATGAAGACAGCGATGCCTTGATTCGCATATTGGAAAAGGCTGCATCATTTCACTGGAAGAAACAAGAAAGGAGTTTGGATCAATGACAAAATTGATGATACGATATTTAAAACCATTTACTTGGTCCGTTGTGGCAATTATTGCATTGTTATTTGTACAGGCGCAGACAGAATTGGCTTTGCCAGATTATATGTCAGAAATTGTAAATAACGGTATTCAAACCGGTGGTATAACCAGTTCATTACCAGAAGCGATTCGTGCAAGCGAATACGAAAAAGTCAAGATTTTTATGGATGAAGATGGAATCACGAGGATGGATGATGCTTATCAGTTGGTAACAAAAGAGAATGCGACAATGGAGCAAGTGGAATCCTATCCTGCATTGTCGAATGAAGATGTGTATTTGTTACAGGCAGAAGATACAGACGCATTGGCACAAGATATGGCGATTCCACAGCTTTTGGTAATGAGTTTGGATGGTATCGCAAGTGGAGAGACATCTACACTGGATGAAAACAGTGAAGAAGTGAAGAAAATTCAGAAAATGATGGCACAGCTTCCTAAAGGCATGGATATATTTGATGGAATGCGTATGATGCCAAAAACAGAAATCCAAAAGATGAAAGACGACATGGGAAATCAGCTGCGCTCCATGGGAGATTCTACACTGAATACCGCCGCAACGGCATTTGTAAAAGCAGAGTACCAAGCGATTGGAATGGATACGGATGCGATTCAAACCAATTATATATTGGAAAGCGGCTTGAAAATGCTGGGAATGTCTTTATTAAGCGCAATATGCGCAATATTTGTCGGACTACTCGCAAGTCGCTTATCAGCCGGCATTGGTTTGAGAATGCGTGGCGATGTATTTAAGAAAGTGGAAAGTTTTACAAGTGCAGAATTCAATCGGTTTTCCACAGCTTCTTTGATTACCCGCAATACGAATGATATTCAACAAGTACAGATGGTCATTGTAATGTTCATTCGCATCGTTTTGTATGCGCCAATCATCGGTATCGGAGCCTTGTTAAAGGTGCTGGATTCCAATGTGTCCATGACATGGATCATCGCATTGGTTCTGACGGTAATTTTAGGTTTGATTTTTACCATCTTTATTGTGGTTATGCCGAAGTTTAAAGTTATTCAGAAACTGATTGACCGCTTAAATCTTGTGATGCGTGAATTCTTGGATGGTATGTCGGTCATTCGTGCGTTCAATACGCAGAAGTACGAAGAAAAAAAATTCGACAATGCCAATCAGGAAATCACGAAAACCAACTTGTTTGTCAACCGCGCAATGGCAGCGATGATGCCATGTATGATGTTTGTTATGAATGGCGTTGCTTTGTTAATTATCTGGGTTGGTGGAAAACAGATGGATGTCGGATCGATGCAGATTGGCGATATCATGGCTTTCATTCAATATACGATGCAGATCATTATGGCATTCTTAATGATTTCGATGGTTGCAATTATGATTCCGCGTGCTGCGGTTGCCGGTGTGCGTGTCAAAGAAGTGCTGGATTGTGAAGTTTCAATACAGGATCCATCAAAACCAAAGGCATTTGATGAAACCAAAAAAGGCTATGTTGTATTTGACCATGTTTCCTTTGCCTATCCCGGCGCAGAAGAAGATGTTTTACATGATATTTCCTTTACGGCTAAACCGGGACAAACCACTGCCTTTATCGGAAGTACCGGCAGTGGTAAATCCACATTGATTAATTTGGTTCCGCGCTTCTATGATGTGAGCGATGGTCATGTATCTGTCGATGGCGTGGATGTGCGCGATGTTTCCCAAAAGGATCTGCGTGAGCGTATTGGTTACGTTCCACAAAAAGGCGTGCTGTTCTCCGGTACGATTGCGAGTAATCTTCGCTATGCGAAAGAAGATGCAAGTGATGAGGAATTGAAAGAGGCCAGCCGTATTGCACAAGCGTTGGAATTTATCGAAACAAAACCAGAACAATATGAAACAGCGATTTCTCAAGGTGGTACGAATGTATCCGGTGGTCAAAAACAACGCTTGTCGATTGCCAGAGCTTTGGTAAAGCAGCCGGAAATCTTTATCTTTGACGATTCTTTCAGCGCATTGGACTTCAAAACAGATGCAAAATTACGTAAAGAACTCAATCAGTTATGCGAAAAAACAAAAGCTACCGTGCTTGTCGTTGCACAGCGTATTTCTTCCATCATGCATGCGGATCAGATCATTGTATTGGATCAAGGACATGTAAAAGGAATCGGTACCCATGAGGAATTAATGAAATCATGTGTTGTTTATCAGGAAATCGCATATTCACAGCTATCAAAGGAGGAATTAGAACATGAGTAGATCAAATTCACGTCCTCCAAAACGTATGGGACATGGCCCAATGATGGGCGCCACAGAAAAAGCGAAGAATTTCAAAGGAACGATGCGGCAACTTATTGCTTATATGCGTCCTTATTATGTAAAAATCAGTTTGGCGATGTTGTTTGCGGTCGCAGGTACGATTTTTATGATTGTAGGTCCAAAGATTTTAGGAAAAGCAACTACGGCGTTGGCACAGGGATTTATGGAAAAAGTAACCGGTGTCGGCGGTATTGATTTTGATTATATTCTATCCATTATTCTGTTTTTGCTTGGATTGTATGTGTTAAGCGGCCTTTTCTCTTTTGTGCAGCAGTATGTGATGAGCGGTGTTACCCAGCGTACTGCTTATGATTTGCGGAAAAAAATTGCGAAAAAAATTGATCGTATGCCATTTAAATACTTCGATACCAATTCACATGGCGATGTATTATCCAGGGTAACGAATGATATTGATACGTTGGCGCAGTCGCTAAACCAAAGCTTGAATACGTTGATCACCAGTATTGTAAATATCATTGGTTTTACCGTCATGATGTTATCGATTAGCTGGCAGATGACACTGGTCGCATTCGTTACGGTGCCATTATCCGTTGTATTTGTATCAACGATTGTAAAAAAATCACAGAAATATTTTGTTTCTCAACAAAAGTTTTTGGGAGAAGTCAATGGACATATTGAAGAAATGTATGGCGGGCATACCGTGATGAAGGCGTTCAATGGTGAAGAACGCAGTGTGGAAGTGTTTGAAAAACACAATCATAAACTATATCATGTTGGATGGAAATCACAGTTTCTGTCTGGATTGATGCAGCCAATCATTGGATTTGTTGGCAATATTGGTTATGTATTTGTATGTATTTTAGGTGGATGGCTGGCCATACAAGGAACGATTGAAATTGGCGACATACAAGCATTCATTCAATATGTAAGAAACTTTAATCAGCCGATTACGCAGATGGCACAGGTTATGAATATGCTACAGTCCACAGCTGCCGCTGCGGAGCGCGTGTTTGAATTCTTACAAGAAGAGGAAGAATTGCCGGAAACCGAAAATCCGGTTGAAATCTACGATGAAAATGGAAACTGTCGCATTGAAGGACAAGTTACGTTTGAGAATGTGCGTTTTGGTTATGATCCAAACAAGATAATCATCCATGATTTTTCCATGTATATCAAGCCGGGCAAAAAGATAGCGATCGTTGGTCCAACCGGTGCAGGTAAAACCACAATTGTGAAATTGCTGATGCGCTTTTATGAATTGAACAGCGGTACCATTTATATCGATGGCATCAAAACAACGGAAATGCGCCGTGCAGATCTTCGTTCGCTGTTTGGCATGGTATTACAAGATGCTTGGCTGTTTCATGGCTCTATCATCGATAATCTTCGTTATGGTAAGCTGGATGCTACGGATGAAGAAGTTATGAAGGCTGCGGATGCAGCGTATGTAGATCATTTTATCCGTACACTGGATCATGGCTATCAAACGGAAATCAATGAGGATTCCAATAATATATCGCAAGGACAAAAACAGCTGTTAACGATTGCTAGAGCCTTTTTGGCAGATCCGAAAATCTTGATTTTGGATGAAGCGACTTCTTCTGTGGATACGCGTACAGAAGTGTTGATTCAAAAGGGCATGCAGAAATTGATGGAAAATCGTACCAGCTTTGTCATAGCGCATCGTCTTTCTACGATACGTGATGCGGATTTGATTTTGGTTATGAAAGATGGCGATATTGTAGAGGCAGGTAACCACGATGAATTGATGCAGGAACAAGGCTTTTATACCCAACTGTACAATTCGCAGTTTGAAGAAGCATAAATTCATAAGACATATGTGTACTCAAACAGTTTTCTGTGTTAGTAGAGGTATAATAGCTGGGGAGCGGTGTAGTAGCGCTCCTCAGCTTTTCGTATGTTGATACATATTGTTTCAAAAGCTGAAATAGTTTGTTGAGTAAGAATGTGTTATAGTCTGTAGTTTTGTTCATTTTTTATCAAATGGTTTTCAAGCGATTGCTAAAGCTTATAACAATGCTTATACATTGAAATGGATGAGATAAAGCTACTAAGGCATTTGAGCATCTTTTTTGAATTTGCAAATCAATTTTCTTATTTGATTCAGTTCTTAGTAAGATATTGTTTGTCCGGAAAATATATAGTGTGGTTCATAAAACATTTCTATAAGTTATCACTTGTTAAATACTGTGCGCTATCAAAGACAGCGAGTGCTTAACCTGTTGGTTCAATTTCATAAGCCGGGGCTATTAAGAATGAATTATTAGGTGATGACAAGCTTATTGCCTTGGCTGAGAGAAACTATAATATGACAGTAAAAAAGCTGGAAACAAGCGACATTTTCGTAACTCTACCGTTGGTAGGTGTTTGTTTTATCTGCCCATAGTATAATAATAAGCGAAAGAGAGGAACTTGAAATATGGATCAAAAGAAGATTGGTAGTTTTATCGCCGCCCGCAGAAAAGACAAAGCCATGACCCAAAGTCAACTTGCTGAAAAATTGGGGATTACAGACAAAGCAATCTCAAAATGGGAAACAGGAAAATCTATGCCTGATTTATCCCTGTTTAATCCTCTGTGTAAGTTACTTCATATCACTTTGAACGAGTTACTTTTAGGAGAATTTATATCGGACAAAGACTTAAAAGAGAAATCAAATCAAGTATTGTATGATGTGGTGAAAAACTGGCTAGGCAAAGATCAGTGGACAATCAAAACAGATACTCATAATCCAACGGTTCTAAAGTTAAGGAATATTAGAAAAGTATATGAAACTGAAAGCACTTCAACTGTGGCAGTCAAAGATGTTAGTTTTGAAATAACAAAAGGAAGTTTTGTTGGTATCATGGGTGCGTCTGGTTCAGGAAAAACAACTTTGCTTAATATGATTGCAACCATTGACAGCGCCACCAGTGGACAGATAGAAATTGATGGACAAAATATCATGGACCTATCAGAAAATGATTTAGCAACTTTTCGACGAGAGCATTTAGGGTTTGTATTTCAGGAATACAATTTAATAGATACTTTAACGATCTATGAAAATATTGCGTTGGCATTGACAATGAAGCAAATACCAAAAGAGTCGGTAAAACAAAAAATCATTGATTGGGCAGAAAGATTAGATATTTCTGATATTTTAAATAAGTTTCCATATGAAATTTCAGGTGGACAACGGCAAAGATGTGCTTGTGTGAGAGCGATTATTACAAGCCCTAGCCTTATTCTTGCAGACGAGCCGACCGGAGCTTTGGACAGCCACTCCGCAAGACAGTTATTGGAAACCTTTGTTATGTTCTCTCAAAAATATTCCGCTACAATTTTGATGGTTACACATGATGCCTTATCTGCCTGCTATTGCGACAGGATTTTGTTCATGCAAGACGGTGAGTTTAAGGTTGCATTGGAACGGGGACATGAGAACAAGCAAGAGTTTTTTACTAGAATTTTGGACACCCTAGTCAAAATAACAGGAGGGAGTCGTTATGTATCTTAAATTAGCGTTACGAAATGCAAAGCGCTCAATACTTGATTATATCCTTTATATATTATCAATGGTTCTGCTTACATCTATCATCTTTTTTTCCACCAGTATCGCAAATTGGGGAAACATGCAAGCTGGCTTTCAAACAATGGCCCTACCTCTGTTGATTGTGGTAATCATGGGCATGTTAGCAAACTATATCAATGTTTTTATCGTCAAGCAAAGAGCAAAAGAGTTTGCTATTTATACGTTGTTAGGAATGAGAAAAGATATACTGTCTTGGGTGTTTCTAAGCGAATTACTAGTCATAGGATCGATATGTTTCATCTTTGGTGTAGCTTTAGGTGTTGCTGTATTTTGCGCTTTTTGCTATACGATATTGCAAGGGGTTGGGCATTTATTCATGTTCCAAATAATTTTGCAAAGCATTTTACAGACGTTTGCTTACTTTTGTTGTGTTGAACTATTGTCCATATTTTTTATGAAACAAAAAATATATAAATTGCAGATTGCAGAGCTTATGAGTGAAAAGCGACGCAATCAACCGCTTGGAGTACATAAGAAAACCTTTTGGGGCTGTATATTTATTATCAATTTTTTCATCTATGTAAGCTTATTGTTTGCAATTTCTTTTATGCCGGATGAGATAATGTCGATCTCCATCTCATTCATTTCGTTACCGATGCTACTTTGCGTCTTTTCATTTTATAAGTGGTTATATGCTTTTATTGCCTTTTTACGGCTGTCACAAGTAAATACACTGTACCAAGGTAATCGACTGTACCAAATCGCTGAAATTACTGCAGGATCAAAGTCAAGCGCAATTATGAACACGATCTTTTGTGTTTGTTTGATTTTTTCAGCATTTTCCTTTACATGTGGAATGCTACTGATTAACACGCATGTTCATGTCTTTGAACAAGCCAAACAACAATGGATGGGATTTTTGCAAATTTGTATTTGTATTCTATTCATGATTATTTATTTTTCCACCGTATCGTTGATGCAGATTGTTCAATCAAAAAAAGAGGCTCCAAATGTCCGTATATTGTTTCAAATGGGAAAAACTCGATCCCAACTAAAATCTTTGCTTTATTATCAGACACTTATAAGGCTGTTTCTTCCAACGCTGATGGCCTTTGTAGTGCTTTTACCGGCAACGCCCTTTATTAACTATAAACTAAATTTGATATTTTTTGCTTCTTCGTCTTTGCATAATCTAACAGCGAAGGCTATCGGAGTTTTTATAATTTGCTTTTTCATTCTATATGTATGCTATTTTTGTATAATATGTATGATAAACATACGCTATATCCGATATCATATGAAATAATCATTTTAAAATGTTGCCGCATGAGGATAAGTTCAAAAGCATAAAAAAATAATGGGTGTCAAAGTTATAATAAGATTTATTTCGAGTGTGTCCGCCACAACAAGACATTTGACTCCTTGGATGCGGATAATGGAAATGTATTTCGTTAGCCTACCCAAGATTCCCCCGGATGAGTTTTTAACACTCAAGGGTAACAGGAGTATTTCATATGTTTTTTGCTTAAATTGGATAATTCTGGTTGACAAATAAGTTAGCTAGTGCTAATATATGAAAGGAGTTAGTATATGCTAACAAGAAAGGAGATAAATACGATGACTTTAGCCATGGCAGAGATGCATACTTGTTTTACCATTTACAAGATCAATGGAAAAGACGCAATGCGATCACGACTTGCCAACCTTGGATTTGTAGAAGGTGTTGATATTTGGGTTGTGAATGAGAATAACTCGCATTTGATTGTTCATGTCAAGGATACACGAATCGCATTAGACCAATCGCTGGCAAATCGCATCGTGGTTCAAAGAAAGGAGAAAGATACATGACATTAAATGAAGTAGAGATTGGTAAAACAGTTACCATTACGAAAATTCAGGCAGCTTCTGCCGTAAAAAAGAAATTAATGGATATGGGATTAACCAAACATACGCCGTTACGTATTCAAAAGATAGCGCCGCTGGGAGATCCCATCCATATCCATGTAAGAGGTTATGATTTATCGATTCGTAAACAAGATGCGGCATGTATAGAAGTAGTGTAATTTTTTTTGTAAATTGAGTTAGCATAAGCTAATAAAAAGAAAGGATGATAGGATGAAAATAGCTTTGGCAGGTAATCCCAATTGTGGAAAAACAACGTTGTTTAATGCACTTACGGGAAGTAACCAGCATGTAGGAAACTGGCCAGGTGTAACGGTCGAAAAAAAAGAAGGCAAATTAAAAGGAAATCATGAAATTACCGTAGTGGATCTACCAGGTATTTATTCTTTATCTCCATATTCCTTGGATGAGCGCGTAGCTAGAAATTATCTGATGCAAAAGCGTCCTGATTTGATTGTCAATTTGGTAGATGCGTCTAATTTAGAGCGCAACTTGTATTTAACATCACAGCTGACGGAAATGGGAATTCCGGTTGTAATCGCTTTGAATATGATGGATGTGGTGCAGGCAAACGGTGCAGTGATTCATATTGATGTGTTATCAAAACAACTCGGATGTCCGCTTGTCGCAATTTCCGCATTGAAAAATGAAGGAATCGATCAACTGATTCATCAGATTCAGATGACGTTAACAGAGAAAAAAACATGTGTCGGTAGCTGGAAATATGAAAGTGAAATCGAATCGGCGCTGATGCAGATTCAAAATCTTTTGAAAGATCAAGTGGCTGAGGAAACACGTTTCTGGTATGCGTTGAAATGTTTGGAACAAGATGAAAGCGTATTGTCTTCACTTTCTTTGGATGCGAAGAAAGTGAATGAAATTAATCATATACGAAAAGAATTGGAAAAAACATATGACGATGATGTAGAAAGCATTATGTCCAATGCTCGTTATGAAATGATCAGTGGATGGATGAAAACCACATATAAAAAAGGGAAACAGAAAATGAGCAGAAGCGATCGCATAGATCGTATTGTGACCAATCGATGGCTGGCACTTCCTATCTTTGCGCTTGTTATGATTCTTGTTTATTATGTTTCTGTCACAACGGTGGGAGCTTTTGTGACAGATTGGACGAATGATGTTTTATTCGGCGAAATCATTCCACCGGTTATTGAAGATTTTCTGAATACGATTGGCTGTGCAGAATGGATGTCTTCTTTGATTTTGGATGGTATTGTGGGCGGTGTCGGTGCCGTACTTGGTTTTGTGCCGCAAATGTTGGTGCTGTTCTTGTTTTTGGCTTTGTTGGAAGATATTGGCTATATGTCAAGAATCGCATTTATTTTGGATCGTGTATTTAGAAAATTCGGATTGAGCGGAAAATCATTCATACCAATGTTGATTGGAACAGGGTGTGGTGTTCCCGGTATTATGGCAAGCCGCACGATTGAGAATGAATATGATCGCCGTATGACGATTATGACCACGACTTTTATTCCTTGTAGCGCCAAACTGCCAATTATTGCGTTGATTGCCGGTGCGCTGTTTCAAGGCGCATGGTGGGTAAGCCCGCTATCTTATTTTATTGGTGTATTCGCCATCATTATCTCTGGCATCATTTTGAAAAAAACAAGTTTGTTTATGGGAGATCCATCGCCATTCATTATGGAACTTCCTCCTTATCATATGCCAAAAGCAGGCAATATTCTTAGAAGCGTGTGGGAGCGTGGATTCAGTTTTATTCGTAAGGCCGGAACTATTATCCTCTTGTCTGCGATTGTTATTTGGTTCTTATCGCGGTTTGGTATTGTGGATGGGGCATTTGTGATGTTGGAAGAGGAGGCGTTGTCACAAAGTTTTCTGGCAGTGGTCGGATCTTGGATTGCGCCATTGTTTGCGCCTTTGGGATGGGGATTTTGGGAAGGTGGCGTCGCTGCCATTACAGGTCTTGTCGCAAAGGAAAATGTGGTCACAACGTTTGGCATTTTGTTTGGGTTTGCGGATGTCGCAGAAGATGGCGCTGAAATCTGGGGCGTATTATCTGCGTCATTCACAAGCGCAGCCGCATTCTCATTCCTTGTCTTCAATTTATTGTGCGCACCTTGCTTTGCGGCGATTGGCGCTATAAAAAGAGAGATGAATCATACAAAATGGACATTATTTGCGATCACATATCAATGCGTTTTTGCTTATGCAATTTCCTTTATGATTTATCAGTTCTGGATATGCATTGAGACAGGCACATTTGGTGTATTTACGATACTGGCAGTTCTTGTATTCCTGTTATTCCTATATGGATTGTTTCGTAAACCAAGCGGTGTTTCTAGGAAAGGAAAAGTCATATGGCAACCTTCTTCCTGTTGATCATTCTTATTGGAATTTTGTATCTTGCTATTCATTCGCTTTTGAAACAGAAAAATAGCTGTGGCGGCGCTTGTACATCATGTCATGCTTGTCACAAAGGCAGTGATCTTTATCAGGCTTATCATCATGATCATTCTTAAATGTAAAGCGGCAGTACGATTGACAGATTGTGCTGCTGCTTTGCTTTATCTAGAAATCTTCTGAAACGTCTGTAGAAATGAAACACCATTTGCATGAAAGTCGTCGGTTTTATAAAGTCGTCAACATTGATAAAAATATACAGTAGCTGATGGTCAAAGGTATATAAATGATGTATAATCATATTTATAAAAATCTCAAAGTTGATGAAAATATAAAATGGAGGGATTTCAGATGGAGATTAAAAGAGATCGTTATTTAAACCAATTGATTTCAAAAAGGCACAATTCACTGATCAAAATTATCACCGGATCAAGAAAAACCGGAAAATCATACCTTTTGTTTCATCTATATAAACAGTATTTATTAGAAGACGGTGTGGAATCTTCACATATTATTGAAATTGCATTGGATGATAAAAAAAATAAAGATAAAAGAGATCCCGATCAATGTATTGACTATGTCTATGATCAAATGAAGGATGAAGATATGTATTATCTTTTTATTGATGAAATACAATTCTTGCAAGAATTTGAAGATGTAATGAGTACTTTTTTACATATGAAGCATTTAGATGTATATATAACAGGGAGTCAAATGTTTTTATCATCCGATATTATTACAGAATTTATAGAAAGCGGAGATGAAATACATGTATATCCGCTTAGCTTTTACGAATTTTTTCAATTTCATGATGGCTGCACATGGGATGACGCATATACCGCGTTTTGTTTATATGGGGGATTTCCATATGTTTCTTTATTAGAAAAAGACGAAGATAAAGAGATTTACTTGAAACGGTTGTTTTCACAGACATATATGAAAAATGTTTTAGAAAGAAATAAGATAAAGGATGGCATACAGTTAGAAACTTTGATAGATGTGATAGCTTCATCGATCGGATTGCTAATAAATCCTAGAAGACTATCAAATACATTCAAAAGTATAGCGAATTTAAAAATTAGCGAGCCAACGATTAAACAATATCTACAGTATTTAGAAGAGGCATCTTTGGTGGAAAAAGTAATGCGTTATGACATAAAAGCAAAAAGATATATCCGTACGCCTTATAAATATTACTTTTCAGATTTGGGCTTAAGAAATGCACGATTGAACTTTTGTCTGAAAGAAGAAACGCATATTATGGAAAATATCATTTTTAATGAATTGCGATGTCGCGGATACAGTGTGGATGTTGGCGTTTGTGAATTGCTGGAAAAGAAAGACGAAAGTTATACAAGAAAGCAAACAGAAGTGAATTTTGTGGCAAACAGAGACAGTAAACGATATTATATACAGGCAGTTTATGCGCTGCACGCTGAAGCAATAAAAGCGCAAGAAGAATGCTCTTTGTTTCAAATCGATGATCATTTCAAAAAGATCATTGTAGTAAAGGATAATGTTCCCGTTACAAGAGATAACAACGGTATCACGATCATAGGATTAAAAGATTTTTTATTGGATCAAAATAGTCTGGATTTATGATAAGATTTTTGAAAAAATGATATGTTTGATGTAGAGTTATGGAGCGTTTGTTTGTTATGTTGATGCGCTATATATGATATAGTTAATGACGTTAATTGAAAACATAAAAAGTTAGGCGATGCCTAACTTTTTACTTCATGTTTTTAATGATTTGGTCGCCCATTTCTGAACAGCTTAATTGTTTCATGCCTTCTTCCATAATATCGATACAACGATATCCTTGTGACAGCGTTTCATGAACTGCCGATACGATCGCATCGCTTTCTTTTGATAAATCAAAGCTGTATTTTAACATCATTGCCGCAGCCAATATGGTGCCGATTGGATTGGCGATGTTTTTGCCGGCGATGTCCGGCGCAGAGCCGTGAATGGGTTCATACATGCCAACGCTGCTTTCTCCTAAAGAAGCACTTGGTATCAAGCCAATGGATCCAGTGATCATACTGGCTTCATCACTTAGAATATCGCCAAACATATTTTCGGTTACGACAACATCGAATTGTGATGGGTCTTTGACAATCTGCATGGCACAATTATCTACCAACATATCACTAACTTCCACATCCGGATATTCACTTGCTACTTCATGGACGATTTTACGCCATAATCGGGAAGTATCCAAAACATTCGCCTTGTCCACAGAAATCACACGGGATTTGCGCTTTCTTGCGGTTTCAAATGCGGTGTGTGCAATGCGGCGTATCTCATGTTCACGATACATCATTTGATCGCATGCGACCAGTTCGCCATTTTCTTCTATCGTTGTTTTTTCGCCGAAATAAACGCCGCTAATGAGTTCACGTACGACCATGAAGTCAATGCCGCGATCCACGATATCTTTACGCAAAGGTGAAGTGTGCGCAAGCTGTGGCAAAATCGTTGCCGGACGAAGGTTTGCGTATAATCCCATACCTTTACGAATGCCCAATAATGCTTTCTCTGGGCGGATAGAAGGATCGACCTGATCCCACTTTGGTCCTCCCACAGCGCCAAGCAGTACACTGTCGGAGTTGACACAGGCATCTAAAGCTTCTTCTGTTAAAGATGTTCCATAGGCATCAATGGCACAGCCACCTGCCAGAATTTCTTTGTAGATCCATGTATGATCGTATTGTTCAGCGATCGCATCCAAAACTTTCATGGCTTCTGTTACGATTTCTGGTCCAATGCCATCTCCTTTGATAATGGTAATATGTTTTTCCATATATTATTTCACTCCTTTGGCGATGCTTTTTAACAATCCGCCTTGTTCCATCATTTCCTTGATGAAGTCAGGAAATGGTTCTGCCTGATACGTTTCATTTTTGGTGCGATTGTATATCTTGCCTAAATCAAAATCAATTTCTATTTCATCGTGATCGTCAATACGATTTCCTGCTTCTTCACATTCTAGAATAGGAAGTCCGATATTGATCGCATTGCGATAGAAAATGCGCGCAAAACTTTTGGCAATGACACAATCAATACCACTGGCTTTGATCGCAATCGGCGCATGTTCTCTGGAAGAACCACACCCGAAATTATCGCCAGCTACCATAATATCACCTTGTTTTACTTTTGTGTGAAATGTTTCGTCGATATCACACATACAATGACTTGCGAGTTCTTTTTCGTCGCTTGTATTCAAATAGCGTGCAGGAATGATGACATCCGTATCGACGTTATCTCCATATTTATGAACGATTCCATGTGCATTCATGATTACATTCCTCCTTTTCCGGCAATGCATCCGGCGATTGCGCTATACGCTGCGGTTGCCGGAGATGCCAAATAGATTTCTGATGTGATATGTCCCATACGTCCAACAAAATTACGATTGGTGGTTGCGACACATCGTTCATTCTCTGCAAGTATGCCCATATATCCGCCTAAACAAGGCCCGCAGGTCGGAGTGGAAACAATACAGCCGGCATCTAGGAAAATATCGATATAGCCAAGTCGTATGCATTCTTTGTAAATGCTTTGTGTTGCTGGAATAATAATGGTGCGTACATCTTTTGCGACATGTTTTCCTTTTAAAATCTCTGCCGCAATGCGCATATCACTAATACGTCCATTTGTACAAGAACCAATCACAACTTGATCTATAGCGATTTTTTCTTTGATTTCGTCGATTGTTTTTGTGTTTTCCGGTAAATGTGGAAAGGATACGGTTGGTTTGATTTGTGATAGATCCAGTTCCATGATCGTTTCATAGGCATCTTTGTCCGGTGTATAGATTTGATAAGGACGTTTCACACGATCTTTCATATAGGCAACGGTAATATCATCGACTTCAAAAATACCATTTTTTGCGCCAGCTTCGATTGCCATATTTGCGATGGTCAAACGATCATCCATGGTAAGAGAAGAAAGTCCTTCACCACCAAATTCCATGGATTTGTACAATGCGCCGTCAACGCCAATTTTACCAATGATATGCAAAATCACATCTTTTCCACTGACGCCTTCCTTTAAAGCGTTTTTCAGTTCAAAACGAATGGCAGATGGTACTTTGAACCAACAAGTTCCTTTTGCCATGCCGGCTGCCATATCGCTGCTTCCAACACCGGTGGAAAATGCGCCAAGCGCTCCATAGGTACATGTATGTGAATCAGCCCCAATGATGCATTCACCACTGGCAACCAAACCTTTTTCTGGCAACAATGCATGTTCAATGCCCATTTCTCCAACATCGTAAAAATGATCAATGTCAAATCCTCTTGCAAAAGTACGGCATGTTTTACATTGTTGAGCTGCCTTAATATCTTTGTTTGGCGCAAAATGATCCATGACCATCGCAATTTTTGTTTTATCAAATACGGATGCGAAGGCGTGTTTTTCAAATTCTTTGATAGCGACAGGGGATGTGATATCATTACCCAATACCAAATCTAGTTTTGCGTCAATCAGTTGACCTGCCTTTACTTCATTCAAACCAGCATGTGCAGCCAGTATTTTTTGTGTCATTGTCATTCCCATAAGGATTAAACTCCTTTCTCTTTTTGTGTGATGGCGCGATTCAAGGCGCTGCACAAAGCACGTAAGGATGCGGCGATAATATCATCATGAATGCCAACACCCCATTGTTCGATTCCCTGACAATCCAAAATCTTTACATATGCGACTGCTTTGGAAGTGGATCCGGAACTTAATGCATGTTCACTGTAATCCTGAATTTCAAAGGAACGATCCAAGTTTTTGCGCAATGCATTCGCTGCGGCATCCAAACGACCATTTCCATCACCGCTGATTTCTAGTTCAGATCCATTGTATTGAATATGAAGATCGGCATGAAGATGATCGCTGCGTTTGAAGTGATAGTCGATTAAAGCAATCGGACAATCCACGTTCATATATTCTTTTTCAAACAAATCATAGATTTCATTTGGTAATAATTCCTTATGCGCATGATCGCTGATCGATTTCATATAATAGCCGACGCTTTCACGCATTTCCGGTGGCAAAATGATTCCATAGCTTTCTTCCAATACATAATTGACCCCACCTTTTCCGGATTGAGAATTGATACGAATCACATCTGTTTCATAGATGCGACCAACGTCTTTTGGATCAATGGGGAGGTATGGTACATCCCAAATATCTTTTTTGTGCTCTTCACGATAATGCATACCTTTTGCGATAGCGTCTTGATGAGAACCACTGAATGCCGCAAAGACAAGTTTGCCGGCATATGGCTGACGCATTGAAACGCTCATACGTGTATTTTGTTCATAAACTTCAACGACATGCGGCATTTCATGGAAATCCAGTTTTGGGTCGATACCCATCGCATACAAGTTCATTGCGAGTGTGATGATATCCACATTGCCGGTTCGCTCACCGTTGCCAAACAGCGTACCTTCAATGCGGTCAGCTCCTGCCAACAATCCCATTTCACTATCCGCAACACCACAGCCACGATCATTGTGTGGATGTAGGGAAACAATAATCGAATCACGACGATTCATATGTTTGCACATATATTCGATTTGTGATGCATATACATGAGGCATGGACATTTCCACAGTGACAGGCAAATTGATAATAACTTTTTTATCTGGCGTCGGTTGCCATACATCAATGACTGCATTGCATACTTCTAGTGCATATTCAACCTCGGTACCGGTAAAACTTTCCGGTGAATACTCAAACATATAATCAGCGCCGCATTCTTCACTTAGCTGTTTCAACAGTTTTGCGCCATCCACAGCGATTTGTTTGATTTCTTCTTTTGACTTATGGAACACTTGTTCTCTTTGTGCAAGACTGGTGGAATTGTAGACATGCACAATCGCATGTTTACAGCCTTTGAGTGCTTCAAACGTCTTGCGGATAATATGATCGCGTGCCTGTGTCAGTACCTGTACGGTAACATCGTCAGGAATCAGATCTTCTTCAATCAGTTTTCTTAAAAATGCGTATTCTGTTTCGCTTGCGGCAGGGAATCCAACTTCAATTTCTTTGAATCCGATTTCCACCAATAATTGAAAGAAGCGAACTTTTTCTTCTAAGCTCATGGGAACAATCAAACTTTGATTTCCATCACGCAAATCAACGCTGCACCATAACGGCGCTTTTTCCACATATTCTTTTTTCGTCCATTCCAGACATTCTTCCGGAGGCATAAAATAGCCTCTGCGATACTTTTGGTAACCTTCCATATTCATCCTCCTCCAATGAAATAAAAAAAGCTTTCCTCTCCTAAGAGACGAAAGCTGAACTTATCACTCACGCGGTACCACTCTTTTTGACAAAATGTCCACTCATTTCATGAAATATCATGAACCGTTTGATAACGAAAGCGGTGTTCCGATATGGACTACTATATTGTTTCGCCCATACAACTAGCAAAGGAGTAGATAGTATGACTGCACTGTTTCTCACCAACCAACAGATCTCTGAAGTTCGTCAAGTACTATCCTGTTTTGCATCCAGCGTTTTTATGATTGTTAATAGAATACAGGTATTTTACAAAAAAGTCAACAGATATGCGATAAAAAACTGTTTTCGTAAATTGAAAAGTTACTTTTTACAGCCGACAAGAAAATGCCATGTCAATTCACATAGCTTTTCATTTCGTCCATTGTACAATAATTATCATAAGTGCCCTCGTCATGAGATGTTGGATATTCATCCCATATCGATTTCCTGTTACTAGCTAACTTTTTATGATTGTATAGGGCAGTCTTGTCCTTATACCTCATTTATTGTTTCAAAGTTTACTTGTATATCATGAATACAAGAAGTGCTTTTTATAGGAAAAGGCTGTTTTATATTGTTTCATTTGAATAATTCCATTCATTTATGTCTAAAATGTAGAGGATATTCATAAGATAAGGATGAGGTTGATATAATGAAAAAGTTGATTTGTGTATTACTCGCATGCATGACACTGATTCCGGCATTTTCTTTCCCCATTCAAGCAGAAGAAACCAATGCGCAAGAAAATAGCACAATGGATTTGGCAACCAATGCAAAAGCAGCATATTTAATGGAATATACAAGCGGAAAGGTCATTTTTGCTAAAAATGAACATGCGAAACTTTATCCCGCATCCATGACCAAAATGATGGGACTGTTGTTAATCTATGAAGAACTCCATAAAGATAAACTAAAATGGGACGATATGGTCTCTACAAGTGAGCACGCTGCTAGTATGGGAGGCTCTCAAGTATTTTTGGAAGTCAATGAGACAATGAGCGTCAAAGATATGATCAAAAGCATCTGTATTGCGTCCGCCAATGATGCTATGGTTGTTATGGCCGAAAAAATCGGTGGAACGCATGAAGGATTTGTGAAAAAAATGAATGAGAAGGCAAAGGAATTGGGATGCAAAAACACACATTTTGTGAATGCGACCGGACTTCATGACCCTGAACATTATACAAGTGCTTATGACATGGGACTTATTGCGCAGGCCTTGATTAAAGAAGGTGGAGATGAATTGTTGGAAATTACCAGTACGTATGATGCGTATATTCGAGAAACAAGCGAGAATAAATTCTGGCTGGTCAATACCAATAAACTGTTGAAACAATATCCCGGAGTGGATGGTTTAAAGACTGGATTTACGCAAGAAGCTATGTCTTGTATTACCGTGACAGCGAAGAAGAATGATTTGCGCTTGATCGCGGTGGTCATGGGGGAACCGAGTTCTAAACAACGCAATGCGGAAATCAAAACGATGCTGGACTATGGCTTTTCTCAGTTTGAACAAGGACTATTGATTCCGGCCAATACAGTTGTAGAAACAAAAACGATGGACAATACAAAACCCAATCAGATCGAGTTGATCACAAGCAATGACTTGACTTACGTATATGAAAAAGGCACTCAACCAAAAGAAAAATCAAGAACGGTGGAAATCAGTAAAAAAGATCTGCCTTATAAACCAGGTGAAGTGATTGGGCATATAACTGTAGAAATGGATGATGGCTTTATCATCGAAGGTGATTTAAGTGTCAAACAGGAAATACATGCGCTTGATTATCTGGACATTTTTATGAAAAGTATGAAAGACTTCTTCGTCTCATAACGCATCTGACAAAATCCTACAGTAAGTAATGATTTCATTTTCCAAACATAAGATTACCAATAATTGAAAGCTGTTGTAAGTATCAGTAAAAAGATCGACAGAAAATCATTTCCTAAACGATTTGATTTTCTGTCTTTTTTTTATATGCTTTGTCGAAATCTTCAAGGTTGTCTTCTTAAAATGCTAAGATGATGACAGTGGAAAGGAATGGTATGAAATGAAATATCAGATGATCGCTGATACATTGTATTTTTATTTTTATGGTGATTTTGACAATCTGAAAATTTGTAATCTGAAACAGATTTGTATCGATCTGATTGAAAATTATGAACCGGCTGTCGTAAAGATGGATTTTGAAGAAGTGAGTTTTATAGACAGCACCGGTATCGGTTTCGTGTTGGCACGTTATAAGCAGCTAAAGAAGATGGGGAGCGAACTGATCATTTGCAACTTATCAAGAACCAATCAGACGCTGTTTCATATGTCCGGTGTTTTTCAGATCATTGCTTATGAAAGGAATGGAGTGAAATTATGAATGAAATGACCATGCGGTTTTTAAGCAGATTGGAGAATGAATCTTTTGCACGTACCAGTATTGTGGCGTTTTTAATGCCGCTTAATCCCAGTGTCGAAGAAGTAATGGAAATCAAGACAATGGTCGCAGAAGCGCTGACAAATGCAATGATTCATGGCTATGAAGGCAAAGGTGACGGATGGATTGATGTAAGTGTTTCTTATGATGAGACCCATACGATAGATATCACCATACAAGACCAAGGATGTGGTATTGAAAATATTGCGTTGGCAATGCAGCCGCTGTATACGACGAAACAGCACTTAGAGCGTTCCGGTATGGGAATGACCATTATGAGTTCCTTTGCGGATGATTTTCATGTTGAAAGCAGTTTGGGGAACGGATGTATCGTGCGCTTGCGCAAGCAGCTACATGAACAAACAGAAAACGCTCTCCAATGAGGAGTTGATCGCACAAATTCAGCAGGGAGACGAAACAGCGAAAGAGCTGTTTGTATCCAATAATACACCGCTGATCTATGCGATCATCAAACGCTTTCACAAACAGCGGGGAATGAATGAGGATCTGTTTCAAATCGGATGTATTGGTTTGATGAAGGCTTTGAACAATTTTGATTTATCCTATCAAGTGAAGTTTTCTACATATGCGGTGCCCATTATCATGGGAGAAATCAAGCGATTTTTTCGCGATGACGGCAGTATGCGCATTTCCAGATCGCTGAAAGAAGGATATCTTGCCATGAGCAAGGCTAAAGAAGCGCTTGTGCAGACATTGGGAAGAGAACCAACCTATCAGGAAATCGCCAATGAACTTCAAATGGATGTTCATGATGTGATTTTGGCGTTTGAAGCCAATCAATTCGTGTATTCCCTTGATGAGACGATTTATGAGAATGATGGCTCTCCGATTCATTTAGAGGATAAGGTGTGTGAACAAAAACAGCGTGACGTTGTCATGGAATTGGCACTTCATAAGGAAATGGATCATTTGGAAGAAAGAGAGCGATTGTTGTTGTACTATCGCTATGAAAAAAACATGAAACAAGAAGAAATAGCGCAGAAGTTACATGTATCACAAGTACAAGTGTCCAGAATGGAAAAGAAGATATTGAATAAGTTAAAAGAGCGTCTTATCGAAGGATAGGGCGTTTTTATAGTATACGGATGTAAAGGATTTTTATAGAGTATCGTATTGATTGATCATAAGTTTGAAATCACAATTTCTTATTTCATAGGTGTTGTTATATGAAACGTTGTTCAAGGAAGGATTTAAGAAGAATGTTAAGGCAAAAAGGAAGACTTATAATCATTGGGTGTTTAGGTGAAATAAGTTGACATAAACACAAAAAAACAGCGTAATATTGAATCACACTGTTCATATCAATTTGCATATTCAAAAAATTTAGCAACAATGTCAGTTTAATAGTTCCACTTCATTCAACTGTAATTTGGTTGTGATCTTGCGATGACGATTGGTGGAACATACAAAGTTCAAATTGGTAGCGGTATTCAAATCGTGACGCTGCGGAAAAGCAAAATAAATATATCCGGATGTTCCCCCATATGCAGAAATCGGAATGGGAAACGTTTCATTATAAAATTCTTTGTAATTGATCAGTTGATCATTCTGTTTGAACGTCGTGCGATGCACAACGATTGGATTTTTAAACGCATAGAAACTTTTATCTGCGTGTTTGAAAGAGATGTCAGTGATCGCGATTGGTCTTGCAGATTTGCTTGTGAATGTGACATACAACAACAAGGATGTATTGGTCAAACGATAACCGGTCACATTGATTTTGACTTTTACTTTATGCGTAACCAAATAATAGATTGCACAAAAGATGGTTCCCAGAGAGCCGAAAATCGCTAGTGCCATAGTTATATTTTCACGAGTAAAATACTCCAACATGAAATCACCTCTGTATGATTATACCATAGATGATAGTTGAAAGGTAATATTATTGACACAATCCGGAAGAAATTTTAGAGAATTCTTCTAAATTGACAGTCAATAATTGTCGATACGTATTTACAATTTTGACTAGAATGGTGTCATCAAATTGAAAATGAGCGCTGTGTAAGGGTGGCGTATCACCTAATCCAAGATAGAAAAAAACACTGGGGCATATGGATGCGTAATAGGAAAAATCTTCACTTAACAGATTCGCATGTTTTAAAAGATGTAGTTGATCAAGGTGTTTTACACAAATCTCAACTAAATCAGGATCATTGATCAAAGGTGGATAGCCTTCGTTCATATGCACTTCAATGTCACATCCGCTTTCTAAACGAGCTTCATTGACCGCATCATCGATCATTTGTTTCAGAAGTTCAAAAACAGTATCATCCAGTGTCCTTAACGTACCAAGCAATAAACTTTGATTACTGATCGCATTGCGTGCTGTACCGCTTTGGAATTGGCCGAATTTCAATACATGCGTTTGTGGTACGGATCGCTCTTTTTTATATAGGTTATATAGTAAGGAAACCGCACATGCAAGTGCATCTTTGCCTTTGTTTTTTTCTGCGATATGACGTGTTTCTCCATGAATGGTAACGGTAACTTCAGCGGAGCGCGCCATCATAGGACCTGCTTTTGTGGCAATTTGTCCTTTTTTTAGTTTTGGCCATACATGGAAACCGAATACGGCGATTGTGCGGCATCGTTGTAAGATACCACTTTTTACAATTTCAAGTGCGCCGCCTGTTGTTTCTTCCGCTGGCTGAAAGATAAGCATTACATTGTGTTCGCATGATTTCAATTCATGAAGTTCTTGCGCAAAAGATAATAGAGCGGCCATATGTGCATCATGACCACATGCATGCATACGACCCGTATGCTTGGATGCATAAGATATATGGTTGCACTCTTCTATAGGCAGCGCATCCATATCGCTTCGAAACGCCAACGTTGTTTTTTTACCAAAGGAAAAAAATGCGCATAAAGCACAAGGCGCCGGTTCTATGATTTCACACTTTAATGGGTGAAGTATGGATAAGATGTAGTCTTTTGTTTCTGGCAAATCATGCGAAAGTTCTGGTATCTGATGAAGGATGCGGCGATGTTTTATAAGGTTGTTTTTCAATGTTTCATCTTCTTTCTTTTCAGTTTATGATGATTTATCTGTTATCATGCATATAGAATCTTATAATCGCATAAAAATAGTAGATAGATGGGAGATTTATATGAACGATAATGCTTATGATGCAATAGCCGTATCTAAATATCATGGCTGTGGGAATGATTTTTTGATTTCGAAAGATCAATCTTTTACAAAAACACAAAAGCAATCACTCGTAAAAAAATTGTGCGATCGACATATCGGTATTGGCGCAGATGGTTTTCTGTTTGTGCTTGAAAAACCTTTGCGCATGGAATATTTTAATTGTGATGGTTCTACTGCCCCGATGTGTGGCAATGGCATGCGCTGTTTTGCACGGTATGTATATGAAAAACGGATTGTGCATTCGACAACATTTGACGTCCTATGCGGCGCAAAAAAGTATCACATTGATATAGAATCCATTGATCCGTTTCTTATAAAGGTTGATATGGGAAAGGTGTCTTTTTCTCATGCATTGCTTCATATTGAGGAAGATATTTGGCAAAAGGAAATCATTGTCCAAAATCAGTGCTTTCTGATTGATACGTTGTTTCTGGGCACCATTCATACAGTTATGATGATAAAGGACAAACAAACGGATTTTGAAACATTGGGCAGAGAAATACATCAGTTGCCTTTGTTTCATGAAAAAACAAATGTGAATTTTGTCATGATTGAGGATCGCTCTCATATTTGGGTAAGAACGTATGAGCGTGGTGTTGGCATGACGCTTGCTTGTGGGAGTGGTTCTTGTGCTGCCGCCTATGTTGCGTTTCGTCATGGGTGCATCGAGCCTTTTGTTCATGTGCACATGCCAAAAGGAGAATTGTGTATCCGGATTCAAGAAGATGGTCATATTATCATGCATGGATCTGCCAAGAAAATCATGGAAGGCATGGCATTTTGGGATGATGAACAAACAGGAATGTGGAAACAGCCTGTGTCATATAATGATAAGGAGTAGAAAGAAGCTGTAAACCGTTATGATAAAAGTCGTACTTTGCGGATATGGACAAATGGGAAAACTGCTTCATGCCGCCATTTCTAAGCGATGTGATATGGAAACTGTGATGATTGTGGATTCAACCAATGTAAAAGAACTCTATTTGCGTTGTCCAAAAGTGGATCTGATCATCGATTTTTCCCATCCTTATATGTTGTCTTTGATGCAGGATTATGTAAAAACAAGCGGCTGTGCACTTTTGAGCGGCACTACCGGATATGATGGCGATCAGTTACATGTTTTAAAACAGCTGTCCCATCAAACACGTGTGATGTATTCGGCCAATTATTCCCTCGGCATCGCTGTTTTGTTACAGGCGGTAAAAAACATCACACCTATTTTGAAAAATACATTTGATATGGAAATTGTGGAGTTACATCATCGCCATAAACAAGATGCGCCCAGTGGTACGGCGTTATCAATCAAAGAGGCTATGGATCCGCATCATCAATACTCATCGGTTTATGGTAGATATGCGCTCAATGAAAGCCGAGAAAAAGAGATTGGCATACATGCGGTTCGTGGTGGGAACGCTGCCGGAGAACATCATGTGCTTTATCTAGGTGATGATGAAACACTGGAATTGAAACATACCGCAAACAGCCGCAATATATTCGTACAAGGTGCCCTCACTTGTGCGAAATGGCTGATGAAACAGCCCAACGGTTATTACACGATGGAACAAATGATCAAAGGAGAATGAAAATGGACGCAGAAACATTGACAGCCATGATCAGCGACGCAAAAAAATGCACGCAAGTAAAAGTATATCTGAAATGCAGACAGAAACTAGAATTCCCTAATGCATTTCAATTCGGAGATCATGACCAAATCATTATCGGCGATTATAAACTGATTGTGCCAATATTATCCAGACATAAAGATGATATTGAACAAATGCATATAGAAACAATGTGTGTGAATTCTGCCATTCCGTTAAAAGACACCAAATATCTTCATGCGCGCATTGAACCAGGTGCCATCATACGTGATTATGTAGAAATCAAAGATCGCGCCGTTATCATGATGGGCGCCATTATCAATATTGGCGCTTCGATCGGGTATGACACGATGATTGACATGGGGGCAGTATTGGGAGGGCGTGCAATTGTAAAGGATCGCTGTCATATTGGCGCCAATGCAGTTTTGTCAGGCGTAATTGAACCACCCAGTGCCAAGCCGGTGATCATTGAAGATGATGTGATGATTGGTGCCAATGCGGTCATATTGGAAGGCGTCCATGTGCATAAAGGCGCTGTGGTCGCCGCAGGTGCCGTTGTCACACAAGATGTAGCTGAAAATACATTGGTGGCCGGTGTACCGGCCAAAATCATCAAGCAAAGAGATGAAAAAACTACGAAAAAAACGACACAGGTAAAAGCATTGCGACAATTATAATGCATCCTTTCAACAAAATATAAGCACACAATACAGATCATGTTCCTTTATCTGTATTTTTTTGTCACAACAAGTTTCTACAATGGAAAATCTGTTGAAGATGAAATGAATTTGCAAGAAAAAAAAGTAATTTTTTTCTATACAAATAACAATAAAAACGATATAATAGTGGTGGAAAGTAGCATAAAGTGGTGGAAAGTGGAGGTGCCGGACATGTTCATGGGAGAATACGCACATAACATTGATAAAAAAGGGCGTATCATCATTCCGGCAAAATTCCGGGAAGAACTGGGCATGAAAATCATCATTACACGAGGATTGGACGGATGTTTGAACGCTTATACGAGTGAACAGTGGGAAATCATCTATGCACAGCTGTTAAAACTGCCATCCACGAAAAAAGATGCACGTATGTTTGTTAGAATGATGACAAGCAAAGCGGCAGAATGCGAAATCGATTCACAAGGGAGAGTGCTGTTGCCATCGACGCTCATTTCCTTAGCTAACATACAAAAAGAATGCCGCATCATCGGTGCTGCCAATCATATCGAGATTTGGGCGAAAGAACAGTGGGAAACGATGGATAACGAAGCAAACGAAAGCTTTGAAGAAATCGCTGAAAACTTGACGGAATTTATTCTATGAAACATATCAGCGTATTATTAAAGGAAAGTGTAGATGCGCTTCATTTAAAAGAGAGCGGCATTTATGTAGATGGCACGCTTGGACGTGGCGGACACAGCCAAGCGATATTACATCGGATTCCCAATGGACATTTATATGCATTTGATCGTGATCAAAGCGCAATAGAGGAATCAAAACAGCGACTATCGGACATTGGTAAGAATGTAACGTTGATTCATGCCAATTTCTCAACGATGAGGGAGGAACTGAAAAAACGTGGCGTTACGAAAGTAGATGGCATTTTATTGGATCTGGGTGTTTCTTCACCGCAATTCGATGAAGCAGATCGTGGCTTTTCTTATCGTTTTGATGCGCCACTGGATATGAGAATGGATCGCACGCAGACAAAAACCGCATATGAGATCGTCAATACATGGGATGCTAAAGACTTGGTGAACGTATTGCATCGTTATGGTGAAGAATCTTTCGCAAAATTGATTGTGAAACAAATTGTGAGCGCACGAGAAAAACAGCCGATTGAAACGACATTGCAATTGGTTGACATCATACGAAGCGCCTTGCCGGAAAAA
Source organism: Erysipelotrichales bacterium (assembly GCA_910576345.1). Classification (GTDB taxonomy): domain Bacteria; phylum Bacillota_I; class Bacilli_A; order Erysipelotrichales; family Erysipelotrichaceae; genus C-19. The sequence continues at coordinate 62,825 of CAJTIT010000002.1, forward strand.
ATCTTACATAAAAAAGGGCATCCGGCAAAAAAGACGTTTCAAGCCATTCGTATCGCAGTCAATGATGAACTGGAAGAATTACATACGGCATTAAAACAAGGGTTGGATTTATTACATCCAGGGGGCAGATTCTGCGTGATTTCTTTTCATTCTTTGGAAGATCGCATGGTAAAGGAAGCCTTTAAACAGGTAAGCATGCCACCTCAATTGGATAAGCGACTTCCTATCATGCCTATTGATTTGCCCAAAGCAGATTATCGGCTCGTTTATAAAAAACCAATAACGGCAAGTGAAACAGAATTGATATATAACAATCGTTCGCATTCAGCGAAACTAAGAGTAATAGAAAGGATTTCGTAAACAATGGCAAAAATTATTAGAAAAAAACGCAAATTAAGAATACAAGCATTGATATCGTTGTTTTTCTTTTTTTCCTTTATTTTTTATCTATGTGCCATGACAGGACTGAAATCCTATAATGTCACATTGGCAAAAAAAGTAGAGACGAAACAAGAACATCTTGCAGATGTTCAAGAAAAAGTAACCACATTGGAAGCGATAATCAAAGAACTTTCCAATTATGAGGCTATTGCCAAAATTGCAGAAAAAGATGGTATGCGCGCAATACAGTCCAATGTGAAATTATTGAATGGAGAATAAAAAGATGATGGATAGGGAACCTAAGGTTTCCCTTTTTCGACAGAAAAGAGGTAAAAAACATGAATCCAAAACGTGCCAATCGAACGTTGAATCAAATTCTCATCATCTGTATCGTTGTCGCAAGTCTTGTGGTCATGAATATTTTATATACGATGATTACGAAAGCGCATTTTCGTAGCGGCATCGGTGTGATGCCATACAGTAGTTCCGCTGATAAGACACGCTCCATAACAGCGAATCGCGGCTATATCTATGATCGCAATCAAGAAATCATTGCACAGGATATTGATACATATACGATTTATGCGATTTTGGATACTTCTCATACCGGCATCGGTGATGTGCCGGCCTATGTTATGGATGTCAAAACTACGGTACAGAAACTCGCGCCCATTTTGAATATGAGCGAAGATGAAATGACAAATTATTTTGAAACAGCTTTGGCTGCCAATATGTATCAGACAGAGTTTGGATTAAAGGGTAAAAATTTATCAGTGACGCAAAAGGAAGCCATTGATGCATTGGAACTACCCGGTATTGAGTTTAACAAAGCGTCCAAGCGTTTTTATCCAAACGGAAAATTCGCATCCCATTTGATTGGTTATGCTCAATACGATGAAGAGTTAAAGCGAACGGTAGGAAAAATGGGAGTGGAACAGTATTTGGATGAGGAATTAAAAGGAACTGATGGAATCGAGCGTTATAATTCTACTGCCAGCGGTACGATTTTATCCAAAATGGTTGTAGAGAAAGCGGTCAATGGAAAAGATGTTTATCTGACTTTAGATAAAAACGTACAAGTTGCATTAGAAAAATGTATGGAGGATACGATGAAATCATTTCATTCACAACGTGCATGGGGTGTTGTGATGGAAGTAGAAACCGGCAGGATTTTGGGGTATTCCGCATATCCAACATTTGATTTGAATCTATTGAATGATATTAAAGATTATACGAATGTGCCAAGTGAATATTTTTATGAACCGGGCTCCGTTATGAAGGGTATCACTTATGCGGCAGCGATTGATTCCGGTAATTATCCGACCAACAGTTCGTTTAACAGCGGTACGTTTTATATGGGAATCGATGAAAAGGGAAAAGCCTATCGTGCCAGTTCAAAAGCAGATGCCCAATCGACCATTCAAGATGCGCTTGGAAAAAACTACGGTGTCATCAGTTTTGAGGAAGGATTTGCGCGATCCAGTAATATAGCGATTTGTGAAATGTTGACAAAGTATTTGCCGACTGATGTGTTTGAAAAATATCTGGATCGTTTCGGCTTTTTCAAGAAGGTAGGAATGGAAGGTGTCAACGAAGGTACCGGACAAAAAAACTTTACATATCCGATTGAAAAATTGACAACCGGTTTTGGTCAAGGATCCAGTGTGACGGCAATGCAGATGGTACAGGCGTATTCTGCTTTGTTTAATGATGGAAAAATGATGAAACCATATTATATTGACCGGATTCAAGATAGCTACAGTGGAGAAATATTGAAACAGAATTCGCCGGAAGTCGCAGGGGAGCCGATATCTAAAGAAACGGCAGATAAAATGAAAGATTTGATGAAAGATGTCGTTAATGAGAAAATCGGCACCGGTTATTTCCGTTTTCATATGGATGATGTGACGGTCATTGGAAAAACAGGTACCGGAGAAATCGCTAAAAACGGTCAGTACGGAAAGGATACCTATGTGAATTCTTTTATGGCAGCGGCGCCTGCAGATGATCCAAAAGTTATGATGTATTATGTATTTGAAAGTGCGGATATATTGTACTCCAATGGCGATTATTTTAAATCCGCATTTCGTCAAGGTTTGATTGCGACCGGTGTAACTGGTGATAATGATGCATCAAGTGAGGATTATTCTGGATGGCAGGAATATCAAATGCCATTACTTGCCAATCACTCTTTGGATTATGCCAATAACAAAATCAAATCCATTGGTGTAAAGAAAGTCGTTATTGGTGATGGCTCCAATATTATCAAGCAATATCCGGAAGTGGATGATAAGGTCGTAACGAAACAGAATGTTTTCTTATTGACGGACGGAGCCAATATTACCATGCCGGATATGAAAGGGTGGTCTTTGAAAGATGTGAAGCAGTATGCGGCATTGTCGGGTATGAATATCACATGGTCTGGGAGTGGATCGGTAAGTGCTCAGAATATCAAGTCAGGAGAAAACATCACGAATAAAACAGAGATTAAATTAACTTTAAAGTAAAGCTATGAGTGTATGATTCATAGCTTTTTGTTTGAATTGATCATGTATCCATCATAGAAATCTCATCATGAAGGAAAAAAAGGAAAGAACACATATGTGATGCTTGCGGATAAAATTGCTTGCAGTATACGACATATGAAGTATTTACGATAAGATAATGCACATGCATCACACATGCACATAACTTGAAGATGAACACAGAAACCGCCAAAAGATAGCAATGCGCTTAACAAAGCAAGCTGAAGGCGCAAAGAAATTGGCAATGAGGAAATGAGCAGGGATCCGCTGGAGAACTCAATCACGATGCGTAAAAACATTTGCAAAACTATCGGAAGAAATTGTACCAACAATGCGCCGATGCTCATACATAGCATCAAATAACCGCCAATCAAATACAATGTTTTGCCACTATCGATAATGGATGTTTTCAAAGAAGTCATAAAAGGTAGCGGCGCAGCGCTTGTTTGTCTGCTAGTGATGTCATGTGATCTGCTTAAAAACAATAAGATAAATCCACTGAGTAACTGGATACAAAACAGCCATATACCAAGAGTCGAAGAGTGATACAACACCGTTCCACATGTCATGATCACAAAACCAGGGGTGGCGAAAGAACATGAAAGAATCAAGCGTTTTGCGTCCTGTGGAAGACATGCGCCTTGTTTTACTTGCTCATTTATAAAAGCCGCAGAAGACGGAAATCCCAAAAACATCATCGCAAAAACATAAGAAATGCTTTGTTTGGATATATGAAACACATGTGAAAAAATGGGCGCAAACGGTTTTGTGCACCATGACAATATAGATTGAGAAAACATAAGTTTTACAACGACCATAATCACAAACATAGACGGTACCAGTTTTTCAAACCATATTTTTAAAGCATGTATGCTCATATCATAATTCAAATTGCCATATATTAACATAAGCAGAAATACAAGGAGCAGCATCATAGCGCTGATTTTTTTTAACATAAATCATCACCCAGTAAAGAATATGAAATCTATCATAATTTCATGAGATATCTTTATGAAAAAAATTTTTTATGTTAAAATGATACTCCATGTTAAAGAGGTGAAACACCATGATGAAATTTCTGATTGCACATCGTATTCAAGACTATGAAAATGTACAAGACGAAGCAGTAAGAGAAGCATATGGAAGTATATTGAGCTTTGTTGGGATACTTACAAATCTTTTTTTGTTTGTATTCAAGTTTTTGGCAGGTACGCTGTCTGGTAGTGTATCCATTACAGCAGATGCGATCAATAATCTTTCCGATGCAGGAAGTTCCGTTATTTCTTGGATCAGCTTTAAATTATCCAACCGTCCGGCTGATGAAGAACATCCTTTCGGACATGCACGTTATGAATATATCGCTTCACTTGTGGTCGCATTTTTCATTCTGTTTCTTGGCATTGAATTGATCAAATCCTCATTTGACAAGATTGTACACCCGGAAGCTGTTTCGTTTTCTTATCTGAGTGCAATAATTCTTGCGGTGTCCATTGCGGCCAAATTCTGGATGTTCTCTTATAATCGCAAATATGGAAAATTGTTAAACAGCACTGTAATGGCAGCGACAGCCGCTGATTCAATTTCGGACTGTATGGCGACCGGAGCCGTGTTATTATCGACTTGTTTATCGCCGCTCATTCATTTTAATCTGGATGGCTATATGGGTGTGGTTGTCGCATTGTTTATCATCGTTGCCGGAGGAAAAATCGTGAAAGAAACACTGGATATGTTATTAGGGAAATCTCCGGATAAAGATGAAGTAAAGGCGATTATCGATTTTATTAAGGCTTACGATGGGGTATTGGGTATCCACGATTTGATGATTCACGATTATGGCCCGGGGAAACGCTTTGGATCGGTGCATGTAGAAGTAGATGCACATGAGGATATATTTACGTCTCACGATATGATTGATAATATTGAGCGTGAAATGAACCAAGCTTTACAGATTCAAATGGTGATTCATATGGATCCAATCGATCTTTTGGATGAGGAAACCAATGAGATGCGCAGTGAAATGAAAATGATCGTACAAAAAATCCACCCGGATTTGTCCATTCATGATTTTCGTATGGTGAGAGGCACCACACACACGAATTTGATTTTTGATTGTTTGGTTCCCCATCATGTAAATATGGATAATGTGGAAATATTGGCTGGTATCAATGAGCGTCTAGCATACTTGAATAAGACGTATTATGTCGTCGTGACTTTTGATCGTGCCTATACAACGGATATAAAACAATCATAAAAATCAGAATGTTTTTTTGAATTACGATTATGGACATACAAATTTGGTAATCTATGGTATAATAATTCACATGGAGATGGTGCTTTCATGCAAATCAAAACAGGAGATATCGTAAACGGAATCATAACCGGTATTCAGCCATATGGTGCATTTGTGACTGTGGAAGGAGGTCACAAGGGTCTAATTCATATATCTGAAATCAGCGGACGATATGTAAATGATGTTCATAATTTTGTTCGCTTGAATGAAGTGGTGAAGGTGAAAGTGTTGGAAATAAATCAACAAGAAGAGCATCTTCGGCTGTCCTTAAAAGCAGTTACGCCAAACAAAAAACGATTTCATACGATGAAGCGTTATCCTGTTCCATTATTACCAAATTCACAAATTGGATTTTCATCTTTGAAGGAAAAGTTAGATGAATGGATCGAACAAGCATACCAAACATATAAGGAGGAAAAGTATGATAACATTTGATGCGAGTCATGCACATTTGAGAGAAGAAATCAGCGCTTATCAAGCAAAAGTGGATGCCTGTCATGCGGCGCTCATGAACAAAAGCGGCAAAGGCAATGATTATGTTGGCTGGGTAGAATGGCCTCATACATATGACAAAGAAGAATTTGCACGAATCAAGTCATGTGCAAAGCGTATGGCAGATATGTGTGATGTGTTCGTCGTATGTGGCATTGGCGGTTCCTATTTGGGAGCACGTGCTGCGATTGAAATGATGAATGGTTTGTTTAGCAAACAAAAAATCGAAGTATTATTTATTGGGAATACGTTTTCATCCACCTATATTGCGCAAATGTTGGACTATTTGAAAGATAAGGAAGTATGCGTCAACGTCATTTCCAAATCTGGCACAACTACAGAAACTTCGTTGGCATTCCGTCTTTTAAAACAGATGATGGAAGAAAAATATGGGAAAGAAGACAGTGCGAAACGAATCGTGGCGACTACAGATAAGGCACGAGGAACGCTGAAGAAAATTGCGGATGAAGAAGGATATGAAACCTTTGTGATTCCGGATGATATTGGTGGTCGCTTTTCTGTCATAACACCGGTTGGATTACTCCCTATTGCGGTTGCGGGCATTGATATAGATGAAATGATGACAGGTCTCAAACAAGCGTATGAAGATATGGCAACGTCCGATCTTAAGAAAAATTCAGCGTATGCATACGCTGTGAGTCGCAGAATTCTACAAAACATGGGCAAAGATGCGGAAATGTTTGTGACATATGAACCAAGCATGTCTATGGTTGCGGAATGGTGGAAGCAGTTGTTTGGTGAAAGTGAAGGCAAAGATGGAAAAGGGATTTTACCGTGCAGTGCAACATTTTCTACGGATTTACATTCTTTGGGACAATTCATTCAAGAAGGAAAAAAAGTATTATATGAAACACTTGTTTTAGTGGATCAGCCAATGACGGATCTCACATTCCCTAGTGCAACAGAGGATGTGGACGGCATGAACTATTTGGCCGGAAAATCCATTGACTGGGTCAATAAAATGGCTGCCCAAGGAACATTGGAAGCACATGAAGTGACTGGGAATGTGCCAAATTTGTTAATTACGATTCCGGATATGAGCGCAAAAACATTTGGATACATGTGTTATTTCTTCTTCCGTGCATGTGCAATGACTTGTTACCTATTGGATATCAATCCTTTTAATCAACCAGGGGTAGAAGTATATAAGAAAAATATGTTCCGTTTGCTTGGGAAAAATGAATCATAAATGAAACAGCCTCATATGAACGTATGAGGTTCTTTTCTATAATGAATATATTTGTAGTAAAAATGATCTTATCAATAAGTTGCATCTATAAATAATGCATGGGATGCGCTATAATATGAGAAGAAAGCAGGTACATTTTATGAAAATATCTAACCAACGTTATGAAATTACATTTTGCACAAAAGGTGGTGAAATGCAGTCGTTTTTGGATAAAGAAACAGGCATTGAATATCTTTATCAAGGCGATACGCCGTATTGGAGCGGAAAGAATCCGGCTTTGTTTCCGATGATTGGCAATACGTATACAAAAGACTATGAAATTGATGGAAAAAAATATGCGATGAAAAATCATGGTTTGATTCGTTATCAAGATTTGACATGCATTGAACAAGATGATCATTCAATTACATTTGCGTTTACAGATACGCAAGAAACAAGAAAGCAATATCCCTTTCCGTTTCAATATCAAGTGCATTATGCATTACAAGATCGTCAAGTAACGATTACTTATGAAATCACCAATACAGGAGCCAAAGATATGCCGTTTATGTTTGGACTACATCCGGCATTCTTATGTCCATTGACAAAATCAGAAACTTTTGAAGATTATCGCTTGATTTTCAGTAACGAAGAACATGTGGAACAACTGAAGTTTAAAAACGGTGTTTCATATGAAAGCGTGGATGTAAAAGAGATACCGTTACGATATGATTGGATAGTCAATGAAGATACCGTGATTTATAAAAATTGCCGCAGCGCATATGTGACGTTGCAGGGAAAAGAACATGGCGTGAAAGTTTCTATTGCAGGGTATCCGTTTTTGGCATTTTGGACACCAAAAGAAGGTGCGCCATTTATCTGTATTGAACCATGGTTGGGTCATGGCGATTTCGAACCAAGCAAAGAAGATTTTTATCATCGAGAGGGTACATTGATTCTTTCTCCTAAGAAGACATTTACCACTTCTTATATAATTGAAGTTTTCTGATTTCACAGTTTCAAGAAGCATGTAAAAGTGCTTCTTTTTTTTGCTTAAATTGAATGAAATTACCAATTTTTAGGAAACAATTTGTTGATAATTGAATAAAAAAACACAAAAATGTATATATTTTTTATAATGATAATTGACAAATTCTAAACTATACAATAACATTAAAAACAATGAGGTGACCCATTATGAAAAACAAAAGTGATACACAGCTTGTATTAGAAGCAAAAAATGGAAATGAATCTGCATTGGAAGAAATCTATCATCGCTATGAAAAAAGTCTTTTTTATACGGCGTATAAGATTACAGGAAACAAAGATGATGCACAAGACGCACTGCAGGATACGTTTCTTCAAATTTCTCGTTCTATCTGTGATATTCAGCGTCCGGAATTTTTGAAACTCTGGATGAATCGCATCATTGCCGGAAAATGTCGTGATATTTTCAGACGCAATAAAACGGTTACTGTAGATATGGATACGCCTCAATTTTATAATCAATATGTCGAGGAACGAATTGATCATCTCCCTGAAAAAGAATTGCGGTTTCAGACAGATAAAGAATTAATCGATTATTATATAATGCAGTTGCCTTATTTACAGCGAGAAGCCATCATTATGATGTACTTTCAAAATTTTTCTTTGCAGCAGATAGCGGATCTTTCCAATGAGCCATTAGGAACGATCAAAAGCAGAATCCATTTGGCAAAAAAAGCATTACGGCAACATTTAGCTGCTTATGAGAAACGAGAAGATGTGAACGTCAATTTCCAATCGTTGGATGCTTTGTTGGTTTCCACGTTTGCGGTAGGTTTTGAGAAGACAATCATGAAAATGCAAGCCATTTCTATGACAAATACAAAATGGACAAAACAAATTATTTCTTTTTTATGCACATCTGTTGGTAAGATTATCATCGTCACATCCGTATGCGCTGTTTTTGGTATTGTTTCGATCAGTAGGTTTTATGACATCAATCATAATGTTTCCAACCAATCATTGATTTTTAAAGGAAAGATCGTTCAAACAGATCATGATGCATATTTTCTATTTATGAATTGGGCAATGAATGAAGATCAACTTCGTTTGAAAACAGAAAATGAGATTTTGGAGTATCAAGAGCTTTATGAATACTTGAAAGCGCATCAAGGTGCTTATTTTGAATCCTTGGAAAATAGCGGTATTTCCACTGTATTTGAATCATTGATTTAAAAAAATCGGATATTTTGAAAAAAAATTAAACCTTGTGCAACCCATCGGCGACTCTAGTATAGAAATCTGGGATATTTATATTATCACGGATTTTTATAAGGGAAAGGATGAGATGTCAATGATTATGTTATGGAAAACAGGGTTTATTGGGAATGTTTTGAATTATGAAAATTTAAAAGGTATAAAAAAACATATCATAATACAATTGAATTTATTATATGAATACGGATATTTCTCTCATCTCTTTTTAAATAAAACACAAATAGAAAGGAAAGAAGCGCTATGTGGAAAAAGCTGATGATTGTTTTATTTGCATTGTTTGGTACTTTTTCTGTGGTATATGGTTATTACAAAATGAAAAAGTTGTTAATAAGAAAAGAGAATGAATCTGTTTATGATTTGGTATATAGAGTGCATGTGAATGTCTTTGATTATTTTAAATGGTGTTTTCATACAGATAATTTTTCTACAAGTATTGCGAATAGAAATAAACTTTTCATGTATATTCGGGTATTGAGACATGGAAAAGTAATTGCAGGTTTCCCTTGTTTAAGTAACGAAAGGAAATGTTGTTATGTTTAAGAAATTATTGATATTAGGCTTTATTTTTCTATGTGTGATTGGTATTGCATATACTCATGATTATTTACAGAATTCTTTATCAGCAGCTAGTGCAGTCAAAGGTGGGAATGTAACAGGGCGTATAGGTACAGCAGGAAGTTTGCCTGATGGTACGTCAGGGGGGATGGAAAAGGGTGATATCGTAACTTTTTCATCAACAACAAGCAATGGTACACCATTAACATGGAGATTGGTTGCGAATTCGTTAAGCAATCGACATAATCCAGGTTCTGTTGTTGTAAATACTTCAAATGATTATGGCTATGATGTTATTGCATCCGCACCGGTGACTTATGGTAACAATGTTTGGCATTGTGTTACAGAATTATTGGATCCTATGCCATATATGCCCCAATCTTTTACATCGTATCGCCGCAAAAACAATCTAATCAAAGATGAAATCAAAAAGATCAATGATAAGGTTGCGGCGAATGTAATTGAAAATTCTTTGATTAAAGATCGTTTGGTGTTTAATGTTCTGAATATTGATACCAATTTGAAAAGTGGCGGTCAAAATTATATTGATTACCAAGAGCTTCGGATTTTTGAATTTAATGCTTTTTATGAGATGGGATCGTATTTAGAAGATCGCTTTACCTTAGGAAGTTTAAATTTACCTGGTTCAGACTTTTCTTTACCTTCATCAAAATGTAGTGGAACATTTTGGGCAGGTATCATATATGGAGATGGCAGTATGAAAAATTCTCATGAGTTTCCATGTGCAATCAATGAATCAGCGGCTACCTCATTATATGGACCACGAAACTTTAGTGAATCGTTACCATATCGTTTAGGTGTATTTTTAGATCTAGAACAAGTTGTATTTGCGGTATCTGATCATCAACAAATAATACAAAAGGATGCTTATTATGATGTTACGCAACCAGCAGTAACTACGATGGAAGATTCGTCTGGAGATGCTATGAAATTAAGGCTGTTAGATACTTCTAAAGTAGTTGATTTTCAGGATATTCTAGATAATAAGGGGGATTCTATTTATACATCTCAGGGATTGTCAAAGACAGATGTTGCAAAAGTTGGAGAAAACAGTACAATCCGCTTGAAAGTAAATGCAAATGCCGGCAGCGATGCAGAAGGTGTTCATACAGTTTCAGCACTCATATTTGATCAATCAAATAACTTTATTAAATATGCTCCTCTCGCTACAGCAAATGGTTTGAAAGAATATGAAATTAATGTGGGCGACTTTAATCTTTTAAAAGGGAAAACATATGCGATTCAAGTTGTGAATGAGAGATACACAGGTGCAAGCGCTGGAATAACAACTTCTTCATCGATGTCAGATCCATTGAAAATAGAAGTTGTGGAGTCACATAAGGTCACTTATACGAAAGATCCACAGATTGGAGCTAGCACTGGAAAAGATTATGAGTATCAAATGAATGTGAATGCTGGACAGAAAATAGGTTATGTTACTTTACAGCCTTTGGGAATTCCACCGATTTATTATCAAATTACATCTTATGACGGTGTGGACACCTCCTATGAAAATTTTGAAATTCCGAATTTAAGAAGTGATTTCACATCAACTGATACCACATTGGATATAAAAATTAAACAAAATGCGAAAGATTTAACGAATGGAAGTTTAAATAGTGGCGACTATAAATTTTGTATAGAAGCTTCTTCATTGATATCATTTTCCAAGACATGTACAGTATTTACTGTAGAGAAATTGGAACCGAAGATTGCATTTGATGATCCTAATTTGACAAAGAAAAGTATTGCCCAAGCGTCTGCAGGATGGAGTGAGACTGCGACCGCAACACCAAATACTAATGTGAAAGTAACCTATGCGAAAACTGGTGGAAGTATTGGTCTTATTGATATCAACCAAGACACTGGAAAGATCAGTTACACTGGAGGGAATGCATACGGAAAAGTAACAATAAAGGCTACGGCAGATGACGATCCTGCTAATGGAAAAGATAATTATCAACCCAAAGAAGCAACAAAGGAAATTTTACTGTATCGAGAGGTTGCTGCACATATAACGCCTCATGTAAATTCTTCTGATAAGAGTGTTCCAACTTTTTCTACCAGTGATGCGAACATAAAGCCAAATGGTGTCGTTGGAAATGTGATTGGAACATTAGGAACTCCTGATGATGCATCAAGTGGTAGTACCACATATTCATATGAGATTAAGAATATTGATGATTATAATTATTTCAGTATCAATCCTATAACTGGCGAGATTACTACAACAGCAGATTTATCTACGTCCACCGGGACTTATCATATTACGGTAAAGGTAAGTGACCGATGGAGCAGTATAGATCTTCCTATATCCATACATGTAGGAAAAGCACCTGCAGAAAATTTGAAGTTTTATGAGAATTCTACATCCAATACGATGATTAGCACAAAATCAGTGAATATGACTGATACGAATGTTTCTGTATTTGCGACCGTCAAAGGTAGCTCCAATACCAATCCAGTAACTTATCGAATCAAAGATGGCTCTACCAATGTGATCGAAGTCAATACGAACAGCGGAGCGATTACCATTCATGGTGTAGGAACTGTAGTGATCGTCGCAGAGAAACAAGGAATCAGTGGACAAGCAGACGCGATCACAGAACTAACGTTTACGGTAACGGCAGGTTCTCAACAATTTATCTATACAGATGCTAGTGGAAATGAACTATCCAAAACGCAGGATAAATACAATGCCTATGAAGAAGTATATGGAAAAGGAAAAACATTTCAGCTATATACTACAGGAAATCCACAAGGCTCTATTGTTACCTATGCATTAAAGGCAGGAAGTCCAACCGATGTAATCAGTGTAGATTCAAATGGACAAGTATCAATATTGAATGCAAGTCTGAATACACAGATGGGAAAAGTGATCGTAGAAGCAACAAGTTATGATCCAAGTGGAAATTATACAGATAAAACGATAGAACTACCTATCAATATCAAAAAAGCGGAACAGACAATTTCATTCGCAGATGTGACGTATGCGATAAGTGGATCAGGAACAGTAACACCAATCATCAATGCACAGGATCTATCCAGTAATGAAGGTGGTGCAACAGTTAATGACACTAGCTACTATATCACAGTGGATACATCCATCGCTTCTGGTATCGCATGGACCAATGATGGTATCAATATCGAATACAATTACAGTGGAAATGATGGTTTGGATATACCACTTCATGTAGAGAAACAAGGAAATCGCAATTATAATAAAGCAACCGCCAATGGACAGATGCGGATCATGGGACTGGATGAAAGCTCATTGGCCATTACGGTACCAGGAAAAATCGTATACGGAGATCATTTCACATTGCGTTCTCTACAAGATGATAGTTTTAGTACGAATGTCCAATATCAGTTTGAAGTGGACAATACAACATATATCTCAAATCCAATCGTGAATGGAAATCAAGCAGAATTTGACGCATTGAAATACAGTGGAAATACAATGATCAAAATCAAGGTCACAAGAACGGCAGATGGAGAAATACCATTAAGTAAAACGGTATCCGTAAAAGTACTTCCAAAAGATATCAATATTGTAATTGATGATCAGACAAAACTAAAAGGAGAACAAAATCCAACGTTCACTTATCAAGATTTCAATCATCAATTAGTAAGTTGGAATGGTGTAAAGGACAGTATACTTCCAGGTGACATTCAGTTAAGTACAACGGCGAAAGATACAAGTCCAACCGGAGATTATCCGATTACTGGTAATACGAATACACTCAATACGAAATATCCAAATTACAACTTCACTTTCACAGATGGAACATTAACGATCACAGATGAAGCGGTTGATGATGCATGGTATCACTTAGAATTGGATGATGGAAACAATACACCATATAATGGCAACTGGACGAACCAAGATGTGAATATCGTCAGTGATCATCAAGAGTATACAGAATTATCCGATAATCAAAATTCATGGAATCATAACCAAGTCACAATTTCAAAAGAAGGAAGTTATAATCAAAGTTTCTGGATGAAGAAAAGCAGTACAGGCGCAATCACAAAAGAAAAACAAACAAAGATACAGATTGATAAACAAGCCCCAAAAATCAAATCGATTGTTGGCTCAAACGGAAAACGATCGCGATCACAAACCTTCAAACCGGGAATGGTAGTCACAATTCAGGCAGAAGATACAGCACTTGATCCAAACACACAAATCAGCGGAGTATCTAAAACAACTTATGAAATTATTAAATTGGATGAGCAAGGAAAACCAACAGGAACACCAAATAAGGTTGATCAAAATGATGATACCGTGGAAGTATCACTGAAAGAAACAGGAACATATGAGATATGCGCAACAGCCACCGATCATGCATCAAATGAAAGTGAAGAAACATGTGAAAGAGTAACGATACGATCATGGGGAGAAAGCAGTGATGGAAAAGAATTGCCAGACATCAATATCGATATTGATGGTGATGGAATACCAGATATCAATATCACAAGACCGGGAGAAAAGAAGCCATATTTAAATATAGATACCAATGGAGATGGAATACCGGATATCAATATATCCAAAGATGGAGAAGAAGTAATACCAGGAGTAACCAAACCATATTTGAATATTATGGATCCAAAGGTACCATGGAATCCAACGCAAGAAATTGATTATGATGGAGATGGAGAACCGGATTTCAGAACAGATCCAAACCTATCCGCAATCTTATCGATTGATTCCAACAATGATCGTATACCGGATTTGAATATAGATTTGGATGGAGATTATATCGCAGATGTCAATATCAATGTGAACGGAGATAAAAAAGCGCCGCAAACAAATATCGATACGGATGGGGATGGAAAGCCAGATATCAATATAGATTTGGATGGCGATGGGAAGCCGGATACAATGATATCGACCAACATTGAATGGAAACCAACCTATATGGTCAAAGATGAAAAAGGAAATGTGATTTATGGAACAACGCTGAATATAAAACCGGATGAAAAAGACAGTATCACAGATCAAGGTATTGTGGTAAGACCAAGTGATCCGAATGTAAAATTCTATGATAACACAGAATTGAAAGTTATCGATATAACAAAACAAAGCGAAAGTGAACACTCTAATATTCTAACAACTGTAACCAAAGGAAAAGTAGAAAAAGTATATGAAATCCAAATGTTGGTAAATGGAAAAGAGACAGAGCCAGAAGGAAAGATTGAAGTAAGCATTCCATGTGATACAGAACAAAGAGTACATTTGATGAAAAAGAACAAAGATGGTACATGGACAGAAATCAGCTATGAGCGAAAAGGCAATTACTTAGTTTTTATAACTGACACATTAGGACAATACAGTATTGTCACAGAAACAAGCAATACGAGTGTACAAGGAACCTATACACCTAACGTTGGTGGCGCAAATACCGGATATCGTCCAATATTTTCAAGTTATTTGTTTTATTTCTTAATAAGTTTCATCGTCCTATGTTTACTATTAAAAAAACATCAACAAAATAAAAACGATTGTGCATAAAAACAATCGTTTTCATTTATATCATAGTGCGTGTAAAAACTGAAATGCTGCACATCCTATTATAAAGATAGGATGATCCAGAATGAAAGAGGCAACGATACGACCATGGCTTATTTCTGATGCACCCGCACTATATGAGTTATGCAAGGATAAAACCATAAGAAAACAGTGGCTGTCAAAACTGCCATATCCTTATACAATAATACGCGCAAAGAAATGCATTGCTTACTATCAACATGCAAATCCGCTTCGTTATTGCATTTTTGCGATTCTTTATCAAGAACAAATCAAAGGTTGCATTCAGTGTGAAGTAAAAGGCTATCACAGTGCAGAATTGACGTATTGGATGCGTTACGATGATATCCACAAAGGCTATTTACAGTCGATTATTAAGCATATATGCGCCTATGCATTTTCTAAGTTTTCCATTACCACCATTTATGCAAAACTTTCCATGGACAATATAGAACTCTCTAAACTTTATTTGGAAAATGGTTTTATTGAAAGTATTGATACGGCACCTATATATCTATATTTTCTTCATCGTTTTTAACGCTCATTTTTTAATAACAAGATGCTGATGAATGCGCTGATGCCAATTATGCATGCAAAAACATTCCCCCAAAATTTCATATCCAGAATGCGTGTCGCCAATAATTCAAATCCCAACAATTGATGAAGACTGAAATCGATACAGAATAGAATAATGATCCATAAAGAAATTGTTTGTGTTTTTTTCATTTCATCACCTACTACAATTTATGAAAATCCAGTCATATTATGAATGATTTCTTTGTTTCGTGCATAAATTATGTTGTAAACAAAGGGAGGAAAACCGCATGAAAAAGAAAGTAATCGCTGGATTGGGCGCGTTGATACTAATCATTGCGCTGTGTTTGACTTTAAAACCGAAATCATTCGATAAAACATTTGATAACACGATGAATGATATGGATTCCTACATCATAAAAGGCGATATGGAAATCACAAAAGGGGAGGATGTCAAAACTTATCAAGTAGAAGTCGGTTATCAAAAAATTGATGAGAATGATTATTTTAAAGTGAGCTTGTTGGATAAAGAATTGAATCAAGAACAATTGATTCTAAGAAATGGAGAAGGCGTATTCGTCATTACACCAAGTTTGAATCAAGTTTTCAAGTTTGAAGGCGATTGGCCATTGAATTCACCAAAACCATATTTATTACAGTCCATGTCTAAATTTGTTCAGGATGAGCAAGCAGAAATTGATAAAGCAGAGGATGGTTATCATATCGTAACGCCGGTCGTATATCCAAACAATCAAAACTATGTGAAACAGGAAATGGTGTTTGATGAGGACGCAAAAATTAAATCAGTACAAATATTTAATCAAGATGGCGCTGCAGAACTCAAAATCATGTTCAATTCCGTTGAATATAACTGCGATATGCCAAAAGACTATTTCCAAGCGCCGACATCTATGGAAGCGCCAACATCATCTGGCTCGCTAATGGAAGAAGATCTGCCATTGTATCCTTCTGCCGTATTTGATGCACAGCTAAGTGGAAAAAGCGAAATGAATACGGATGGTGTAAAAAAACATATTCTGGAATTCAGCGGTGAGAAAAACTTTACCATTGTGGAGAATGTAAGACCAATCGCAAAGACAACACAGACAGTGATTATGCCGGGACAAATGATCGATGCGACAGATGTTGTTGGATTTTATGACGGCAATCGATTGAGCGCCGTTGTGAATGGTATAGAATATACCATTTTCAGCGATGATCTGGCACCGGAAGAAATGATGCGTGTGGTGAACAGTATGCAGGTGGCAGTGATGAAGTAATGATAAAGCGTGGAGATGTGTTTTATGCGGATTTGTCGCCTGTTGTCGGCAGTGAACAGGGAGGCATGCGGCCAGTGCTGGTCATCCAAAATGATAAGGGCAATAAATTTTCCAAAACGATTATCGTGGCGCCAATTTCAAAAAAAATGAGCAAACCGCCCATTCCAACGCATGTGATTTTTACGAATCCAAGTCTGAGTTATGTTTCCATGATTTTATGCGAACAACTGCGTACCATTGACAAGCAGCGTCTTTCACAATGGATTTGTACACTGGAACAGTCGACGATGGATCAGGTTGATCAAGCAATCAAAGTGAGTTTGAATCTTTAACAAGGAAGGCAAGAAACATGTAGACAACAGTTTCCACTGCCTTTTTTTCATAAAAACTGTATGGATTTTTGCTATATTTTTAGTGTAAAATAAGATATAATAGTACCATTGAAAGAGAGGAACCGTTATGGCAGTGAAAGATTTAATCATACCGTCTCATTATGAAAATAAATTGGATCTTGTTACCACAGAGATCGCAATCAAATATGTGAAGGATTTATTTGAAAAACGCTTAGCGAATCATTTAAATCTGATGCGTGTATCCGCACCGCTGTTTGTGGATGTGGAAAGCGGATTGAACGATAATTTAAACGGAGTGGAGCGTCCGGTTGGTTTTGACATTAAGGAAATGCAGCGGGATATGGAAATTGTTCATTCGCTGGCAAAATGGAAAAGAATGGCATTGAAACGTTACCATATCGATGTAAACAAAGGTATATACACGGATATGAATGCGGTAAGAAGAGATGAAGTGTTGGATCATTTGCATTCTTCCTATGTGGATCAATGGGATTGGGAAAAAATTATCGCGAAAAAAGATCGTAATGAAGATACGCTGAAAATGTGTGTTCACACGATTATGAAGGCACTTGTGGAAACACAGTCGGAGGTTATCAAAGTATTTGAAAACTTAGAGCCGTTTATTTATGAAGATATTACCTTTGTCACAACTCAAGAACTGGCAGATCGCTATCCGGATTTGACGCCAAAACAAAGAGAATATATGATTTGTAAGGCGCATAAATCTGTGTTTCTAATGAAAATCGGCGATACGCTTTCCAATGGTGAAAAGCATGATGGGCGTGCACCGGATTATGATGATTGGAATTTAAACGGCGATATCTTGATTTATTATCCGGTATTGGATTGTGTGGTAGAACTGTCCAGTATGGGAATTCGTGTGGATGCCGAAACATTGCGCAATCAATTAGAAAAAGCCGCATGTAAGGAACGCGAAGCATTCCCGTTCCATCAGATGTTGTTAAACGATGAATTGCCGCAAACGATTGGCGGAGGAATTGGACAATCCAGAATTTGTATGGTCTTGTTAAACAAGGCGCATATTGGTGAAGTACAGGTAGGCGCATGGAGTGAAGAAATGATAGAGACATGCGCTAAAGAAGGAATTCACTTGTTATAATTGATTGTTTGAATGTCTGTATGCTTTAACATGAGTATGCAGGCATTTTCATTTATGAAAATTGATGCTTTTCAAAATGTTATTCATATAAAAATATGTTTTATGAAGCAGTAAGAGAAATATTTATGCTTGATATGTCAAAGAGATACGGGCGCAGTCTTTGGCTCATCATTTTTTTTTAAGTCAAATGAATAGATGCGTTCAGAAAGTATAACTGTTCTAGAGGTTTTATATTTAAGAGAGTTAATGAAAAATGAGGGAACGTTTATTGATAGAGTACCTTATCTATCTGAAATGCAAAGAAAATTTTATATTGTTATATAAAGATATGATCGAATTCTTGTTTCTGCCTTTGATTTAGCAATAAGACTATAGAAATATGTTTTATCATGGTATAGAACATACGATTGATCAAAGTAAACTTTCATAATCTCACAAAAAACTTTATAAATATTAGATGGTTCATGTATCCACATATAAACTTTTCTGTCTTTTTGAGCTTTCAAACAAGTATAACATATGATGATTTATCTAAATATCAACTATAAGAAATGTATCATCATTATCATAATGTATTTTAAATGAAAAAATAAAATTTTTTTTGTGATTTTGAATTTTTAAGTGAATAAAGTATATAGGGGCAAAAAAAAGTGTACCGATGTGATGACATATGCACATGACAAAGAAAGGAAAGTGAACATGAAAAGAAACGAAGAAACCAACCAGAAAGAATTTATACAAAACATATTGAACAACCCACAATTTTTGGCATACATATTGCAATATTTTATATTTGAATTAAAAGAAATCCCACGTATAGAGATTCCAAAATATATTAAAGAAATATCAGATTTATATGTGAAAGATATGCCCACACTACATGATGAACCTATTGGCAATGCATATGTAAAAGAACAGCTCCAATCTAAAGGCGTTTTACTGGAACTGAGCTTTCCGAATATAGATGAAACAGCGTATTGTGCATGCTACGTAGAAACAAATCAACGCGATGATTGGCAAGATGATCCATTGAGCATCTCTATGAATCTTTTTAATAGCATTTATTATAATCAACGAAAAGACGCCAAGAAAAAGGTTTATATTGTTAGCATATGTATGGATCATGATATGGACGCGCAGCATTCCATCATTTTCTATTCCTTGAAACCTGAGGGTGTTGGTCTGTTTGAACCCTCACCAAGCGATCAGTCCCCAATGAATATTTATGTGGTATTCCCAAATGAAAACAGTCAAAATGAACAAGTAAATCATTTAATGAAATTGCTTCTATATACTTTTAGCAATCGGCTTGTGATTGAAGACAAACTGTATTTGTTAAAGAAACGCTATCATATTTCAACGGAATAAAAGATAAACGCATATGTACTATCACAAAAAACCCCTAAAAAACAGTGAGATCGCACAATATTCTCACTGTTTTATTTGATGTTTCAAAAGGTCGATTATATGATCAGAATCAGGATCGATATAAATGGTCTTATAAGTAGACAAAGATACAAAGCTTCCTTTATTGCCAGGTATTTTTTTCAGTTGTTTCACCATACAGTAATTCACAGGAACACTGGAAGAATAACGTCCACTAGAAAACCATGCCGCTAGCATTGCTGCATCCCTTAATAACTGTTCACAAGGATCGCTTGTCGTTATGATGACATGAGAGCCATGTAAATCTTTTACATGAAGCCATGTATCGCTTTTCTTTGCAAGCTTCCATGTAATGTATTCATTTTGAACATTGTTCTTCCCAACGTAAACAAAAACATCATCCAAGCGAAAGGACAGATAATGCGGTATATCACTTTTTTTCTTTTTTCTGATTTTATGAATACGTGCTTTCATATAACCAAGTCTGCTCAATTCTTCACGAATTTCCATTGCGTCTTGCACCGATGCTTGTTCCAACTGTACTTTCAAACCTTCAAAATAGTGCAGTTCTTTTTTGCATTGTGCAATCTGCTCCTGTAAATACAGCTGGGCGCGTTTCAGCTTGTGGTATTTTTGATAATACTTATTGGCATTTTGTTTGATGTCATAGCGCATATCGATTGGAATCTGCACCAGTTCTCCGGTTTCAAAGGAAGGCAATTCAATGATTTTCTCACGCTTGATTTTGTGCATATAGGCAAACAGAAGATCTCCATAGATACGAAATCGTTCACAATCATGTGCTTCTTTCAAACTTTCTTTTAGTTTTGGTAATTTGGTATGATTGCGGTTGTATTCATGCTTAACGACTTTGAATAAATCACCGCTTTGCTGCTTGATCCGCACTTTTTCTTCTTTTTCATAATATAAAACATCCAATCCCTCCATCAAGGAATAAGTCTGTACGGATGTATGCAGGTGCGTCAAAGGCAAAACATGAAACTGCATACTGGATGTAATATACATCTGATGGGAATGTGCAATCATATGCATGATGTCCTCAAAAATTTCACCTGCATGTATACGGTATTGTATCTCTGTGGAAAGCAGCGGTGAGAATCCATGGTATTGTTTTGTCAAAGGCTCGTCAAAATCTCCATCAAACTCCACAAACGGATTTTTTTTCTGATGTGGTGTTGGCAGCGCATAGATTGCACCCGGATGAATCGTACGCTTGTTGTTTTCAAACGGTGGGATACGTTTCATCGCATCTACGATTTTACCTTGTGCATTGACAAGTACCATATTGGCATATTTCCCCATGAATTCCAAATAGAGATGAAATTCATGAATGTCTCCCAATTCATTACGTGCTTCGATACGCATATCCAAAATACGGTCTAGTCCCATTTGATCCATTGCCAGAATAATACCGCCATCCAGTAATTTTCTTAGCAACATCACAAAATTACCGGGTGTTTCCAGTGTCGTGTATTGTCTAGATGTAAAATGGATGCGATTGTATACGCTGTGTGTTGAAATCATGAGCTTTTGTACACCTATGCGTGTGCGTAAAGTAAATATGATCTCCGTATCAGATATCTGTTGAATTTTATTTATTTTGGCAGGAAAATAAGGAATCATTTCCTGATGCAGCTGATGTAAAATAATACCATCTATTGCCATAAATTTCACCTCATTTGGTTTCTTTATTATATCATAGATTCTCTACAACATTGAAAATCACTTGAAAAGTTCATGAAAATTTAGAAAAACATTTTGACATCGTGTACATAGGCTAGTAAAATTATAACCAAAGGACAAGGGGTGCATACATATGAAAAAAGGACTGTTGATTATTATTAGCGGACCAAGTGGTGTTGGAAAAGGAACGATTCGCAATTATTTTATGGATGATGCGTCATTAAAATTGGCTTATTCCATTTCCATGACGACCAGAGCGCCAAGAGAAAATGAAGTGGATGGAAAGGATTATTTCTTTACAACCAAAGAACAGTTTGAACAGGCAATCAAGCAGGATAAACTGTTGGAGTGGGCAGAGTTTGTCGGCAATTATTACGGTACGCCTTTGTCTTATGTGGAGAAGTTAAGAAACGAAGGGAAGAATGTTCTATTAGAGATTGAAGTGCAGGGCGCAACGCAGGTGCGCACCAAATGTCCCGATGCATTATCCATCTTTATCATACCGCCAAGCATGGAAGAATTGGAAAACCGAATTCGCGGACGTCGTTCTGAACCGGAAGAAATCGTACAACAACGTTTGGCAAAAGCAGCCGGAGAAATGAAAATGGTTAAGGATTACAAATACGTGGTTTGTAACGACGATCCGCAATTGGCAGCTGATATGATTTCGTTGATCATCAAGCGGCATATGAAATCAGAACTGTCATAGAAAAAGAAAACTCAAGCGTTTTTCTCATAGGGCAGATCGTATTTTTATATTTGCTTTTCATCCATTGTGATGAAGTTCAGCAAGGTATTGGAATATGAATACTCAAAATATTTATTTGATGGCTGGGATGTGACAATACTCTAGCCTTGTTTTTTTTAGAATGCTTTTTTTAATAGATAGATGAAAGCGCATGTTTAAAGTTATACTATTCATGCAAGAGGTCTCCTTTCTTGAATGTGATAATTCAAGTATAGCGTACCTCTTGCTTTTTGTTTACTCTTTTTGTAACACATCTATTGTAAACCAACACATTTAGAAACCATGGTGCACAGAAACAGGTGTGTTATGGACAAAAGTGTGGTACAATGTATCTCATAAGTGATATGAGGAGGAACATGAATGAATAAGTATATCGGTATCGATCTTGGCGGAACCAATGTACGTGTAGCAAAAGTAGACGAACAGGGTAATCTGCTTCAAGTGGTAAAAGAAGCGACAGAAATTGAACAAGGCGTCGAACATGTGATGGAGAAGATCATACGCATGATCGGATCGATTGATCATGTGGAAGAATGCAAAGGCATTGGTATGGGGGTGCCGGGTCCGGTAGACACCAAGGCAGGCAAGATGGTCATGTCATCCAATTTGCCTGGATTCGCACATTATCCGATTGTAGAGCGTATTCAAAATGCATTTCATTTGCCAACATATGTGGATAACGATGTAAATGTGGCTGGTATGGGAGAAGCTGTATTGGGTGCTGGAAAATCATATGACATTGTGTATTATGTGACGATTTCCACCGGGGTTGGCGGCGCATTGATCATCAATCGCAAAGTGCATTCCGGAAAAAATGGTCATGCGGGTGAAATTGGCAATATTATTATTGACCGCAACCGTGAAAAAATCAATCATTTGAATGTTGGCGCTGTGGAATGTGAAGCAAGCGGTATGGCGATCACACGTATTGGTAAACAAGTGTTTGGAGAACATATCCAACATGCCGGTGATGTGTTTGATTTGGCAAGAGCAGGTGATGAAAACGCACTGAAAATATGTGATGACGCTGCCTATGATTTGGCCGTCGCATTTTCTGTCATTGCGCATGTCGTGGATCCGGAAGTATTTGTGATTGGCGGTGGTGTGATGAAAGGAAAAGATGTATTCTATGATAAAATGATCAGCTATTATCGCTCTATGATTCATCAAGGCATGCAGTCGGTTGAATTTAAAGACGCACTATTGGAGGAACCAGGCATTGTGGGTGCGGCAATGTTGCCGATGGCATATGAAGAATAAGATGAAACAATATGCACGACTGGCAATCCGAAGTGGCGTGCATTTACAAGAGGGACAGACACTGTTGATTGATGCAGACATTCATGCGTATGCATTTGTGCGCATTGCCGTAAAAGAGGCATATGAAGCGGGTGCGAAAGAAGTGCTGGTCAATTATCATGATGCGCTGTTGGATCAATATGCATATGTATATGAAAGTGAGCAAACACTAAGTGAAGTGCATGATTGGCAGGTGATGCGCTATTTGGATTATCTGAAAGATGGCGCATGTCGTCTGCATATCATTTCTCCGTTGCCGCAGCTGTTAAAAGACTGCGATCCCAATAAAATGGCGGTTCGTGCCAAAGCAATCGGAAAAGCGATGAAGGAAGTACGTGACTATACGACTGCCAGCAAAGTGCAGTGGTCAATTGTGGCAGTGCCAAATGAAAAGTGGGCAAAACAAGTGTTTCCAAATGAAAGCGAAACAGAAGCGATGGATCATTTGTGGGATCAAATATTCAAGTGTGTGTACGTTGTTGATACACAGGATCCATTGCATATATGGGAACAGCGCGATGCCTTGTTTGCACAGCGTATCGAGAAATTAAATCGATATGCATGCAAGCGTCTTCATTTCACAAGCGAATTGGGTACTGATCTTTATGTGGGATTGCCTGAAGGTCATTTATGGGCAGGCGGATCGGAAATTGCACAAAACCAAGTGCGTTTTAATGCAAATATTCCAACGGAAGAAGTATTTACGGCGCCACATTTTCAAAAGGTGGAGGGCGTTGTTTTTGCCAGCAAACCGCTTTTGTATTCCGGAAATCTCATCAAAGATTTTTCACTGCGGTTTTCTGAAGGTAAAGTGGTGGAATATCATGCGGCACAAGGTGAAGATGTTTTGGACATGCTTTTGAAAATGGATGAAGGTAGCGCCTATTTGGGGGAAGTAGCGTTGGTGCCTTATGATTCAGCAATCTCTCAAAGTGAAATTCTGTTTTACACTACGCTGTTTGATGAGAATGCATCCTGTCACTTGGCACTTGGCTCTGCTTATCCAAGCTGTGTGGAAGGTGGGTTGGATATGAGTGATGAACAACTGCGTGCACATGGGCTCAACACATCTCTCTCTCATGTGGATTTCATGTTTGGCACAAAAGAAATGTGCATTATGGGAGAACTTGATGATGGTACATGGATACCAATATTTGAACACGGCAATTTTGTTATGTAACGGAAAGGAGAAGTTTTTATGTCAATTTATATGATGATTGCGATTGGGATTATCGCACTTATGATTCTATGGTTTATTTTCGGTTATAATCGTTTTGTTCGTTTGAGAAACAAGGTGGAGGAAGCTTTTTCAACGATGGATGTTTATTTGAAAAAGCGTTATGATTTGATTCCTAATTTGGTTGAGACAATCAAGGGCTATACCAAACATGAAAGCGAAACATTGGAAAAAGTCGTTGCGGCGCGCAATATGGCAGTGTCAGCTAAAAATACGGATGATAAGATTGCAGGGGAGCAACAAATGCAAAGAATGTTGGGATCTTTATTTGCGATTAGTGAATCCTATCCGGATTTAAAGGCAGATTCACATTATGTAAAACTGATGAGTGAGTTAGAGCGTGTGGAAGCGGATATTGCGAATGCACGCAAATATTTCAATGCCGTGGTGAAAAAATACAATGATGCGATTCAAGTATTCCCCAATAATATATTGGCAGCACTGTTTCATTTCAAACAAAAACCACTGTTTGAAATTCAAGACAGTGTACAAAGAGAAAATGTACATGTGCAGTTTTAACAGCGCATCGTTTGGGAAGCGATATATGAAAAAATTATGGATATGTGTGACCATGTTGTTTTTACTTTGGCAAGGCATTCCGACGGTAAAAGCACAGGAAGCATTTGTAATTGATGATTTGCATATTCATATGCGTGTGGAAGAAGACGGTACTTATTTTGTGAAAGAAGAGTTTACGTTGGATTTTCGTGCACGTCGTCATGGCTTTTATCGCACCATTCCGGTACGATACGAAATGAAATGGATGGATGAGGAAAGCGGCAAAGTAAGTCAAAAACGTTATTATTTTCCGATTGATCATATTGCATGCGGTGATACGATTTGCAGTATTGATGTAGACAGCGATGGCGCCATGATCAAATTGGGAGATCCGGATAAAAAAATCATCGGTGAACAGCACTATACGATCACGTATCGTGTGCATACGAAAGATTTGGATATGGATGGAAAACAGATGTTGTATTGGAATTTGATTGGCAATGGTTTTGATACGACGATAAAAAAGATGTCTTATACGATTGAAATGCCAAAATCATTCGATAAAACGAAGATTTCTGCCTATAGCGGATCCTATAAGGAAACAAGCGACGATTTATCGTTTCAGGTGGATGGGAATATAATCAAAGGTGAATTGAAAAAGCCACTTTCCAATTATGAAAGTGCGACCATTAAATTGGATTTGGAGAATGATTACTTTACGTTTCCCACACCGACCAATTATATGTTCTATATGGCTTTGATCAGCGGAGTGATTACGTTCATCTCATTATTGCTGTTTTGGCGGTTTGGCAAAGATGATGATGTGATCGTAACGGTGGAATTTCAAGCGCCGGATGGATTGGACAGCGCTGCGGTTGGATATATTGTGGATGGGTGTGCCGACAGTAAAGATATTCTATCGCTGATCATCGACTGGGCAAATCGTGGATTCCTTCACATTCATGAAGAAGAAGGAAAGCATATCAAGCTGGAGAAAATCAAAGATATGGATAGCACAAACGCAAAGCCATATGAACTAACATTTTTCAATGCCATATTTAAAGATAAAGATATCGTAGAAGAAGATGATCTAAAAGAATCACATGTGACCAATGGTTTTGTGACTGCGCAAAAGAAATTAGATAAATATTTTCATGCCAAAACAAGAAGGGTTTTTACATCTTCCAGTATAATGTTGCAAGTCATCATGACGATTTTATCGCTGATTCCATGTACGATCGTTGTGGCAGCTGCCTATATGCATTATGAGATGATAGAATTCTGTATTCCTTTTATATTTTATGCGATTGGACCTTTGGTTGTGATTCTTGTTTCTTACATTGTATTTCGCAAACGGCATGTGATCTCAAAAGCAAAATTGATGTTTGCGTATATCGCATTTGCGATTTTAAATACAATTGTTTATATATGTGGGGCAATGATCATTGTTATATGGGGAGGTAAGCATGCATGGTTGTATGCGCTATTATTTATGGTCATGGAAGTGTTGTTGTTCTTTGTAACAATTTTCATGGATAAGCGCACGCCCCAAGCCAATCGATGGTTGGGTCAAATTTTGGGACTGCGTGAATTCATCATGACATGTGAAAAAGAGCGTTTGGAATTACTGGTAAATGATCAGCCGGATGCATTCTTTCAGATCTTGCCTTATGCATATGTATTGGGTGTCAGTGATGTTTGGGCGAAAAAATTTGAATCCGTCATCACAACACAGCCACAGTGGTATCATAGTACGTATCATGGAAATACATTTTCCACTTGGTTATGGTGGAGTAGTTTCCATCATGCATTCAGCAATACGAATCGAGCGCTTCATTATGTGGAACCATCGAAAAGTGGCACTGGTTTTGGTGGCGGCAGCTTTGGCGGTGGCAGCTTTGGCGGCGGATTCTCCGGCGGTGGTTTTGGTGGGGGCGGCGGCGGCAGCTGGTAAACAAAATCTACGCTGTATAAGCCTGTCTTTCTTTGTGAGGCAGGTTTTATTTTATGCAGTCGCTAGAAAAAAAGTGGAAAAATTTACACAAATCATTTGTATAAAATGTTATAATATTCATGAAATTGGTAAACATGTGTATAGAAGAAATGAAGGAGAATACCATGGTTAAGAAAATAGGAATTGATTTGGGTACGACAAATCTTTTGATATGCGTAGATTCAGAAGGCGTGATCGTCAATGAACCAAGTGTGATTGCCATTGATCAGGAATCAAAGAAATGCATTGCGGCAGGTCAGGATGCAAAAGATATGGTTGGAAAAACGCCAAAAAAATTATCAACAATTTTTCCATTGAAAGACGGCGTGGTGGCAGATTATGAAGCGACCGATATGATGTTGGCGCATTTTTTTAAAAAATGCAACTTAAAAAAGATGTTTAGTAAAAATGAAATTTTAATATGTTGTCCAACCAATATTACCAGCGTAGAGCGCAATGCGATTCGCGATTGTGCCTATCATGCCGGTGCGAAAAAAGTATATATCGAAGAAGAACCAAAAGTAGCGGCTGTTGGCGCAGGTTTAGATATTGGACAGCCGATGGCAAGCTTTGTTTTGGATATGGGAGGCGGTACAACCGATATAGCGGTCATATCTTTGGGAGATATCGTATGCAGCGCATCTATTAAAGTTGCAGGAAACCGTTTGAATAAAAACATCATCGATTTTATGCGCATCGAAAAGAAAATTTCCATTGGAGAAATGAGCGCAGAAAATATAAAAATCAAAATTGGCTGTGCGTTACAACGCGATGATGTAACTACGATGAGTGTCAGTGGACGTGATTTAACAAGTGGTCTTCCTGTATCAGTGGACGTTACATCCAATGAAATTGCGGGTTGCATTTCCAATTGTCTGGAAGAAATTGTGAAAGCCTGCAAGACGGTATTGGATGTGGCACCGCCGGAATTGGCCGCAGATGTGATGACAAGAGGGCTTGTGATTACTGGCGGTGGCGCATTATTGAAAGATTTGGATGAATTACTGAGGCAAGAACTGCATATTCCTGTCAGTATTGCGGAGGAACCACTGAATTGTGTGGTCAATGGTTGTATGAAAATGCTGGAAAATCTATAAATCTAGCGTTTTTCTTTTGTGATTATGGAAAATTGGGTTTCGATAGAAAGTAGGTAAATATGATTCGATTAATTGTGACGGATATGGATGGTACTCTGTTAAAAAAAGACAATACGATTTCTCGGCGCACCATCGACGCATTGATTCAGGCTCAAGTGCTAGGTATTAAACTTGTGCTTGCGAGCGGCAGAACTTATCGTAAACTGATGCCATATGCAAAACAGCTTCAAATGGATCGATTTGGCGGTTATTTTATTGAAGTTAACGGCATCGCTACCTATCATCTTGCATCCCATACGCGTATTGTGCATCATCAATTTCAAAAGCAGGATGTGATGCAAATATTTCGATGTTTACAGCCACTGAATTTGGAAATCTTGGGTATGAAAGATGATGCAATTTATGATTATATACCACCGACTATAATGAAGGAAAAAGAAGCATACAAGAAGCAGCACCATTTACCGGATGATCATCCTTATACCGCAGGCGCTTTTCGTTTTATGGAAGACAATCGCATCGGTTATCCTTTTCAATATCAGATCAATGACGCAAGTCAGCTACCGGAAACATTGAACAAGATTGCGGTTGCCTATCATAGTGATGAGTTGGCTAAGCATTTGCCAAAAATCAAGGCGCTTTTGGGCCAAGATTATTGGATTGGTCTTACATCTCCCGCATGGTTAGAAATCATGCCCAAAAATGTGACCAAAGGAAATGCACTAAAACAGCTTGCCAAGGAATTGCATATTGAAATGGATGAAATCATTGCTTTTGGTGATGGTGAAAATGATATAGAGATGATACAAGCAGTCGGATACGGTGTCGTCATGGAAAATGGTTTAAAGCAAGTCAAACAATTTGCCAACCATATTTGTGCCGATCATGAGCATGAAGGAATCGCAGAAATAATTGAAACTATGATTTTAGGCAAATAAGATGTAATTTCATGTAAATGTGTTATACTATTCATAAGGAGGTATGTAACAATGAAAACAATCAATCAGGCAGAATTCGATCAGATTATAAATAACCAACCACTGGTATTGGTGGATTTCTTTGCGACATGGTGTGGACCATGCAAAATGTTAGGACCCGTACTGGAAGAACTTGCACAAAAACTAAGCGAAAAAGTGGAAATTGTAAAAGTAGATGTGGATCAAGAACAACAGTTGGCAATGCAATTCGGGATTATGGCTGTACCAACCATGATTATTTTCAAAAATGGTAAGGCAGTCAAGCAACTGCAGGGATTTCAATCTGCACAACAATTGGAAAGCGTTTTATCACAGTATTTTCAATAAGAAAACGTTGACAAATGATAGGAAGTATTGTATAAATGTAAACAGATAAAGCGAAGAAAAGGACATGAGCAACGGATCGCTTCGATTAAGAGAGATGATGGTTTGGTGAAAATCATTGAGAGCGCTGTTGTTTACTCCCTTGGAGCTGCCCCTGAAAAGGTGAGCCGTCGTTACACGTTATGTAACCGAATGAAGTGCATATAGTTCCTATATGAACAAAGGTGGTACCGCGTAAGACTGACGTCCTTTGACCTCGGTCTTTTTTTCATGGAAGGAGAATGACATATGGTAGATTTTAAAGCAGATGAAAAACTAAGCGTGCTGAATCATTCTTGTGCACATATGATGGCACAGGCAGTCAAACGCCTATATCCACAGGCAAAATTTTGGGTAGGTCCTGTCGTATCAGAAGGTTTTTATTATGACATTGATCTGGGAGATGATGTGATCAAGGATGAAGATTTAGCGAAAATAGAAAAAGAAATGAAGAAGATTGCCAAAGATGGCAAGCGTATCATTCGTGAAGAAATCTCCAAACAAGATGCATTGGAATTTTTTAAAGAAGATCCTTATAAAATTGAATTGATTCAAGATTTAGAGGATGGAAATATTACAATCTATAAACAAGGCGAATTTGCGGATTTGTGCCGTGGTCCACATGTGGAAAGCGTAAAACAATGCAAAAACTTCAAGCTGATCAAACATTCCGGCGCCTATTGGAAAGGCGATGCGAATAATAAAATGTTACAGCGCATATATGGTGTTTGTTTTGAAACAAAAGAAGCATTGGAAGAACATCTACAAATGATGGAAGAAGCAAAAAAACGCGATCATAAAAAACTTGGCAGAGAAATGGGATTGTTTATGATGAGCGAATATGCGCCCGGTATGCCACTTTTTTTGCCAAACGGCATGATTCTAAGGAATATTTTAGAGAATTTCTGGTACGAGGAACATACAAAAGAAGACTATCAATTTATCAAAACGCCGATTATGATGAGCAGAGAATTATGGGAAACAAGTGGACATTGGGAAAATTATGCAGAGAATATGTATACGACTAAGGTGGACGATCGTGAGTTTGCCATTAAACCCATGAATTGTCCGGGAAGTCTTTTGGTATTCAAAAACGGACTGCATTCATATAAGGATTTGCCAATTCGCATGGGTGAATTAGGTCAGGTGCACCGTCATGAGGCAAGCGGCGCCCTTAACGGCTTATTCCGCGTTCGTACATTTACGCAAGATGATGCGCATATCTATATGCGCAGTGATCAGATTGAAAACGAAGTCATTCGACTGATTCAGTTCATCGATCGTGTGTATTCTATCTTTGGATTAACATATGATATAGAACTATCCACAAGACCACAATCCAAGTATATCGGGGATTTAGCAATTTGGGAGAAAAGTGAACAAGCACTGGCGGCTGCATGTGAGCGTGCCGGTAAATCGTTCAAAGTCAATCCGGGAGATGGGGCATTTTATGGTCCGAAATTGGATTTTCATATCAAGGATTCTTTGGGACGCGTTTGGCAGTGTGGTACGATACAATTGGATATGAATTTGCCGGAGCGATTTGATATTACGTATGTGGACAAAGACGGAGCAAAAACACGTCCGGTGATGTTGCATCGTGTCATTTTTGGGTCGATTGAGCGTTTTATTGGCATTTTGATTGAACACTATGCAGGACACTTTCCATTATGGCTGGCACCTTCGCAAATTGTGGTTCTGCCGGTTCATCATGAACGTCATGCGGCTTATGCACAAAAAGTCAATGATTGTTTGTTAGAGCATCAATTTAGGAGCAAATTGGATGCAAGAAATGAAAAATTAGGGTATCGTATAAGGGAAGCACAAATCCATAAAATTCCTGTCGAAATCGTTGTTGGCGATGGAGAGGCAGAAAATGGTACCGTTACGATACGACGTGCCCGCTCCAATGATAGCGTGACCCTTTCTTTGGAAGAATGTATTGTGCTTTTAACAAATGAGGTAAAGGAGAAACGATAATATGAAACGAATATGCATGTCTTTGCTTGCGGGATTTTTACTTCTAAGCGGATGTTCATCTTCCAAGGAAACAGCCAAAGTAAAAGTGTTGACGCCGCAGGGTGCAACGGCTTTGGCGACCATCAGTATCTATGACAGTGAATATGCGGATGTGACCACAGTCAACGGCAGCGATCCTCTCACCGCAGAACTTGCCAAGGAAAACAGTGAATATGATGTCATCATTGCGCCAATCAATGCAGGAGCAAAGATGATAGAAAAAGGCAATACAAACTTTCGTATGGCTGCAATCATTACATGGGGAAATCTTTATCTGGTCGCAAACGAAACCTATCAGGAAGGTGATCCGATAGCTGCGTTTGGAGAAAATGCCGTTCCTCAGAAAATTTTGGAGACAACGCAATTAGCCAAGAATGTGACCTATTTCAGTGGCGTGCAGGATGCACAAGCACAATTGCTGGGTAAAAAAACAAATGCGGCTTTATTAGCAGAACCAGCGGTCAGCGCTACGCTGGCGAAGGCTAAAGAAAGCGGAATGCAGTTATCCGTTGTCACTGATTTACAAGAGCGGTACGCTAAAGTGCAAGGCGATAAGGAAAATAACGGCTATCCACAGGCAGCGGTATTTGTAAAAATTGGCAGTGAAGAAAATGCAAAATCTGCGCTGGATAAAATGAAATCCTTCTTAAATGAAGGTGCTGTAGATCAAAAGAACGTAAAATCGTTGATTGAAACAATCAAAGCGGAAAATTTGGGTGTGCCAAATGCTGATATTGCGATCGCATCATGGGAACGTCAAAATCTTTCTTATAAAGATGCGAAAGATGTGAAAGAACAGATTGCGTCTTTCTTGTCATTGTTTCAAATCACATTTACAGATGATATGCTCAGCAAATAAAAGAACGCAAAACATGCGTTCTTTTTCTTGCACAACAAAAAAAAAACTGTTATTCTAATAGAACAATCGATGTAATAGAGAGGAGCAACGTCATGAAAAAGAAATATTTACGGATCCTTATTTCCTTTTTTATATTGCTTCTTTTATGGCAGATTTTGGCAATAAAAGTACAAAATGAAATTATACTGCCAAAACCATCAACCGTTTGGAATACGATGTGCGTACAGTTGCAAGATCCACTGTTTTATACATCCATTGTGTTCACATTGCTTCGCATTTCCCTTGGATTGATCATTGCGTTTATACTCGCATTCTTCATATCTCTGCTTGCTTATTTTTATCCGTGGTTCAAAGATCTTTTTCATCCTGTATTGACACTCATCAGAAGCATACCCAACATTTCTTATATTCTGATCGTATTATTTTGGTTTGGTGCACAAACAAGTGTGATTATCATTTCATTTTTGATTTTGTTTCCTACCATGTATGCCACCATCGAACAAGGTCTCACTGATATACCGAACGAATATCACGATCTGATGAAACTGTTTCCGGCCAAAAAATATACGGAGATTCGCTGTATTTATCTGCCGTTTTTACGTCCTTATATTTTTACAGCAATTTTGACGGGACTTTCACTGGCATTTAAAGTTGGTATTATGGCAGAAATCTTAGGTCAAGCAGGAACCGGGATTGGTAGGCAGCTGAATGTCTGTCGTTTGCAACTCCGTATGGAAGGTGTATTTGCATGGACGATCTGGATTATTGTGCTGCTTGCGATCATGGAAAAGGGAATATCGATCGTGAAACAGAAAAATCTAGGAAACAAGCAACGCATTGGAAATCAGCGTTAAAATTGCGTCATCGATTTTCATCAGATCGCCACATAATGCCAGCGTGGCATAAGAATGAAACATATGCAGTTGTTCCAACACCTCATCGACTGAAATCTGATCATGATCATCCTCCGTTTGAATTTCGATGGATGGAATGACATTGGCATTGATATTGGAAAGATAGTCTAATTGTCGCCGCATTGATTTCTCGGATAAAAGTCCTTCCAACGCATGTTTGGAAAAGTGATGCCCTTCTTCAAAATATTGAAGATAGGCATCATATTCTTTTGACATGCCATTGCATCCTTTGGTAAACATCATTGGCTGAACAAAATCCACCAGTTTTCCGATTTCATTGATATTTTGTGATGCGTGATATGCCATTACAGGCGCAAGTACATTCACACCGACAATCAATTTTCTAGAATTGAAATATGCAGATAGTTTAAAAATTAAATCGCTGATGATCTGTGCTTTTCGTTTATAAAACATATTGACTTGATAATCCGCAAAATGATAGCGTCCGTATTTGTCATATTCACCACGCAATAGATTTTTGTCATGACGCTGAATTAAATCTTTTATATAAGGCAGATCGAGTGAATACATTTGTTTTTCGCAAGAATCGCAGAAACATCCAAATCCTTGTGCATATGAGGATACAAAAGATGCGCTTTGCAATTCGTCCAAAAAAACACCGTCAAAGGGAAGATTCGCGAATGATGTTTCATACAGATGGATAATCTCATGCGCATTATGCAGACTGCTGGGACATGCACGCGCTGTTTGTTTTTGTTCCATATCAATCATTGGTATCCTATCTTTTGTATTGCCGCATAAAATAGGCAATCGCAGGTAAACACGAATATGATGTTCATGAAAATAATCGATCACATCTTTTGCATAGGTCGTATTTGCATCGCATCCTAAGATAATGTTTTTTATTGGAATTTTAGATAGTATTTCATTGATTTTTGATTTGATTTTATCAATGGAATAGGAAGGATGATAAGGAAGGGTGAGCGTAAATTTCTGATTCATAAGATTCTCCTGTTCTATATGGATATAGTATAGTACGATTGGTTTGATTTTTCCAGTAAAAACAGTCTTATTTTACCTCTACTTGATCCTTAATTCCATCACTGACGATGAGTTGATAATTGCCGCTTTTGATAATGTCGGCATTTTTAGGAATGTCTAAAGTTTCATCAAAGACCCAGATTGCATCTACGTCCATACCATCTTTTTTTAGTTGTTCCAACAAAGCATTTCCTTGTTCATAAGACATTGTAAACAGCGTTGTGGATAAAATATCCGCAATACCGCTATCTTTGGTAATTAGCGTTACAGAACGCATATATGTTGCAGGCATAAGCGTATGAGGATCGATGATATGGTGATATAATTTTCCATCCACTTCATAAGCACGTTGATAATCACCACTGGTCACAAAGCTAACATCTTTATCCATGAGAACATTGGCAATAGAACTGTTTTGTTCACTGGATGGTAGCTGAATGCCCACATTCCACGGTGTGCCGTCTGGTTTTTCTCCGATGATTCGTACATTTCCTCCGGCATTGATAATCGCATGAGACAGTCCTTCGCTTTCCAGCTGTTTTGCGACTTGCTCGCAAGCATATCCTTTTGCGGCACTTCCTAAGTCAATCGATGCATCCGAATCATCAATATAAATGGTGGAAGCTTCTTCATCAATGATAACATGTTCCCATCCGGTATGTATTTTGGCTTGTTCCAGTTCTTTCATGGAAGGAATTTGCTTGATATTGTTTTGTGTGGCATTGTTTCGATAGTCATGCCAGATTTCAAAAACGGCGCCATATGTGACATCATACTGATACGCACTGTACACACCGTACTGTTTTGTTAATTGAATCAGCTTCAACAACTCTTGATCTACCTTAACGGGTGCGATGCCTGCCTGATCGTTGATCGTTTTCACGTTTTGAACGCCTTCATAGGACTGATAGCGGTCAAACAGCTGATGATAATGCATGAACAATTCTTTTGCACGCTTTTGATAAGTTTCAAATGTTGCTTCATCTTCCGTATATGCGATGAGTGTGATCACCGTGTCAAATCCGGCATCAAACATCTGTTCACTGTATTTTTCAAACGCTGTGTTTGATTTTTCACAACCGAAAAGACATAATATGCATATCAATAAAAAACAATAATTTTTTTTCATAGGATATCACCTTCGCTATTATATCATGAATCATCCATTTTCTGTATGCTGACTTTTCGTTGGAAGCACTGTGATTTAAGTGAAAGCGAATACAAATATATGAAAAGTGCATAATAAAAGGGCAATGATTAAGAAAAATAATCAAATTTTTCTTTTTATCAGATTTAGAAAATGTTATAATAGACATGGATTTTTATATGTGATATACACTACAAAAAGAAAGGTAAGGTGAACTGTGATGTCATTGTTGCTTGGACCAATGCATCATCATATACCCGGACATAAAGATTTGAGCGAACATGGTGAAATCTTAGAAGTGAAGGCAGGAAAACAAGTATTTATTCCTCTTTATGCGTCTCATTCTACGAAGTTCGACATATTGGTAAAAGAAGGCGACCATGTTTGTGTCGGTACACTGCTTGCAAAATGCAGCGACCGTATGGTCATACCGATTTATTCCAGCGTGTCCGGAACCGTTACGGGAATTTCCAAAATTATGCATATGACCCTCAAACCAGTGGATCATATCGTTATCGAAAACGATGGAAAGATGGAAACAAAACCGCCGTTTCATCCCTTAGATTATCAAAAGGCAAGCAGAGAAGAATTGATTGCATTCATGAAGGATGCCGGCATGATCGGGTTGGGCGGAGCCGGATTTCCAACCTATATGAAATATCAAGGCAATCAGGAAGTAAAAAAATTGATCATTAACGCTGTTGAGTGCGAACCATATATTACCGATGATCTAAAGCTGGTTGAGCAGCATTTCGATCTTGCGCTGACGGGAATTTTAGCGATGAAAAAAATGGCGCAGGCACAAGAAGCGGTTATCGCAATCAAAAAGAGTCATTCAAGCCATTTGCAATTGGTGGAAACTGCTGTTGCGAATATCAATGGTGTTTCTGTTGTATCCGTGCCGGATGTATATCCAATGGGATGGGAACGTGTGTTGGTGCGCCAAATTATGAAAAAAGAATACAATCGTCTTCCAATCGAAGCAGGTGCTATCGTAAATAATGTAACGACCGCATATGCGTTTGCGAATGCGCTGGTCAATGGCATGCCGTTTGTAAAAAGAACGGTGACGATCAGTGGCAATGCAATCAAAAATCCGCAGAATGTGTCATGTCCTTTGGGTGTGCCGGCAAGTGAGTTGATCGAGGCATGCGGCGGCTATACTTATGACGATGTGAAACTGATTGCCGGGGGTCCTATGATGGGAAAAACAATTGTGAATGACAAATTTGTCGTTGACCGACATATGAATGCCATTACCGTATTGGCCAATCGGCCTTATGACAGCGTCGCTTGTTTGCGCTGCGGACAGTGCTGCGATGTATGTCCGGCCGGACTTCAGCCGGTAAGAATTGCGCAGGCTGGAAAAATCAAAGATAAGGCGATGATGGAAAAGCTTCATGCGCTTGATTGCGTGGAGTGTGGTTTGTGCACTTATATTTGTCCATCCCGTCTGGATGTAACCGAGAACGTAAGAAAAGCAAAACGCCAGTTGACATTGGCGAAAAAGTAAGGAGGGTACGACATGAAATATACATTTAATGTAAGCCCAAACTTGCGGCAGAGTCAAAGTACAAAACGCATTATGCTGGAACTGACCATTGCGCTGTTAGGCGTCTATGCCTTTTCTTTATTCTATTATCAGATGGAAGAAGGAAGCGAATATACAGTACAAGCGTTGATTTTAATGGCAACCTCTTTGATTGTAGCGTTTGTGACAGAAACAATATGGGCGTTATGTAAGAAGCAAAATGTAAAAACATATTTGTCCACTTCATTTGGATGGACGACAGCGATGATTTTAACATTGATGTGTCCTATTTCTATAACTCCCTATGCACTAGGAATTGCGACATTCTTTGCGATATTTGTCGGCAGAATTCTATTTGGCGGATTTGGACAGAATATCTTCAATCCGGCTGCTTTTGGACGCGCTGTATTGTTTGCCAGTTTTGCAGGTGCGACAACGGATATTGTGACAAGCGCAACACCGACGACGATTATGGCAAGCGAATATAATTGGTTGACGTTGGATAGTTCCATGATCCAGTCGTTGATGACAAAGACCGGCGGATTATGGAATATGTTTACCGGTTGGTATCCGGGTGCATTAGGTGAAACAAGCACGGTGTTGATTTTGTTGCTTGGCGTTATTTTGGCATTGCGTAAAGTTATTGATTGGCGTGTACCACTCATTTATCTAGGAAGTATATTTGTTCTTAGCAGCGCTATCGCACTGTTTGCGGGAATGAACGATTGGTTATGGTATCCTGTTTTTCATATTTGTACCGGTGGTGTGGCGTTTGGCGCAGTGTTTATGTTAACGGATCCGGTGACATCTCCGGTCAGTGCACAGGGACGATGTATTTTCGCACTGGGCGCCGGTATCATTACTGTGCTGATTCGTGTATTGGCAAATTTGCCGGAAGGATGTTTGTATTCAATTTTGATGATGAATATGTTGACACCGGCTATTGATCAGGCATTGAGTGGAAAGCAACTCGCCATGCGTAAAAAAACATGGATCGTTTTGAGCGTTTTGAGCATATTGGGCATTGGTTCTATGGCATTGGCTGTACAAGCGATAGAACCGGCAAAACCAAAACCGGTGGAAAAGCCAAAAACAGTAGAAATATCAATGAGCGACGAATATGTGAATTCGCTGAAAGCATCGATTGATCAAACAAAAGACAATGGGGATGGTACGACGACTTACACCGTTACAGCAGAAGGTTTTGCGGCAAAAGAAGGACCTAATTATCCAGACTACAATCATCCGTTTGAACCAAATGTGTTTGAAATCACCATTGAAAATGAGACAAACATTATCAAAAGCGTACGTCCGATTGTGATCAAAGATACGGAATATATCGGAGATAAGATTCAACATGAAAAATATCTGAACCAGTTTATCGGTAAAGATATCACAACGATGGAACAAGTTGAAAAGAATGATGTCGTTTCCGGCGCCACATTCTCTGTAAAATCCAGTATGCGCGCTTTGTTGGAAGTGCAGAAAGCATTACAGTAAGGAGGTAAGGAAAATGAAAAAAGTATATCATCTCACATTCTTCTTAGCTCTGATTGCGGCCATTGCCGGAGGAGCACTGGCATGTGCAAATGCACTTACGGCGCCGATTGTGGAAGCGAATGCGCTGGCAGCGGAAAAGGAAAATCTGAAACTGTTGTTTCCCGATGCAAAGGATGCAGACTTTGAAGAAGTAAGCGTAAAAGACGCTGAAACAATCGAAAAAATATTTAAAGTAAACAATCAGGGAACGGTATTCAAAATGAAAGTCAGCGGTTATAAAGAAGGAACCAGTTTTATGGTCGCTTTAGATGACGAAGCCAATATCATGGATTTTGTGGTCATATCCAATGGTGATACGCAAGGCATTGGTACAAAGGTCACTGAGGAAAGCTTTGCCAATGCATTGAAAAGCAAAAACAGTGTCGAAGATACGCTGGATACCATTTCCGGCGCAACGGTTTCCAGCCGTCCCATTGTGGATGGTATCAAAGAAGCCGGCGATTATTTATTAAATCAACTGAAATAGGAGGATGCAGTCATGAATCGAAAAGAAAACTTTACAGCCGGATTCATTCGCGAAAATCCTGTTTTCGGATTGTATCTGGGATTATGTTCTACACTTGCCATTACCACAACACTCAATAATGCGATCGGTATGGGCGTTGCGGTCATTCTTGTGCTTGTCATGAGCAATGTGATTATTTCCTGCATCAGAAAAATTACACCTAGTGAAATTCGCATTCCTGTCTATATTGTGATCATTGCGACACTGGTAAAAATTATTCAGATGCTGATCAAAGCGTATGCACCTGCACTGGATAGTGCACTGGGCGTATTTATACCGCTGATTGTCGTCAACTGTATTATTTTAGGACGTGCAGAAGCATTTGCGTCCAAAAACAGCATCTTTGATTCTGCGCTGGATGGATTGGGCATGGGCATCGGATATACTTGCTCGATCATTGTTATGTCGATCATACGTCAAGTGCTGGCGACCGGCATACTGTCGTTTGAAAACCCGTTCAATGTGGAACAAGTGCTCTTTCAAGTACAGATCATACCGGAGGACTATATTATTTCCATGTTCTCACAGCCGATTGGCGCATTTATCACATTTGCGATGCTTGCCGGTATTCTGGCCGCATGCAAAAATGCGAAAGCAGCCAAAGCACAAGCAAAGGAGGGGAACTAGACTATGGATCTCAGTAATCTATTTGTGATGTTCATCACTTTCACATTGATCAACAACGTTGTTTTGAATCAATTCTTAGGTATCTGTCCGTTTATGGGCGTTTCTAAAAAAAGCAGTTCAGCCCTCGGTATGGGCGCAGCCGTAACATTTGTCATTGTCGCTGCCAGTCTTGTCACTTATGGTTTGTATTATTGGGTGTTGGAACCGGCAGATTTGGAATATATGGATTTGATTACCTTTATTCTTGTGATTGCTTCTTTGGTACAGTTGGTGGAAATGATCATAAAAAAGACAAGTCCCGGACTGTATAAGGCTTTAGGTGTCTATCTTCCACTGATTACCACAAATTGCGTAGTCTTAAATGTAACATTGAATAATATTACTGAAGGCTACAACTTTGCAGAAATGCTGACATATTCTATTGCGATTCCGGTTGGATTCACCTTGGTGCTCTATATATTTTCCACCATTCGTGAGCGTTTGGAATTAAGCAATGTGCCGCAGGCATTCAAAGGTAATCCGATTGCGTTGATTGTGGCGGGGATGATGGCGCTGGCATTCAGCGGATTGGCGGGTCTTGTATGATTCTTGCCGTTCTGTTCTTTGTTGCATTAGCGCTGATTTATGCAACGCTGTACTATTTCAATCATCAAACACCACTGCCGAAAGACTGCGAAAATATTAAGGCTGAGTGCCATGGCTGTCATGACACCGGCTGTGGCAATCATCCATCGCATGATATAAAGAAAGGAAGTTGAATGTATGGAAGCTATTTTGATCGCTATCATTATGATGCTGGTGCTTGGCGCACTACTGGGTTTGGGCCTAGGAATCGCTGATCGCTATTTGCGGGTGGAAGTGGATGAGCGTATTGAAACGGTGACTTCCATGCTGCCAAACTATAATTGCGGAAGTTGCGGTTATGCAGGCTGTTTTGGCTTGGCGGAAGCGCTGGTCAATGGCGAAGTGAGCGTGGTGGGAACTTGTCGTCCGTGTAAAAGCGAACAAAGAGAAAAAATCG
The DNA here is from genome assembly GCA_910576345.1 of Erysipelotrichales bacterium. GTDB lineage: Bacteria > Bacillota_I > Bacilli_A > Erysipelotrichales > Erysipelotrichaceae > C-19. The sequence goes on from CAJTIT010000002.1 coordinate 103,844, forward strand.
CAGAATATTTAAACACGACACCAGGTACCGATGGTACTTGTGTGAAAGTAAAACCTTAAGATCCTGTCACAGGATCTTTTTAAATGCGCGATTGTGACAAAAATGAAACGCGCTACCTGTCGCCTTACACGTCTATTTGTGATATAATATGCATCGCAGGGAAAATAAGACTGATGAAATGAGTCAGGAGGAATATCATGGACAAAATCAGAATTAATATGTTGTCAAGCGCAGATAAAGTAGACGGTCAAGGAGTTGGCAGTGCTTATCTAGAACAAGTCCACTTAATCAAAGAGGGTGCTAGCGATTTGTTTGATGTTACAATTAATGGATCAACCGATTGTGATATTCAGCATATCCATACTGTGGACCCGCAGAATTATTTAAAAATGAAAGCCACAAAAGCCGCAAACGTCTGTTATGTGCATTTTCTTCCGGACACATTAGATGGCAGTATCGAACTTCCCAAAGCAATTTTTAAGATCTTTAAAAAATATGTGATTGAAATGTATAAGGCAGCGGACTATCTTATTGTGGTCAATCCGATCTTTATGGATGCGCTCAGTGCATATGGCATCAAGCGAGAAAAAATGGTGTATATACCCAATTACGTATCCAAAGATGATTTTTATGCAAAATCCAAAGAAGAAGTCACAGAACTGAAAAAGAAATATGATTTGGACGAGCAATCCTTTGTGGTCATTGGCGTTGGGCAGGTTCAAACAAGAAAAGGCGTGCTGGATTTTATTGAGGTTGCCAAAGCATTACCGCATATTACGTTTGTATGGTGCGGTGGATTTTCTTTCGGCAGAATCACCGATGGGTATGATGAACTGAAAAAAATTGTCGACAACCCACCGACAAATGTGAAGTTTTTGGGTATCATTCCAAGAGAAGAAATGAACGATATGTACAATCTAGCGGATGTATTGTTCATGCCTTCCTACAACGAATTATTCCCTATGGCCATTTTGGAAGCTGTCAATCTTCATAAGCCTTTGGTGCTGCGCGATCTTACATTGTATCAAGATATTTTATTTAAGAAATATTTGGCAGGTAGCGACAATGAAACTTTTGCATCATTGATTGATCAATTATATCAAAATAAGGAAATGTATCAAACAAGCAGTGTATGGTCGAAAGAAATCAGTGAATTTTATTCCAAAGAAAATGTATTGAACATATGGATAGATTTTTATACCAAAGTACATGAAGAACATCAAAAGAATAAGAAACAAAAGCGAAGAAGAATGAAAAAGAAAAAAGTATTCAATGATGAACAGAAACAAAAGTAGGTGAGGATATGAATAAAGGCTCCAAACGTTATTTCTTGAATTTTCTGCTCATCATCGGTTTTGCGGTTGCCGTATTATGGTTTGCGTTAAAAGATGATTTTGAAGATATTATGAATCTCATGGGGAATGTTTCATGGTATTGGTTTCTTATCATTATCAGCTGGGGATTGATTTACAACTGCATCATCGCATGGATCTATAAGATCATGGGCAGAAGATATAAAGCGAATTATTCAAATACAGAAGCAATCGAGAATGCATTCATCGGAACATTTTTCAGCGGTATAACGCCTAGTGCGACCGGTGGACAGATCGGACAAATGTATGTGATGAAAAAACAAGGTATTAAAATGAGTGATGCGGCTAGTCTGTTGTGGGCAGATTTTATTATCTATCAAACGACCATGATGATTTATGTAACGATTTTATATTGTTGCGTATTTGCGACTGTATATGAGCGAAATTTATTTTTCTTTTTGGTTTTGATTGGTTATATCATTAATGCCTGCATTATTGGCGCCTTATGGACGATGGCGCTGTTCCCAAAAGTATATGTGAAACTATCGCATATTAGCGTACGTCTTTTAGCGAAACTGCATTTAGTGAAAGATAAAGAGGTCACACTTCAAAAATGGACAAATCAGCTTCATTCATTTACAGTGGAAATCAAACAGCTGAAAAATGATAAAAAACTGATTTTCCAAACGGTATGTATCAATATTCTTCGCTTAACGATGCTTTATGCACTTCCTTTTGTCGTTTGTTATGCGATGGGAGAAAAACTGCCGATGAACTTGTTTGTGACGGTGATTGCGATGTCCTCGTTTGTCACCATGGCAAATACATTTATTCCCATACCTGGCGCCAGTGGTGGAACAGAGTGGGCATTTGTTGCTATATTCTCAACGATCATTGACAGTACGCTGGCAAAAAGCGTAATGATTTTTTGGCGCTTTTCCACTTATCATTTTGTAATGGTAGTCGGCGGTTTGATTTTTGTGCTCGCAAAACGCAAATACGATAAGCAGAAATTTATGCGGCAGAAAGCATCTTTTGAAATAGATAAGGAGTGATTCCAATGCGTATTGGATTGTTTTCAGATACCTATACACCGGATATCAACGGTGTGGTATCTTCGATTGTGACTTTACAAAAGGAACTGGAAAAAAACGGACATGAAGTGTTTATCATTACCAATCATAAAGCATTGATCACTACACAACGGGATGGAAACGTCTTACGTTTGCCAGGTTTGGAACTGAAATGGCTATATGGATATAAATTATCCACCCCTTATCATTTCTCTGCCAGAGATGAAATTAAGAAAATGAATTTGGATGTCATTCATGTGCATACAGAATTTGGTGTTGGAATGTTTGGGCGCATTGTCGGCAGATATCTCAATATACCGGTTGTGTCTACTTATCATACGATGTATGAAGATTATACGCATTATATCAATCGTTTTGAAATTGAAGAAGTGGAGGCTTTGGGTAGAAAAGTCGTGACCACATTTTCGCGAAAGCTGTCCGCACATGTACAGGCACTCATCGCACCTAGTGTAAAGACAAAAGAAACATTGATCAATTATGGTGTAAAAACACCGATCTATGTGATTCCTACAGGATTGGATCTAGACAAATTTGAACCAGCGAATATGGATCAGGAGAAAGTCGAACAATGCAGGCAGGCATGCGGATTACAAAAAGAGGATCATATTATTTTATATGTTGGCAGAATCGCCAAAGAAAAAAGCATCGAAGTACAAATAGAAGGTTTTCGCTATATCGATGATCCGCATATCAAATTGTTGATCGTGGGCGGAGGACCGCAGTTGGATGAGTTAAAACAGTTGGCGAAAAGCTATGGAATTGAACAGAAGGTCATCTTTACTGGCGCTGTGTCAAGAGAAGAAGTACCTGTTTATTATGCGCTAGGGGATGCATTTGTTTCTGCTTCACTAACCGAAACACAAGGCATGACCTACATTGAGGCAATGGCATCACATTTGCCTGTATTCGCAAGGCCGGATGATGTTTTGCGTGATTTGATTATTGATGAATTAAATGGTTATTTGTTTGAAACGCCAAAAGAATTTGCGCAAAAGGTACAGGAATATTTAAAACTGTCAGATGAAAAACAGGGAGTCATGCGCGCGCAAGCCAGAAAAGCTGTGGTGCCTTATGATGGAAACATGTTTTATTCAAAGGTGATGAGTGTGTATTATCAGGCGATAGATGATTATGAAGATGCGTATGAAGTCATTAAAGTGAAAGCGCTGGAAGATCACATGCGTATCTATGTCATTAATGACAAAGAAGATGAACCGATGAAGATTTTTATTTCGTTGGATGATTATTTCAATTTAAAAATTCGCAAAAGTACATTGTTGGATCGATCAACAGTGGAAGAGTTGTTACATAAAGAACAGCTTCTTTTGGCATACCGCGGCTGTATTCGTAAACTACGCTTGAAAGATTATACGACGAAGGAAATGAAGCGATATGTAAGCGGATACGCATCCATATCAGAAAAAGAATGCGCTCAATTGGTTGATGACCTAGTACAAAAAGGGTATTTGGATGATTATCAGTATATGATGTCCAAAATCGATAAAATGCAGTATTCTCTCCAAAGCAAAGGAAAAATCATTCGCACTTTGGTTGAAAAAGGGATACCACACGATGATATCGCCAAAGCGGTTGCGCAGCTGGATGATGAAGAAGAACGTGAAAAAGCCATTAAAATTGCGGAAAAGCTGAAAAACAGCGTGAAAGATAAATCACAAAGCATGAAACGAAATTTGATTGCGCAAAAACTGATTCGCCAGGGATTCGATAGTTCTATTGCACGCAATGCAAGTGAACAAATTGAATTTGAAGATAATGATGAATACCGGGATTTGTGTCGGGTTATTGAAAAAGCCTATCGTGTTCACAGCCGTAAATATAAAGGAAGCGAATTGAAAAACAAAATCATACGTACATGTATGCAAAAAGGTTTTCATAATGCGCAGATAATGGAAACAATGGAAGGAATGGAGTGGTATCATGAAGAAATGGATCAATGAATTAAAGGATGGAGAACGTACCTATCTGTTGGTATTGCTTCATGATGTCGCACGCGGCATTACCAATAAGGGCGTACCATATTTATCGCTTAATATGCAGGATAAAACCGGTACGATTGAAGGAAAATACTGGAATATTCCACAAGAAGATTTGAATTTGTTTCATCCCGGAATGATCATTGAAATAAAGGGAGATGTTCTTTCTTATAAAGATCAGCTTCAGATAAAGGTGTTCCAAGCAAGACCTGCCACGAAAGAATATGATATTCGAGATTTCGTAAAATCGGCGCCATTGACAAAAGACGATATGAAGAAAAAAATCGAAGATGCGCTGCATCACATACAAAATGAACAAATACGTTCCTTATGTCACATTGTCTATGAGGAAGTGGAAAAGGATTTCTATGAGTATCCTGCCGCAACCAAAAACCATCATGATATGGTCGGCGGACTTGCGATGCATGTATATGGAATGATGAATTTGGCATCTTCGATTTGTGAATTGTATCCGCTACTAGACCGCGATTTGTTAATGGCCGGCGTATTTTTGCATGATATTGGAAAATTAGTGGAATTGAGCGGACCGATAGCCAGTGAATACACGATGGAAGGAAAGTTGCTTGGTCATATTTCTATCATGCATGCAAAAGTTAGTGAATTGGCAAAAAGCATATCGATGGACAAAGAAACGGAAGTATTGTTAAGGCATATGATTTTATCACATCATGGTTTAAAAGAATATGGAAGTCCCGTGCAGCCGATGATACCGGAAGCGGAAGTGCTGTATTATATCGACAATCTGGATGCGAAGATGCATATGCTGGAAAAGGCAATGGATAAAACGGAGGAAGGACATTTTTCTACGCGCATTTATGCGATGGATAATCGCAGTTTTTACAAAAAGAAACAGACGTCATAAAAAAAAGTATCCATCTGGCGGATACTTTTATTCTGATTTCGCTTTGATACTCGCAAATATCAAATACGGTATTTCACATATAATGCCAATAATCAATGCGATCACAAAGATAAGCGGAAAGAAAATAATCTTAACAGTGGTATTCCAGTTTCTGATTGGTTTCTTTAAAATCGTATATCCTGTATGAAGGCTTGCGGTAATATATGCTACAAACAATGTGATAAGGCCTGCATATATAAGAATCGTAGGTACGATATCAGAAGACACATTGGAGAATTTGTTGAAGAAAGCTGTATATACAATCGAAGAAGTTGCGAACGATACGATGGCGGCATCCAATAAGGTAATAAAGAAGATGGTCAGATTTTGTTTTACATAAGATTTATATTGTTTTGGTTTGGAAACAGTCGCCTGATTCATTTTTGCGTCATCGTATGCATAGGAATCATTGCTTGTGTTATCAAAATCGAATGCATCATTCTTGGAACGTTTGCTTTTCTTTTCTTTTTTCTTCTTTTCCTTTTTCTTCTTTTTTGGTTCTTCCATTTGCCGGAAACGTGCTTCCGGATCCATTTGATTCCTGTTAAAATTTGGCTGTGACTGTGTATCTTCCATTGGGACCCTTGACTCATTCATAGAAGAACGCTGGTTTAAAAAGCTTGGTTCTTCTTCAGGGAATGGTTTTGCGTCCGGATAGCTTTGTGGATCAGGAAATGCAGAAAGCGGTTCCTGATATGCAGGTTGGGAAAGAAATGGATCTGTATTCATATTGTTTCTTGGCTCTGTACTTTGTGAAACACTTGGAGAGCGACGTGAGAAAGATGAAGTCTTATTGCCTGCATCTCTTGATTCATCCATTGGTTTGCGTGCAAACCAAGTTGGATCCAAATCCATATTCTCATTCACGGAGGATGGCATATCATTTCGTTTGTTCGTATTGTCTTCATACATTGGAAATGGATCATTGCTCAATGATTTGTTCATTTCGTCAAAATCTCGCTGCACATCGCTGCTGTGACGACGAAACGAAGGATTCGCATCTTCACGGTTTCTGCGAAATCCTGGCTGTTGGTAATCAAATGAACGCTCCGTATTGCTTGCGTTGGAATCACCAAATGAATTTTTTTGATTGTTTCTGTTAAATTCTCTGTCCATAAGTTGTTGATACCCCGTTCCTTTCTGAACTTTGCTGATGTGCGCTTTCAATGTGTCAATTAAACGTTTTGAACGCTCATCATAAACAAACTGTTGTGTTCTTTGCAAATATTCTTCCCATTGAGGATGGTCTTTGTCAAATAAAACCCTTGTCATAATAAAGTAAAGATGCCATCCTAGCGGTTTACTCAGCGCTTCTGTCTGCATCAGGAATTTTTCAAAATATATTTTGACCATGTGCCTATCCGTTCCGTAATAGGCTTCTATTCCTTGCCGCAGGTTTTGATACAATGCGTATTCTTTGCGTTTGGTATAAGGTTTCTTTTTCGTTTGCGTTTCTTTAAAAAAAGCGACCGGTGCTTTGGTAGCGGTTAATGCAGTTTCAAGATCTTTGAGAATGCCCAATATGTAGCGTCCAAGCGTGCTGCATTCATTGATATCATTCATATATTCTTGATAGAGACGCTTGAAGTTTGCACTGTCACCGCAATGGAACAGTGCCAATAACTTCAATTCCCATAAGTATTTCATCTCTCTGCTGTTTTCATTGATTCTGCGCTCTACATCACGATAACAGCCGCGATTCAACATTTCCCATAATTCTTCTTTTCGCTGCTTTTTTTGATAAAAATGAAAGCAGATGAAACAGAAAGTCAAGGCTGTAAATGTGAGGATGCCGCTGCAAATCAGATATTCTTTTCCCCAATTAGGGACAAGCATATTGGCAGATATAAACCCGAAAAAACCGGAAGCAATCAGAAAAAGAATGAACCAGCCGATATTTTGACTGCGATCTTTCACTTTGATTCCTCATTTCCGTTCTATCGTTCAGTGGCATTATATCAAAAAATAGTTTAAAAATAAACTATTTTCCTGTATTTATTGAAATAACATCTCATTATTTCTTTCAAATCAGCGTTTCATTCTATATTTGGAAAAATTAATTGCTTTTTATTTGTAACTTAGATGAAACAGGTAAAGGCGTATGTGTTTTTCTTGTATGGAATGATGCATGCCTTTAATGATTATGAATGGAGCGGTTGAGAAGATTATCAAATCGACAATATCTATGATATAATTATATTAATGATGAAAGGAATTTATATGATGTTAGAACAATTGTTTTTAAAATATCTTGCGCTTTGTGAACAATCAAGACATGGATATGTGAATAGTTTAAACACAGCGCATGTTGATTGGCAATCCAAGCTCACCAAGATCATGGATCCAATCCCGGAATTATTACAAGTATTATATCGCACATGCCAAGGAACCTATCGAACGATAGAAGATCAAACACGCATGGATTTTGTGCCTGGCTATCGTTTGATACATATCGATGAACTTTATGAAACATGTATTTTATTAAATGAAATGATCACCAAACAAGAATGTCAAGCATGTAATATCGCACACATAATACCTTTTCTCTCAGATAATGCATCCAACTACATTTGTTATGTAAAACAAAAGGACGCTCAAGAATGCATCTATGATTATGAAACAGAAGATGGTCTACAATTGATGCATACATCAATTCAATCTTTCTTTGAAACATTGATTGCCTTTTATGAACAACATGTGTATTTTTTGGATGAAGACGGTTATTTAGATTATGATGTTGAAAGAGAAGGCATCGTGGGAGCAAAATACAATCCAGATGTTGCTTATTGGAGATAAATTCTTTTTATTGAAAAAAATGTAGTAAAATTCATCGTTTTTTATCTTATACGTTCTTTATGAAAATAGGATTTCATGTTATATTATTAGACAGTAAAAAAAAGGTGATACATATGAAAGTAGGGTTTATATCCTTAGGATGCAGTAAAAATTTAGTAGACAGTGAAAAAATCATGGGTATGCTTGTGTCTGGCAATCATCAGCTCGTCACAAACCCAAAAGAAGCAGATGCCATTATTATCAATACATGCGGTTTCATCAATTCTGCGAAAGAAGAAGCCATACAGACAATTTTTGAAATGGCGACCTATAAACAACATGGATTAAAAAAACTGATCGTCGTTGGATGCTTGGCGCAGCGATACAAAGAAACATTACAACAAGAAATACCGGAAATTGACGCCGTTATTCGCATTCAGGAATATCCAAATCTCCATGAAAAATTAAAAGAATTGCTTCATGAAACGATTGCACCTTATGCAAAAAGTGAACGCGTGCTTTCCGGCAAACCATGGACTGCTTATCTAAAAATCGCGGAAGGTTGTTCCAATCGCTGTACCTATTGTGCCATTCCTTTGATCCGCGGAGATAATGTATCAATACCGATGGAACATCTGGTAGAAGAAGCAAAACAGCTGGCTCAAAAAGGTGTGAAGGAGCTTGTTTTGATTGCACAAGATACGACCAAATATGGATTGGATCTATATAAAGAATTGTCATTACTTCCACTTTTGCAGAAACTGCATGAAATCGAAGGATTTCATTGGATCCGTATTTTATATATGTATCCGGATGAAATACATGATGAACTCATTCAAGGAATGGCAAAATTAGATAAAGTGTTACCTTATTTTGATATACCGATGCAGCATGCAAACAACGAAATGCTGAAAGCGATGAATCGACGCGGAACAAAAGAAGATGTCATACAACTGATGGCCAAAATTCGCAAAACGTTTGACCATCCGACACTACGCACGACATTCATAGTGGGATTTCCACAAGAAAGTGAAGCGCAGTTTAAAGAACTCAAAGACTTTATCAAAGAAGCTCAATGGAATCGCATGGGGGCATTTACATATTCAAGAGAAGAAGATACGCCGGCATACGCACTCGATGGCATGATTGATGAAACAACGCAAGAAAGACGATTACAGGAATTGATGCAGCTGCAAGAATCAATATCATTGAGCAATCAAAAAAAATTGATTGGACAGACCATAGAAGTGCTGGTGGAAGCCCAAGATGGATTAAGCGGCATGTACCGCGGCAGAGGAAGTTCCAGTGCACCGGATGAAGTCGATGGGTTCGTCCTGTTCACGAGTGAGCGCGCCATTCCCATGGGTTCGTTTGTATATGTGAAAATCACAGAAGCGATGCCGCATGATGTAAAAGGAGAAGAAGTTGTCTTTACACGGGTTTGATCCAATTATTGCAAAATCCCCGAAAGCAATGATATTAGGATCCATGCCAAGTGTCGTTTCACTAGAAAAACATGAATATTACGGTTATCGGCATAATCGTTTTTGGAAAATCATGGCGGCGTATTTTCAAGTGGAACTTACAAACTATAAACAGAAACAACAGCTGATTTTGGATCATTCCTTGATTTTGTGGGATGTGATCGCATCCTGTGAGCGGGAAGGATCGTTAGACAGCGCGATAAGACATGTTAGCGTCAATGATATTGCGGCACTGACACAAACCTATCCAAAGATAAAGCGCATTCTGTGTAACGGCAAAAAGAGTTGGGAACTATATCAGCGCTATTTTGGCAAGCGTATCGATGTATCCTGTATTTGTCTTCCAAGTACAAGCAATGCCAACCGTACGATAAAAGAAAGTGAGCTGTTTGCACAATGGTTTACGCAGTTGGATCGAATCATGAAAGAATAGAAGGGAAATCATTATGATAGAAAAAAAACAGGCAGAGCCAAAGAAACCCAAAAAGTGGCGAAAAAAATTTCTATTTGTAAGCTTTTTCTTTGCCGCTACTATTGCTTTGCTTGTTATTGCATATGAGGATTTCTATCATAAGAAACCTATATTAAAACAAGCAGAGTTCACCTTCGCATATGGTGAAACTATACCTACCAACAGTGATTACTATCTTCGTTATGGTGAAGCGTATACAGATATCGACTTTGATAAAAGCCAATTCCAAATGCGTGAAATCGGAGATTATCAAGTCAATGTCACGTTTGACAACCAAGCGTTTGTACTGCACATTCACATCATTGATAAACAACCGCCCATCATTACGTTTGTGGAAGAACAAGAAACGATCGCATATCGATGCGGTAATCAGTCATATTTTGACACCTTGTTTGAAATCGAAGATGAAAGCAAATATACATATGATGTTACAACCAAAGATAGTGAAAAGGAAGAAAATCGCAAAGAAATCTGTGTTAGCGCAACTGACGCATTCCAAAATCAAAGTAAGGCTTGTAAATCATTTTCTTTGCAGTATGTCGACTTAGACGAATTTGAGAACTTGCCAGATTATGCATCTGTAGAAGCACTTGTACAAACATTCATGCAAGAAAAGAAACTGAATGAAACATCTTTTGGTTTCTATTTTGTATCCGTGCATGACAATGAAGAATACATATATAACAAAAGCAAATCTTTCAATGCGGCCAGTATAATCAAATTGCCGATGAATATGTTATATTATGATGCTTTCAAAAACGGAACCCAAAAAAAAGAGGACACGATCACATTGTTGAAACAGGATATTGAGCCAGGTGGTGGCTTTACATCAATCAAACATAAAATCAATGAAAAAATCAGCGTTAATTATTTATTGGAACAAAGCATTGTGTACAGTGATAATACTGCCAGTAATATGTTGATTAGAAATCTGGGTGGATTTTATAAATTTCGAAAACTTCTAGAACAATATACGTCAAATAAATTAGCAAAAGATTTTTACTATCAGAATGTGGTCACAATGGAGTATATGCGAGAAGTCATGAAACACTTATACAATGATAAGGAGAATTATCAAGAACTGATCGAGCATATGAAGCAGGCAAATGAAGGAGAATATCTGAAACAAAGCAGTGATGTTTTTCCCATTGCGCAAAAGTATGGCTCATTTGAAAAAAACCTGCATGCGACCGGAATTGTTTTTACACCCAAACCATATATTGTCGGCATTTTTACATATGATCGTGCAGATGCGTTGGAACTGATGAAAGAGTTGAACAAACGTTTGATGAATTATCAGCTTCATAAAAACTTGGAAATATCAAAATCAGAAGATTCAAAATAAAGTCAGCTGACAATCTTTTGGATCTTTGTCATTACGAAAGCCACGGCATACAGGCTGTCGCAAACCGCCCTGTGGTGTACGTTCCATATAAGAAACGACGCATACCGGCATGGGAGATAACCATACCGCATGTTCATTTCCGCTAGGAACGATATCAAAAGGGCATTTTGTTTTCACAAATGTATGGTCATGGAATAAATGTCTTCCGGCACCCATGGTCACATGTCCTTGATATACCAGTTTGTCTTTATCATATTGACCAAGTACAAAAGAAAGAATGCCTTTTTCTTTTTCAATGTATCCGCAAACGACAAAATCATCTTCTTCCCAATGTTTGCATTTGATCCATTGTTTGGTACGCTTGCCAATTTCATAACGGCTGTTTTTCTTTTTGGCGACAATCCCTTCTAAATGCTTTTCTTTCGTTAAAGCAAATAAGGATGTGCCTTGTTCTTCAATATAGCGAGAAATGGAAAATCGATCGTTTTCTTCTTTAATGATACGTTCCAGACGTTTTTTTCGTTTCATGAGCGGTTCATCGACCACATATTGATCTTGATCATAGAGAATGTCAAATGCCGTAAATGTGGCAGGGTATTGTTTGGATGCCAGTTGAATGCGAAAATGATTGTTCATCAAAGAACGACGCTGTGATGCAAAAAAATCAACGTTTCCATCATGATATACAAACAGTTCTCCATCCAAAACACATCGACGCTTGACCATCGTATGCAGTTTACAGAGTTCCGGAAATTTATGTGTGATGGATAATTTGCGTTTGTTGTAAAGACGTGTTTGATCATCCAAATAGGCAAGACAGCGCGTACCGTCCAGTTTTAATTCAAAAATGAATTGCGGATCGTCAAATGCCGGTTGTTCTATGCCAATTAGCATAGGTTCCAAATATGGATTCAAAAATGGATCGCTCATATCAATGCCTTACGCTGCGTTTTCTTGGCACGCTTTTTTTCTTTATCGCCACACTTTGTTTTAAAGCATCCATTAAATCCGCAATATCGGCTGTTTCATTGTGCGAAGGCGTCGTAACTGCATGTCCTTGTATTTTTTCTTGAATCGCTGTCATCAGACGCTGTTGGTATTCGTCATGATATTGTTCCGGATGGAATGGTTCACTCATTGCACGAATCAGTTGCTTGGCCATGGTGATTTCGTTTTTCTTGACAACCGGTCGCTGAAAGGATTTTGGTAAATCTGTGATTTCATCATGATAAAACAGTGTTTTCATTAAAATGTAATTTTCTGTAGGACAAAGTGCCATCAAGGTTTCTTTTGTACCAAGCACGGTTTTCGCAACGGCAACTTTATGTTCGGAAAACATGGCATTCCTTAACAACTCATATGCCTTCTCACTTCCGCTATCGGGAATCGCATAATAATTTTTCTCATAATAAATATCATCAATATCCAAAAGATCGCAAAATTGAAGAATGTGAATTGTTTTATCTTTTTCGCTTTTCAAAGCTTCCAATTCTTCATTGCTCATGATAACGTATTTGTCTTTTTCGTATTGATATCCTTTAACAATGTCACTTGGTTTCAATTCTTTTTCGCAGTTTGCACAGTATTTTTTATAATGCACACGCTGGTTGGTTTGTTTGCACAGCTGATTGAATGAAATATCATGATCTCTATTTGTACGATATAAAGATATCGGTATATGCACCAGTCCAAATGAAATTGCGCCTTTATGAGCTGTTGGCATCGTATCACCTCGTAAGTGTAGTATGCGCCATATCTTGCTTGTATATGCGCATGAATCAATAGTAAGGATTCAAACCGATGGATTCAATTACTGATTTGAAGCACTCCTTTTTTTAAATTTTGTTTGCCTTATTCTTATTTTTATGTTAAAATTTTTTGGTAAAAGCAGAAAGGAAGATTATGATGGGCTTTTTAGATATCATATTAATTATATTTGCGGTCGTTTTGATTATTCTCTCCCTCTTGCAGAGTGGTAAATCCGATGGATTGAGCAGTGCATTCAGCGGTGGAGACGGATTGAATTTGTTTGCGAATGTAAAAGAGCGCGGCGCAGAAAAAGTGATGTCAAATTTGACACTGGGCGTCGGAGTGATCTTTTTCATCCTTGTCATTCTTTCCAGAATATTAAAATAATGGACCGTCGAGGTCTTTTTTTATTTAGAAACCAATCATGAGAGAATACTAAAGACAGAAAGGAGTGTCTTATGGAATTAGATGATCAAATATTAGCATGCATTGCGCAGCCCAATTATAAAGGCATGGACGCACAACAGTTGTCGAAGCGTCTTGGAATGCAAGATAGCGCGTCTTTCACAGCGTTATGCAAAGAACTGAATCGCATGGAAGATGAAGGCATATTGTTTGTGGATCATGCTTATCATTATTTCAACGCCGAACAAATGGGATATATCAAAGGTAAATTGCGTTTGAACGCAAAAGGCTTTGGTTTTGTAGAAACGCAAGATCAAAGTATTTATATCAACAAAAACAGTCTTCAAAACGCATTTCCTGATGATATCGTTATTGCGCATGTTTGGCAGAATCCGGATGGAACCAAAGAAGGAGAAGTTGTGAAAATCATCTTTCATACATTGAAAAGAATTGTTGGTACCATCAAAATTAAGCATCATCAAAAAATCTTTTTAAGTGACAGAGATTTCAATCAAAGAAGATTCAACATTACCAATATGGATGCATTTCCTTTAATCAACGATACAAAAGTATTGGTTGTGATTGATCGCTATGATAAAGAATGTAGCGCTCATATCGAAAAGGTCATTGGATTTAAGTATGATCCCGGTGTCGATATTTTATCAACGTTGTATGAACATGATATATGGGTAGATTTTCCTCAAAACGTTATGAAGGAAGTCGCAAAAATACCGGATCATGTATTGGAAAAAGATAAAAAGGGAAGAACATCATTATTGGAAGAACAGATCATTACCATCGATGGCGAAGATTCCAGAGATTTGGATGATGCGATTCATGTCGTACCGATAGAAGGTGGTTATCGTTTGGGCGTTCATATTGCGGATGTTTCCCATTATGTCAAAGAAGGCAGTGAAGTCAATGCGGAAGCATATGCAAGAGGTACATCCGTATATGTGAGCGATCGTGTCGTGCCGATGCTGCCGCAAGTATTAAGCAACGGCATCTGTTCTTTGAATCCCCATGTGGAACGTTTGACACTCACATGTCAAATGGATATTGATGAATCAGGCAATGTGATGCGTTATGAAATTTTTCCGTCTTATATCAAGACTTGTGAGCGTATGACCTATACGAAAGTCAATGAGATTTTAAATGGGAATGAAGAAGCATGTAGAGCATATGCACATCTGGTGCCTATGTGTGCATACATGAAACAGCTGTCTCATATTCTACGCAAACGCAGAACGCAACTGGGCGCCATTGACTTCAATACAAGAGAAGCGAAAATCATCGTGGATGAAAAAGGAAAACCGTTGGACATCAAAGTAAAAGAAAGAGGAGAAGCTGAGCGCATCATTGAAGACTTTATGATCGCCGCCAATGAGTGTGTGGCGACACATATGAAGTGGATGGAATTACCAAGTATGTATCGTATTCATGAGATTCCGGAAGCAAAAAAAATGCGTGAATTTGCCAGAATATCATCGACTTTGGGTTATCCAATGAAAGGGGATGTTAGTCATGTTTTTCCAAAACAACTTCAACAGTTGTTAAAACAGGCAGAAAAAGATGAAGCGTATCCGATTTTATCGACATTCATGTTGCGCAGTATGCAGAAGGCACGCTATGACAATCAGTGTTTGGGACATTTTGGTTTGGGGCTACAAGAATATCTGCATTTTACATCACCCATTCGCCGTTATCCGGATTTATTGGTTCATCGCATGCTGAGAAAGCATCTGTTTCATGGTCTATCGAATGCGGAAGAGATGAGAAAAGATGAAGTATGGCTGGAATCGGCGGCAAAACAGTGTAGCAGTCGTGAACGAATTGCCGTGGAAGCAGAACGTGATGTCGAAGATATGAAAAAAGCAGAATATATGGAAGATTTTATCGGTCAAACATTCCTTGGAGTGATATCCGGTGTTGTGAAATTTGGATTTTTTGTAGAATTGGACAATACTGTGGAAGGTCTTGTGCATGTTTCATCAATGCACGACGATCACTATCATTATGATGAGCGAAGCTATATGTTGATAGGAGAGCGAACCGGAAAAAAATATCGCATGGGGCAAAGCGTAAAAGTAAAATGTGTGGATGCCAGTCGTTTCAAAAAACAAGTGGATTTTGAAATCATAGCGACAAAAAATTTAAAAAAGCGGCAGAATGAATCAAAGCCATTTCATAAAAAAACAAAGTACAAGAAAACGGTGAAACGAAGGAGAATATAGGGATGAAAGCATGGAAGAAACATATTCTGTTATTGGGGGTATGCGCATGGACGTGCATTGGCTGTCAAAGTCAAGATGTTTCAAAACAACCTGTGCAGGAACCGATAGAGAAACCAAAGGTGGAAGATATTCGTGTTTCCTTTGCGGCGGTCGGCGATAATCTGATTCATGGGGCAGTGTATTATGATCCTATGCATCGCTTTGATATGGATTATCGTTCTGTTTATGATCCTGTCAAACCATATTTACAAGGTGTGGATGTAAAAAACATCAATCAAGAAACCGTATTGGGTGGTAAAGAACTGGGTCTGTCTCATTATCCTTTGTTCAATGGACCGCAAGAAATTGGCGAAGCGGTGGTGGAGGCAGGATTTAATTGGATCTCACAGGCCAGCAATCATGCGATGGATGCAGGTGAAAAAGCCATTTTGAATCAGTTGTCACTGTGGGATCGTTACGATCATGTTATTGCGACCGGAATGAACAGAAGTCAAGAAGAAAAAGACAGACCACGCATACTAACGGTGCGAGGAATGAAGATCGGCTTGCTCAATTATACATATGGTCTTAATGGTCTTGTAACACCGCAAGGAAAAGAGTATTTAATTAACATAATCCATGAGGATGCGATCAAAGCGGATATAGCAAAACTGAAATCTAATTGTGATGTCATCATTGCCAGTATGCATTGGGGAGTTGAGTATGCCTATGTGCCTAATGAAGAACAGAAACAGTTGGCGCAGTTATTGAATGAACAAGGTGTGGATGTGATCATTGGTTCGCACCCGCATGTATTGGAACCAGCAGAATTTTTAACCAATAAAGAAGGCAAAAAGACACTTGTATACTATTCTTTAGGGAATTTTCTTTCTGCACAGGATCGCGGCGATACGATGTTGGGCGGCATGGCAAAATGGGAGATCGTTAAAGATGGAACGGATGGTTCCATACGCATCGAACATGCGTGTTTGTATCCAACCGTGACGCAGTATAATCATGATCTGGCAGATTTCAAAGTGTACCTGTTAAAAGATTATAACAATGATTTGGCAAGTTCACATTATTTATCACAAACGATTTCAAAGCAGTATTTGATTGATTTGACCAATCAAATTATGGAATCGGTAGAAGGTATTGATATTATTTATTAGTAAAGGAGTTGAGCGAGATGCCTAAAATGATCGCCGTCAATCGTAAGGCGCATCACGAATATTTTCTGTTGGATCGCTATGAAGCCGGAATCGTGCTTTCCGGAACGGAAATCAAGTCCGTGCGTGAAGGGCGGGTGCAGTTGAAGGATGCATATATCTCTTTTATGAATCATGAAGCATTTATTAAGGAAATGCATATTTCACCTTATACGTTTGGTAATCGCTTTAATCATGATGAGACCAGAATTCGAAAACTGTTATTGCATAAAGAGGAAATCAAAAAACTGAGCGAAAAAGTGAAAATTAAAGGATTTACAGTGGTACCTGTTTCTATCTATTTAGAGAAAGGCTTGGCAAAAATGGAAATTGCGCTTGCCAAAGGTAAGAATCTGCATGATAAACGGGAAACGGAAAAAGAGCGTGACGCAAAACGAGAGATCCAAAAAGCATTAAAGCATTCTTTTGAATGAAAATTTGTTTTAAAACAGTTGTAGTACACATGTAATTGTGGTACACTAACGCTGTTCAACAGGGGGTGTATTGGTTTCGACAGGGACATGTTTGATATGGATTTCAGTCGAGTGGTTACGTTATAACCAAACAAATTTAAACGCAAAAAACAATTTTGCTAACGTGTTCGGTGGAAA
Source organism: Erysipelotrichales bacterium (assembly GCA_910576345.1). Lineage (GTDB taxonomy): Bacteria > Bacillota_I > Bacilli_A > Erysipelotrichales > Erysipelotrichaceae > C-19. Next base: position 121,429 of record CAJTIT010000002.1, read on the forward strand.
CCGTGCCGTTGCATTCGCTGCCTAATAACCGATATAGGTTCGCAGCCGTCCATGAACTGTTTCATTCTGCGCAGTCCATCTGACGCTTAACCTTAGTAGGATGTAAGGTAATCGCTTTGCTCATAGACGATTGCACGAAAATGATTTGAGCGCATCCGGCAGATGTTTGCCCATGCACAAGCTGTTGGATTATGAAGACATGGGATAAACTGTAAATATCCATATGTGGAACTGTTTCTGGACAGGAGTTCGATTCTCCTCACCTCCACCAAATAAAAGTGCCAGGATGGATGTCATCGCAAAAAAGCCGATAAATAAAGGCTTATTCGATGATTAATCCGTCTTTTTTAATTTCCGCTTCACCGTGGATGTCATCAATATTTTTTGAAAAATAAGCCGTTTTTGAGGTCGGAATTTTAAATCAAAGTATCGGTTTGGATGTCATAGATGTAAGTACGTTGTTTTAGAAAATAAATTATTGTAAAATGAAGTGAGTAAATAGATTAAATAGAAAGGAATGAAATGTTAAATGGAACAAATCGATTAGATTATAGAATTGATTAATAGCAAAGCTGAAGGAAACTATTGGAATTTTAAACAGTGCTGGTACGAGAGTAATGTTGATCTTCTTCATGATGTTATCTGTATGGTGTAGGTTTGTCAATGATCTATTGTAAACCAACAATTTCTTAAAAGAAAATGTACACAATAACTTTAAAAAGGATATGAAAAGTATTATAATATTTATATAAGTTCAACTATTATTTGTGTACAAATAGACTAATTATATTTTTTGCTAATCTATCATACAAAATAGTAATTTGTCAAGATGATTGGAGATGAAGCAATGCCTAAAATTATATGGAAAGGTATAATAAAAAGTGAGAATGATTTTCCTACTGCTGATATACCTGAAAATGCTAAAAAATTAGATAGCGAAGAGGATATGAAGAAAATGCAAATAAAAGCATTACCATTTATGATACCATCTGTTCTAATTTGTTTTATATGTATGCTTACAAAGACATTTATAGCAAATGAAAAACTAATAAGTGTAGGATTTCTATTTCTAGGAGTTATTATAGGATTTTTATTGATACTTGTTCATGAATTGCTACACGCTATTGCTTTTCCAAAAAATGCGACGGTATGCATAGGTATAATGCCTAAAAGTTTCACAGCAGTAGCATTGTCATCAAGCTCTGTAAAAAGAAATCGTTTCATATTCTTAAGTATATTACCAATTATTTTAGGATTGATTCCATTAGTTATATTTTGTTTTAGTAGCAATGAGCTAAAGGAGTTAAATGGAATATTATTTGGAATGTCTATAATGGGAATGATAAGTGTTTATCCTGATATTTATAATATATTTAATATTTTAAAAGTAGTTCCCAAAAATTCAATAATTCAAAATAACAAAAATGAAACCTATTATTTTGAATAAAAAATTACAATTTCTCTCAAAGATTAGATTATTAGGTACAAAACTATATAAATGATGTTATAATTGATTTAGTAATTAGCCTGTATGCGAATTTCCAAATGTGGTTACTCACGCACCAATAAAATGATCAAGGAACTGTAAACTATAAGGTTTTCGGTTCTTTTTTAATAGAATTATAGGTTGCTTGTTTATTGTAAAAAAATGATTTATTTATAAATAAAACATCTTTTTTTTTAAAATTTTATAAATAAATTTTAATATTAAAAATATTTTTTTCACCTTGTTTCATTAGCACTTTCATGATGACATTTTTCTTTAAAAAAATATGATTTTCTCATAGAAAAAGATGTTGCAAAGGTAAAATCAGCATGGTAAAATAAGGTGAAAGAAAGCATACATATCGTTTTTATGTGCTTTCTAAAATCGTCATATCACAGGGGATGTGACTTCAATACAAAGCTTGTTTTACTAAAACTTTATGTATTTGATGAAAGAGGAGAGTCGAGTATGAAAAGGATTTTAAAGTCGAAATTATTTCATTTGCTTTGTTGTTGCATCGTATTGTTGACCTTAATGAATATCGATGTAAAAATTGATGAAGGTCATGCGCAAGAAAGCTTGATGATGAATCAGAGCAATGACGCAAGTCAAGAAGTTTTGTATTTGTCAGATATTCCTTATCATTATGCGAAGGTAGGATATGGGACAATTGGATTAAATAAAACACAGTCGAATACTTCGTTGGCCTTAATCTTAGATGGTTATTCTACTGTATTTAAAAAAGGTATTTGGGCGCACGCTACTTCCACAGTGGATTATGATATTAGTGAATATAATAATGATTATGATTATTTTACTACTTATTATGGTTTAAATAAAACTGCCGGAAGTAATGGAAACGGGGTTAAATTTTATGTTTATACCTCAGTAGATGGTAAAACATGGGATTTAAAAACGGAAGAAAATCCAGTTGCGTTGAAAGGCAATAACAATGCTGCTAGAGTAAAGATTGATATTAAAGGAGTAAATTATATCAGACTTTATGCACACGACAATGGCAGCAATGCATCTGATCATGCAGTATGGGCTGATGCAAAGCTTGCAAAAAACAGCTATAACGAAAATGTAACAAAAACTGTTGAAGAGTTTGATGCAGAAATCAAAGCAAAATATAATGGCGGAGCTGTCGATTCCGATTTACGATTGACGCTACTTCAAAGAAATTTGATCAAACGTATCGGACAATATAATCTGCGCAACTATGTTGAAGGTAATGAACAACATCGTGAAACGCTAGAATGGTTTTTAAATAATGAGGAAGCGTTGCGTTTATGGACAGTCGGTGGAACTCCATTAGGTTCTTATTTAAGATCATTGGAGGTATTAAGTGACCTTTATCATACGTATAAAGCAGATTTGAGTGATGAAACTCCGGCACATGGTGGTACTGCAGGATTGAAAAGCAAGGATGTTTATTTAAAAATGATGTTGTCCTTGTCTTTGACCCATTCATCGAATATTGGTTTATGGATTGGTGGCGCGCAGTATTCTAATGCAGTGAATCGTTATAAAATTTATAAGGATATGTATTTGAGTAATATGTTAGCCAATCCTGCTATATTTGAATCTTTAACAGTAGAGGAAATGCGTTGGGTTATGCATGTTAATATTGATGACGAGGAGATTAAATGGCTGCGTGATTATTCAGCAAAAAGATATTCAACCGAAGCTGATCGTTTTAATCCGTATAAGTATATTAAATACACAATGGGTTATGGCTATTATAGACCAAAGTATTACTCTCAGGCAAACTATGCGACATGGGATGCAAAATACAACTTATCAAAATATGGTGTTCCATATGTATCAGGAAAACCAAAACTATGGATTGTATTTGAGGAAGGTGCCGTTTGTGGAGGTCTGTCTAAAACAGCAGCCAATCTTTGGGGTGTATGGGGCTGGCCGACAAGTACGGTAGGACAGCCAGGACACTGTGCTTATATCTATATGTATCATGCCGGTGGTGGAAAAATGGCATGGCAACTGGCAAATAGCGTTGTTACTACCGGTTGGGCCAATACTTCACCATTAGGTTATATGCCAAATGGATGGGGTGGCGGTGGCTATTATGCTACAAACGGCGGTTCCATCAAATCAGCTTCTTATTTCTTCTTGGCTCAGGAAGCACAAAACGAATATGAAAAATATGAACAGGCAGAATTGATTCTGATGCTGGCTGATGTTTATAAAGGTGATAAAGCAAAACTGAATCAAATTTATCAAGATGCATTAGATGAAGAAATTATAAATCTTGATGCTTGGTTAGGAATTATCAATGCGGCAATTGCAAAAGACTCTACAATGACACAGGTTGAATTGATGGAATTAGCTGAACAAGTAGCAGATGTATTTACTTACCACCCACTTCCGATGTACGACTTGACACGTAGAATTGGAACAAAAATTACCGCTCCTGAATATAAAGCAAATTTATTAATGCTTCAAAATGAAACCTTGAATAAGGCAAAAGGAGCAACTTTCTCAAATACTGTACAATATAAAGAAGTACCGGTTGTCGCTTCCGCTATTTTAGGAGAGGTTGACTCTAGAGTTGCGACTTTCTCTTTTGATGGTGCCAATGCAGGTAAGATAGTATTATCAAAACAGTTGCAGAGTACGCAAGTAACTTGGAGCTATAGCTTAGACGGGGGTAATTCATGGAAGGATTGTTATGAATCTTCCGTTCAGCTTACGCAGGAAGAAATTGATAGTATTGATATAAACAAGGACATCAAGGTTCATATTGTAGGTCTTCCTAGAGAGGATAAGAATATTTATACGATTAATATTACCAAAGGTACATTCCCATCCGGCAGCGTTAGTACCAATGATGACGAAGACAAGATTTTTGGTGTCACTGACCATATGGAATGGACATTCGATGTAAGCCAAGGGTGGAATTCATTCGCAGATTCTAATCCTATATTGAGTGGCAATAAAAGGCTTCATGTGAGAATGATTGCTTCTGGTACCAGCACAGCCAGTGATTCTGTCTATTACACATTCACAGATAATCGCGCGGATGATAAAAAGGCTTATATTAAAACGCAATTCTTAAATGTTTCTTCCGTATCAGCGAATGGTACCGGCGATCCAAAGTGTATTTTAGATGGCAATCTGAATACCTTCTGGAGTTCTTATCGAGCACCGGGACAAAATGCACCATATACTCCGGGATATGTGATCATTCAAACAGATCGGCCTAGATATATTAGTGCAGTGGATTTTGTACCGGCGAAGGGTGCAGTTGTTTCCGGTATTGGTGGAGGCATGACCTATGGGCGTCCGCAAGTGCTGGAAGTCTATGTTAGTATGGATGGTGAAGAGTGGACGCTTGCCGGCAAGCGCAGTGGTTTAAGGGATGATTTGAGTATAAAGACGATTCCTTTAACTGAACCAGTTCAGGCAAATTATGTAAAAGTATATTGTCCATCTATTCATACCAGTATTAGGAATTTGTTTGCCGTATCGGGCATTAAATTATATGAAGATTTGACAGTTGATGAAACGCCGTATGCGGATGTGAACTATAACATTGTTAAAAAGACAAATAAAAATGTTACTGTAGAATTGGTCAATCCAACTAAGGAGATCAAGGTAACAAATAACGATGGAAAAACAACATATACATTTACTCAAAATGGTACGTTTACATTTGAATTTGAAGATAAACAAGGACATAAAGGAAGTGCTGTAGCAACAGTAGATTGGATTGACAAAATAGTACCTCAAATGAATGTAAGTTATAGTACAACTGAAGTGACCAACGAAGATGTTGTCGCAACATTGAGTTTTACAAAGCCAAATGTAACCATCACATCTACAGATGTGGATGTAGCTACCAATCCGGTAGATAAAAGTAAAACAATCACATTTTTGGAAAATGATTCTTATACGCTTAAATTTCAGGATGAATTAGGGAATGTAGGTACGAAAACTATAAAAGTAGATTGGATCGATAAAGAAGCTCCAACATCTGAATTTACGTATAGTACAACAGATCTAACTGATAAAGCAGTGACAGCAACATTGGATCCTAGTGAACCAATTACGGTATTAAATAACAATGGTAGCGATTCTTATACCTTTAATGATAATGGAACGTTTACCTTTGAATTTGAAGACATGGTTGGTAATAAAGGGTCAGCGACTGCAAACGTATACTGGATTTCAAAAATTCCTAAAGTTGAATTGAGTTATTCAACAACGAAGCCAACCAACAAAGATGTCCAAGTGACATTAGACCTTGAAGAAGGATTCCGTTTGATGAATAATGGTGGAAAAAATGTTTATACGTTTACGGATAGTGGAACTTTTGATTTTGAATATCTTGATAAAAACGGCAATTTAGGTAGAGTGCCGGTTGAAGTCGATTGGATTGATAAGGTTGCGCCAACAGGAACATTTACCTTATCCACGGAAAAACCAACAAACCAAAATGTTGTGGCGACTTTAAATCCAAGCGAAACTGTAAAAATACTAAACAATGGTGGTAAAAACAAATACACATTCACGAAAAATGGTTCATTTACTTTTGAAATGGAGGATCAAGTAGGGAATAAAGGTACAGCGACTGTCAATGTGGATTGGATTGATCGTGTGCTACCAACAGCGATATTTGAGTATGATATCAAATCGTTGACAAATAAGAATGTTGTCGTAACATTGAAACCAAGTAAGGATGTCACTGTTTTGAACAATGGCGGAAAAACGCAATACACATTTAATAAAAATGGGGAATTTACGTTTGAGTTTGTTGATGCGGCAGGCAATAAAAACAAGGCAACCGCTGTGGTTTCATGGATTGATAAGACTGCACCAATCGCAACCATCGAGTATAGCAGTAATGGTGGAATTAATGATCCGGTAACAGCAACATTGAGACCTGCTGAGGATGTAACCATTGTGAACAATGATGGTAAAAACACTTATGTTTTTGAGAAGAATGGTCAATTTACCTTTGAATTTATTGATAAGGTAGGAAACAAAGGAACAGCAACTGCAAGCGTTGACTGGATTGGTAAACCACAAACGCCAACTACACCTTCCAAGCCAAATACAGGCAATCAAGGAAGTACAACGCAAAAGCCAAGTACCAATCAATCAAACAAGAAGCCGACTACGCAAACGGCAATTGATAATGCAAATCAACAGTATCATGGTACTTTAAATCTTGATAAGCCAAATGATGAGAAACCATATAAAGAAGTATCTAGCGAAAGCGTTAGTGTGAAAATACCTGAATCAATCTTGTCACAGTATAAGGATGCAAATCTTTCTTATCAAACATTGCCATTAACAGAGGCACAGAAAGAAAAATACGGCAAAGATAGTGAAATCTATGAAATACGATTAGAAACAAAGGATAAAAAAGCGATTGATCTCAATGGTGAATATATCGAACAAGTAGTAAACCTTGATCCAAATAAGAAGTTTGTTGCTATTTACAAAATTAACGAAGATGGAAGTGTTGTCAAACTGAATTTTGACGTCAATGAAAATAATGAAGTCGTATTTAAAGACAAGGGATTGGGAAAATATATCATCTCCTATGATACAAATCAACCTGAAAAGGAAGATCAAGTTGAAAATGATATATCCAAACCATCTTTGGATAATGATGATGAATCATCATCAACAAATATTTTCCAAGATTATTTACCATATATTCTAGGTGTGTTTGCACTCTTCGTCGTAGGAGGAGGAATCTTCTTTATCGTTCGTAAAAAGAATGATTAAACAATTTCATAGAATAAAATAAAAGGGGGCTCTAAATTATCGTAGGGTTTTGTAAAAAAACGCTCTAAATTAATGTAGGGTTTTGAGAAGATCAAAGTGAGCTCTAAATTATCATAGGGTTTCAAAAAGGTAGAGGATAAGTCAAAAAATGAACATCCACTACCTTTTTCATATACCAAACAACACAAAGCAAAGTAATTATATTTACTGCTTTTTATAAGGACCTCTTTTATGACCTTTCATCTTAATGGGAATCGCATTACCGGAAAGATCGGGATTAGAATCCTTATTCATACAATACATACAACGGTTACGGAAACGGGCGAAATTGACATAGCCATTACCTGTTTTCTTAATTAATTTCACAATGGAATTACGAGATTCCATGATGCCGTTAGATAATCTTCTACCATTTATAACAATAAAAGAGTTAAGAATTTCTTCCGTCCAATTGTTAAGCATTTTATAAATAGCGATCATTTCGGGAATCTTAGATTTACTAATAAAATAGAGGATATCATTAAAATCCTTTTCAGCGTTATGAAAATCACAGCAGGAGTTGAAAAGAAGATAACGGTCTTTAATGAGATAGGCTTCATTCAGTTCCGGAGAAATCTTTAAAATAAGATCTAGCAATTGAGGATAGTTTACATAACGATTTAAACGCCTGTTAAACTTCCGCTTATTTTCTCTTA
>CAJTIT010000003.1 GCA_910576345.1 Erysipelotrichales bacterium
GTGGTAATGGTGAATAGATCTCGATCCATCGCTCCAATATGCCATCCGGATCCACTGTGAATACATGTGCATCGTCATCATCATAATCTTCTAGTGTGAGTTCATATTTATCAAGGAATTGTGATACGTTCGTATTGACGATCATGGTCACATCCGGAAACAACAGTTTCCATGAACCGGGATTGGTCACGATGCCATTGACTGCCGGATGTTCTGCCAACGCCACATCCACTCGCTCAAGTCTTGGATACAGTTCAGTCGGAATCACATCTCCACTTACCAAACCATCTCCTTGATTGATGATCTGTGCTTCCGGTTCCAGTTTTGGCATCTGATCACCAATGGCAGCTGTGATACCTGCAGGATCGGACGGTACCAAGATCAACGGTTTCTTTTCCAGTTGTATCGTGATCGTTTGTTTTTGTGCATTGAAATAGATGTCGTCACCGTTCTTTGTGATTTCCAATGTGAATGTTCCCGTACCCGTAAGCGGCACAATCGTCGCTTGTGCTTTTCCTTGTGTTTTGTCATAGGTTTGATTTTCGATATAGGCTTTGGTATGATCGCTTGCGCTAACGGAGAATGTAAGATCGCTTTCGGATTGTTTGATATTGCCTTCACTGTCTCTTTCAAAATCATAGAGTTCCGCATTCACCGTGATCTTCTTACCGTAAGTAAGGGTTCCTGTCGAGTTCGCTTCAAATCTTATCGATTGAGGCTCTTTCAGTTTCACTGTGATTTCTGTACCGGTACTGCGATATGCGGTATTCTTGGCTCCGCCATCTTCCAAGTACAATGTGACTTTGAAGGAATTCGTATCTTGTTTTAACAGATTGGCATAATCGATATTTACATTGGCAGTATTGCCTGTGCCAACACTTCCCAATACGCCGTATACGATTTGATCGTTACGATCAAGTGCTTCTGCGGATACATAGCGCGCACCTTCCGATAAGTTTTCACTACCAAAGTATAAAGGAAGAGAGATGGTAGTACCGGTACGTGGTTTTTCTACTTCCAACACATTACCGGATACACCTTCGACACCACTGTTGAGATTGACGCTTAATTTAGATGTTTGGATAGTCAAAAAACTTCCTGCATTATCTGATTTGGGAATACTGTTTTCGTCCAGCTTAGCGGTTGGCGCATAGGCTCGTTTGGCATTGTTTCGCATGATGATATCGGATGCCTTTATTTTAATAGATGGCCTTATCAAAGCTGTTCCTGCATTGTTAGTTAAGGTTGGACAATAATTTGTTGTGACAGTTGGAGTGCCTGAAACAGTCGCATAAACCGTGAATGTCACACTTCCTTTATACTTATAAGAAACATATTTATTAGAATCTGTTCTGGGATCTACATAAATATCTGAACCACTATAGAAGGAATATAAACAAGTTCCAGCACTCGATGTCACAGTCTTACTTGGTTGCTTGATTGAGAAATTACCATTGGCGTCTACAAGTATCGTTGGTCGCCATCCAAAAGAAGATATTAAGGTACCTACTATTACTGCATTAGCTTTAGCTGTCCATTTATCTCTTCCTGAAGATTCTTTAGCATATTGCATATTTACTGCGGATCTTTGTATCGTTGCTAATCCTTCAGAACCTGAACTACATGACCCTGGAGAGTTATTTAAAAACACTGTCCCTTTTTTACCTGTAAATTGTGAAATATCAAAATGTACCGTTCCACTTGACACATATTTACTTTTCACTACGGATGCCGCATTAAAATTATTGATTGGCATCACGCCTTTTTCTCCTGTACTCACATTACTACAAGTACCACCTGTCACCGTATTATAAATATTTCCGGAAACGGTTGTTTTTTTGATTCCACCATCTGCATTCAAAGCATTTGATGCAGATGCAAAGCTGGCTCTGTTCGTTGTCGTATTCTTATCCGCCAACCACCAATTTCCGGAAATAGAAGGTATGGATGATACGATTTTCTCATCAGATACTACAGAGAGACCATTTAATTCTGATTTTGAAATCAAACCTACTTTATTTCCTGTTAAAGAAAGATGTCCTTTACCTACTTTACCAAAATTGGCATCACTTAAAAAAGCAGTTGATTGTGTTTCTGCCGTTGTAAAATTTACAGCCGTGTTATTGATCGCATTCTTCTTTAACAGATATACATATCCATCCTTTTGTCCCAGCACATTATAAACATCATCGCTGGTAGTACCCAAATGTACTTCATCGCCTGTATGGAGAGAATTTACCGCTTCATTATTTGATGAATTCATGATAGTGCCTGCCGCAAACAATTCCAAGTTCAAAAACTGACTGACAGCCACCGGTAATATGAAACATAAAGAAATAAACAATATGAATAACTTGCGCTTTCTCATACTAACATCCCTTTCTTTGATACTTTATCTATACAGTGGTACCACTGTATTTCTTATCGGTTCAAAATTTCTTCCACTTTTTTCTGTCCATCATTTTATTTAAAAAATTTTACAGTATTTTTATTTTTAAATAAAAATTTTAATTATTTATAATTTTAAAGTAAATTATATTGAAAATATAGCACATAAATAAATAAAAATCCACTTGTAAATTATGGAATTAAAAGTATGAAAAACATTACAAATAAAAAAAAGATGGACTTTACTCCATCCAATATATTCTATAACTATTCAAATACTGTTTTCCATCCTTCACGAATAAATCGCTGCCAATAAACACCTTGTTCCTCAAATAAAATTTCTTGAATTTTCCGCATTTCTTTGATTTCCTTTTCATCTTTGGTTTTGGCAATTTCTGGTGTTACGCCCCAATCCACAAGCGCAAAATATGCATCCTGCGGTGTCGCAATCCATCTTCCTAAAATCATAATGCCATCTCTAACTTCCTGTTGTTTTGATTGAATTCCTTGTTCATGTACAGCGTTATTTTCCTCATCACCAAAATGATACGCATTGATACCTGCGCCAATAAAACCTATAGATGCTACTACAGTACTGGACACCACCAAAAGATTCCAAAACATGGATGTAGATTTTAAGCGCATCCATTGCTGCTGAATATTTGCACAAGAAAACAAACCAGCAGTTGTAGGTGTTCCTAAATCATAGAACTTGATCTTTCTTTGATTTTTTCGTTCATAGTCTTCGATATAACCATACAATTCTTTTCTGGCCGTATAAAGCTGGCTTTTGATAGTACCTTCCGGACGCTGTAAATAACCAGCGGTTTCCTTTAAACTCATTTGTTTGAAATACACGCAAGATATAACTTCTCGATGTTTTGGTTGTAGCCTGTCAACCAATTCATGTATCAATTCTTGTTCCTTCTCATCATCGAATTTTTCTTTTGGCAAAAAATCCTTATCTTTTTCAATTTCATAAGAAAGCGTTAAAGCATTATTCTCATTCATTAAAGAATCCTTACGCTTGCGAAACAATCTTGTACAGCGTGTAAATACAATACGCTGTGTCCAAAGTGGAAATGCTTCCGGATCTTTCAAATGATGCAAATTTTTGTGTATAGAAATAAAAACTTCTTGTGTAACATCACTTGCGTCTGCTTGATTATGAACCATAGAATACGCCATGCGAAAAACATCGTCATAAATAGAACGATACAGCTCATTAAATGCCTGATCATTTCCGGCCTGTATTTCTTTCACATATCGAATCACAGATCTATCCATATTTGCCGACCCCTTTTGTTCCTTACTACTATTTTTAGTATAACAAATTCAAACAAAGTTGTCTATTCTTCCACTTTGCTTTTTCTAAAACAGCACAGAAAGAGATAAATCTGTTTCTGAAGCGAGCAAACAACAGAAGTATTTCAACCAAGAGAAAAAACCAAAAAAAATGTTTATTGATATCATATTTATTCATCCGTTTATAGACAGAAAAACTAGAAACAATAAATAACTAGGAGAAAATCTGAATCAATTTGGTAAAATGATATTAAAAAAAGCATATACATGTATCAAACATCTATATGCCAAGAATAAAATGCTTACTTAGTCCAAAGAAACCAAATCATATTCTCTGTTTCCAGCCCCAAGTTTAGCGGCTGTTTCAATCGTATGAATACCATTTCTAGACTCAATGCGTTCAATCAAATCTTTCTTGCCCGGCTCGTCGCTGTTATATACGAGATCCACACAAGCTTGATCCAATGCGACCGGATCCAAAGAAGATAAGATTCCAATGTCTTTGATTTTGGGATCTTCAGCTACAGCACAACAGTCACAATCCACAGACATGTTGACCATCACATTGATATAAACAATGTTTTCTTTGAAATACTGCTGAATCGATTGCGCAGCTTCAGCCATCGACTCTAAAAATGCATCGTGATTAGCAGTCCAGATTTCTTTTGCATCGCCTGCGCCATGAATATGCGCCTTTCCATGAGAAGATGCGATTCCGATTGAGATATTTTTCAATGCGCCACCAAAACCACCCATCGGATGTCCTTTGAAATGTGATAATACAAGCATGGACGCATAATTCGCCAAATGTGTCCCCACGAAATTCTCTTTTAAATGCGTTCCGTTTTCAACAGGCAATGCCATGTCGCCTTCTTCATCCATAATATCAACTTCCGCAATATCCATCCAGCCATGCAATTTCATTGTTTCGCGGTGCGCTTCGGTCGTGTCTCGTTTTCCTTCATATGCCGTATTCGCTTCCACAATGACGCCTTGTACATGATCAATGATCGGTTTTAAAAATGATGGGCGAATAAAATTCTGATTACCGACTTCCCCGGAATGCAGTTTCACTGCGGTTGTTTTTGGTAATTCTACTTGAAGTGCTTCATACATTTTGATCATTGCTTCCGATGTCAATTCTTTGGTGAAGTAAACAGTTGATTTCATAATAAACCTTCTTTCTTTTTATCTTATCTTACACCTTGGAGTTTACTCCATGTCAATTCATTTATGCAAATGTTTCTCATTGCCAAATCCCTAACAAATGTTGCAAAACCAAACTGGTTACTGTGATACCCATCCAACAGACAAATCCCATAAAAATAGGCTTTCCACCACTTTTAATCAGTTTCACAATATCTGTATTGAAACCAATCGCTGCCATAGCCATGATGATAAAAAACTTGCTTAACTCTTTCATCGGCAAAAACACATCCGCACTTACATGAAAGGTATTTGTCGCAACGGTTGTTATAATAGATGCAAGGATGAAATACAAAATAAACATTGGAAATATTTTTTTCCATTCCATCTTTTTGCCTTCCTTATTCTCCTTTTTTTCCTGTTTCATGCGATAAAAAGCCAGGCAAAGCGTTATCGGAATTATCGCCAGCGTTCTGGTCAATTTCACAGTGACTGCCTTATCCAGTGTAGCATTCCCTAACTGAAACATACTATCCCAAGTCGATGCAGTCGCCGTAACGGAAGATGTATCATTGACGGCGGTACCCGCAAAAATACCAAACCCTTCACTGCCTTGAAAACCAAGCAGAACGCCAAGATGCGGAAATATAATCGCCGCTAAAACATTGAACAAAAAAATTACGGAGATTGCCTGTGCCACTTCTTCGTCATTCGCATCGATTACCGGAGCGGTTGCCGCAATTGCAGACCCACCGCAAATAGAAGATCCTACACCTACCAGCGTCGCTATGCGTTTTGGAATTTTCAGCAGTTTGCACAAAACAAATGCAAGAAACAAAGAAACAGCGATTGTAGCGACAATAATGGGCAACGATTGTTGACCGGTAGATGCAATAACAGACAAATTTAACCCAAACCCTAATAAGATTACTGCATACTGCAATACTTTTTTAGATGTAAACGTGATTCCGGAGCGAAATTTTGTTTGATCCTTCATCATCAATGTTAAGATCATGCCGATCACAATTGCAAACACCGGTCCTCCAATAATCGGAAACCATTGTCCCAAATAATGACCAATGAGCGCAACCGCAAAACATAACAACACTCCAAATGATTTTTCCCTTATCTTGTCCATAAGTTTTCCCTCTTTTTTTCTACTTCAAATTATCTTAAATTGGCAAAAAAGACCTGCGCATATACGCAAATCTTTACACAAATTTATTCAACACAAATACAAGCAATCCACCAAATGCGAATGTCAATACGCATGTTAAAATCATCATAAAGTCATACGCAACATGAATTGGAATCAACACAATGCTGGACGCAATGATCAATCCCAAAATAAAGCTCAATGTCGCTGATCGGCTCTTCTTTAATGCAATGCTTGTGACTGCGGCAGATGCCACAATTCCCAATACAACGCCAATACCTATAAAAACCAATGAAATCAAAACATCAGGCGCAAAAGTTGTAACTGCGGCCACATAAGATTTAAACAAATAATATTGGCCAAAAATCAAAAGCACCATGGAACCGCTCACCCCCGGTAATAACATCGCAAAACCACTGATAAACCCAACCAAAGCCATTGTTATGAGATGAAGTAAGGATATCGATGGAAAATCCGGGTTGACATCTACACTTTCCGTACCGGGACTTAGAAAATTTATCCCAAATATCAATGCCATTCCAATCACGATCCAGATCCGGTTTAATTTATCTTCTTTTACTTCCGCTTTTAAAAATAACGGAATACTAAACACTACAAGACCAATAAACCAGTAAATCGTCTGTGTTGGAAATTCTTCAAACAAAATATTCAAAACTTTTGCAAATCCGATCAAGCCAATAGCCGCTCCGACAAGCACTTGAACCAAAAATAGAAACTGCTCCTTTCGTTGTGGATTATGCGGCTTGAAAAAACCTGAAATACTGTCCATTGCTTTTTGAAAAATCCCCAGTATTACCATCATCGTTCCACCACTGACACCAGGTATTATATTGGCTATCCCCACAGCTATTCCGCCAATGATATTTCGAAACATGAGAAAAAACCTCCTATCATTTTCTTGAATAAGTATAACGATAAAAGGTATTGAATTCAAGTTCTATTTGAAAATATTTCCATCCTAGCGTTGACTGTTTTGAATCCACGGACGCAGTTTTTTCAATTCTCCTTGCGCTTCCTTGAAATTTTTCAGTTTCCATTCCCAGTTTGGAGTCCCAACCGTGGAAGGTGTATTCATTCTGCCTTGCTCTCTTAAACCAAGCACATCCTGCATAGGGATGATACAAATATCAGCTTCACTGTCCAAAGCAAAATGCGTCACCAAATCATGGAATTTTCGTTCTTCATAATGACGATTATGGAAAAAACGTCTCAACGCAATTTTCAGATTGCCATGCTGTAATTCATACCATTGTTCCAACGTCATATTGTCATGCGTTCCCGTGTATACGATCACATGCTTCGGCAACCCTTTGCGAAGCCGTTTCGGCTCCATTTCAAACTGCAATACGCGCATGCCGTATAAATCAAAATCATCGCGCAAATCCAACACTTCCTGACGCAGATCACCTAAATCTTCCGCAACGATTTGGATATCCGGAAACACACGATAAATACGATGGAACAAATCATGTGCCGGTCCTTCTACCCATTCTCCTTCCACTGCAGTATCACAAGTGGATGGTATTTTCCAATAGGTGTCAAAACCACGAAAATGATCGATACGAATGATGTCGAAATGATCCTTTGCCCATGCCAATCGCCGAATCCAGAAAGGATAACGCTCTTTTTTCATGCGCTTCCAATTATAAATCGGATTGCCCCAACGTTGCCCGTATTGACTGAAATAATCAGGCGGTACCCCTGCGACATGAGTTGGATGTCCATCCTTGTCTAACAGAAAATCCTTCTGATTTTCCCACACATCAGCAGAATCCAAGCCAACATATATGGGCATATCTCCCATTATGGATACGCCTTTTCCGTTCGCATACGCTTTTAAATCATCCCATTGCATATAGAACATAAATTGCAAAAACTTCTCAAATGCAACGGCATCTTTTAGATCTTTTCTGACTTCTCTTGTTTTGATCCAGTTTTTATCCTGTTCATCCCAATCGACCCAACAAGCATTGTTATTTTTCTTTTTCAATGCCATATACGTCGCATACACTTCCAGCCATGGACTGTTTTCACAAAAAATATCGTATGCTTCCTTATATTCACGAAATACTTTTTTAAAATTGGTAAACGCTTTTTTGAAATAAGGCGCCTTAAAAGCGCGTACACCTTCATAATCAACAGTTTCTTGAAATTTGCGGTAATTGCGAATGGAACTCATTTTTAACAGTCCCAAATCAGATAAGTGATTGATATTGATATAAATCGGATCACCTGCATAAGTGGAATAAGACTGATATGGAGAATTTCCATATCCCAAAGGATGCAACGGCAAAATTTGCCATAACTTAATTCCGTTTTCCTGTAGTGCATCTATCCAAGTATACGCATATTTGCCGAAATCACCAATTCCCTGATTACCGGGAAGTGATGAAATCGCCAATAATATTCCTGCGGATCGCTCCATATGTTTTCTCTCCCATCTTTATCATTCTAACTGCTTTTTTATCGCATTTGCTATTTTATCTTATGTTGAAACAATAAGAAATAACGGAAAAAGAATGCGATTACATTCACAGCTACATTTTAACATATTTTTTAAAAGAACCATAGAAAAAATAAATTTTTTTCTTCTTTTATGAATGTTGAAGATAAGAGTGTACATTTAAGCAATAGAATCTGTTGTAGATAGTTTGTCTTTTATACAGCTTGTTTATACTTGATTTTTTTATAGACACTTCCGCAAGATTTACAAGCAATTCTTAAATCGTAACACATTAATTTTTTATCCAGAACGGTCATGAGCGGTTCCTGATCTTTGGGACAGCACAATCTATTTTTTATCACTGCGAATGCATCATCACATTCAATACCTAACTGACTGTCTTCAAAATCAATGCATACACTTCCTTGACTTCCGCAGTTACATTGATACGTAAAATTCAAATGATCATATGTAGAATAACATAAATAGCCAATATTCTCATCACAAGTATCACAATACATCCATCCTCCATAATTAGCCGCCAATCTTGTGTGAATCAATTCTTTCTTTTTTATAACTCTTGCCATATGTTTTGCTCCTCTTTAAACTTCTATCTCTATATACAATGCCATACATGCGATTTATATTAATTTCCAAAAGAAGCCATGAAATCCAGCATTTTACTTAAATCCAGAACTAACTGTCATTCCATATTCAACCTTTGGAGGATTCATTTTATCATCTTTTCTATCAATGATTCCATCACTTTCAAACTGTCGTAAATTATCTCTCAATACTTTTTGTGATATTTTATCTAACGATCGCAATAACTCGTTAAACCTGTATGCTTTGCGCATTTATTTTGGGAAGATTAATCACTTCCACTTATTTTTAATCAGCATTTCGATTATCGCTTTCGGACAGTACGGCAAATCTGTTTTTACTTCTCATACTTTCATCACCGTTTTATTTTTATCATTATATCATAGGATTAAAAATGAGTACACGGTTACTTTTAAGTGCGTGCCATGATTACCATGAACGTGAAGTGAAAAAGAAAATTCCACAACGAAAGAAAAAACTTGAATTTACTTTTACAAAAAATTCCATCATGTAATCAGTAGTTTTTACTCTTACTGTTTTGTATGATTATATTGCTCTTAGTGTGGTTCTTATGAGTTAAGCAGGACTTTTTATGCATACCAAGGGATCAAAGCATTTAGATCTACAATACCGGACTCTTATCGAACAAGGTTTGAATAATCACTGTATAAAATTGGCTATCGGCACTTACGATTGTCAAAACATTGCCTCTTGTTGTTTTCTGCACTTAATTCAATGTAATCCTCTTTTTGCATTACAAATCCCTCCTTTCAAGCATTTCAATCAACATAAAAAGTGAATATGTCGTTAGCTGTTACAACATCTCCACTTGATCAAACCAACCGGTTATAAAAGTTCGTTAATATAGCGAAACGGATGATAACTGTACCCTCATCGTCCATTCAATATCAATAACGGAGCGAGTATCGTAGTATTTATGGAATAAATTTTCGTTTATTTTACAATCTTCGCATAAAAATTGCAATTTGTATTACTTAATCATAGATCTATAAATTGCATAAACAATCCATATAATCCAAGAATAATTCCAAATATCAAATATAAAACTAACAGATAGGTAAACTAATACAAATATTATATTAACTCTCTATTAAATTATAATGTTTAAAATTCTTTATTTTTATATACTTTCTCTGATATTTTATATGAAATATAGAGAAGTAGAATTGTAGCTATTGGCAATATAAATATCCAATAATTATTTAACATATCTAAATGTTGAATAATCGGATTAAAGTCAACAAATTTTGAAATTAAACTTGCCAAAAATCCAAGTCCAAACACTCCAACAAAAATTCCTATACGAGCCTTTTCTAACCCAAATTTATAAATTATCGGATACATGATTGATTGCATTATAATTGTAGTTGATAACATTGCCAACGCCATTTCTAAAATCGCTCCAAAATCCAGTGTATTATCTTTAATATAAGTAATTATGGCAGTGATTATTGATACTCCTATGGTAATCATAAGAAGTAACATAATTGTTGCTATATATTTTGACTTAATATTATTTTTTCTTCCATCCGGAAATGCAATGACATAAGCATCCCACTTATTATAAGCATCATAACCAAAAGTCGAAATCATAATCACAACACTCATAAACGGCAATGCAAATGATAAATTCATTTCACCATTAAAAGACATAAAGCCACACACAATAAATAAAATCACTAAAACTTTAATGTTGCTTTTTACAAGTAAAAAGTCTTTTTTTATTAATCCTTTCATTATTTCACCCCTTTAATCATCATTACCATAAGATCTTCAAGTGTTATCTTGTCTATTGTATTAATACTATATTTTTTATTAAATTCTTTCTTATTCTCAACCAATACTTCATATTCATATTTAGATTTTCTATATCTAATAAGATCGATATCACTTATTTTTTTAAACTCAATTTCAGTGCATTTGACAATTCCGTATTTTTCTAATAATTCATCTCTTGTTTTAGATAGTAATATTTCACCATCGTTAATAAATACTATATAATCAGCAATATGTTCTAAATCAGTTGTAATATGACTTGATAACAATATAGAACATTCTTCATTTTGAATGAAGTCTTGAAAAATATCTATAACTTCGTTTCTAGCAACAGGATCTAAACCACTAGTTGGTTCATCAAGTATTAAAAGTTTGGGTTGATGCGAAAGAGCAGTTGCTATTTCCAATTTTTTTCTCATACCTTTTGAAAAAGTTTTAATTTGATTATTTATGGGTAACGAAAATTCTTTTAAATATTTAAAATATAATTTAGAATCCCAATTTACATAAATATCTTTCATAATTACATTTAGATCTGTAGGATTTAAAATTTCCGGAAAAAACATATCATCTAACACTATTCCTATATCTTCCTTGATAGCTTTCTCACTTTTCCTATTATTCATACCAAATACATTTATTTCACCGGTATAATCATTCACTATATTTAAAATAGATTTAATTGTTGTAGTTTTTCCAGCACCATTTTCACCGATAAATCCCAAGATCATTCCTTTAGGTAACTCGAAACTAACATTCTTTAACGCAAAATCGTTATATTCTTTTGATAGATTTTTAACTTCTAAAATATTATTCATCATTTTTCCTCCTCATACAAAATATGTATCATTTCTAATATTGTTTTCTTGTCAATACTATTTAGTTTTGCAATACAAACTACCTCATCTAATAATAATTCTATTTTATTCAGCAATTCTTCGCGAACAATTTCATTGTTTATTTCAGCCACATAGAAACCCTTTGATGGAACATTTATAACATATCCTTCATGTACTAACTCTTCATAAGCATTTTTAGTTGTTATGACACTGCATCTTAAATCTTTGGCAAGAGATCTAATAGATGGCAATAATTCATTTACTTTTAATTCATTTGAAATAATTTTTGCTTTAATTTGCTCTTTTATCTGTTCATAAATTGGAATACCACTTGAATTGCTAATTATAATTTCCATAATTCACCTCGTTTGTATATATGTATTATATACAGTATATACACATATGTCAATATAAAAAAAACAGATTTATAAAATCTGTCTAAATTCAGGATTTGCTTGATAAATTGTAATTTGTGCCTATTTTTTGATTATTCTTTCTATGAAACCACCTAATATCGTACAACTTAAACCAATTAAACTTGAAAAAATACTTCTGGTTAGATAAACACATATCCCTGTACCGATTGCTCCTAATATTGCCCCTAATAAAAAGCCAACCATTTCAAAATTTTTTATATATCATCACACTCCTAAATTGTAATTTGTATTGCAGAATTTTTGTTAACCAATAAGCCATAAAGGGACTTGCATACATTACTAAATAATTATTGTTATACATGGTTGATATTCAATATAAAATCTTCTAAATGTTAATGATAAAGAGTGTTTTATAAGTACCCATCCAACTAAATCAATTCCTATTGCAGATGTTCCCCACAAAATAGATGTTGATATTACATTTGATAAATTTACTGCATCTAGTCCTTTAAAATATAGATAAGCAAATATTGGTAAAATGATGAAGTTATATAAAGGATGCCAGGGCTTTGTTTTATTATATGCTTCTCCTAATCCTTTGCCTTTCTCTCCACAGATTTCATGTGTAATACTTTAATATTAAACACAGTATGAATAAAACCTATCCAAGTTATAACTACATATCCTATAAAAAAATAAAATAATGAAAGTCCTGTTTTTCCTATCCTCCAATCAATTCGATAAATTCTAATTTGTTCCTGTATAAAAAGTATATCACGAAGGCGTGAAGATTTCTATACTGTTGTTCATTTGCATAAGCAGTAGCGTGTCAATGTAACGCTATTGCCTAATGAGAAGCCTTGTTTTGTTACTATCTGCAAGCCCAAAATACAGTAGGGGAAGTATTATCCTCCACCCACTGTATTTTAAGGCAATAAGCGTTACGCTCATTAGTTATAAATCAGTTCGCTATATACAATTTCTCTCGCCCTCGCTTGTATTTCATTCATTCTTCCAATCCACAATATCATGCTTTCTGCTTTTAGTTGTTCAGTCACGTCCTCCTTGTCAGCCATTTGTTCGACCAATCGAAACATCATCTTCGTTGCTTGTTCGTCAATATCAGCAAGATAACAGTTCAATTTTCCGCTTGTGAGAAGCGTGGTGTAAACTGCCCGTTTATGTTCCTGCAAATAGTGTTTGTGTCGCTGCCCCCATAAGCCGATAGGCTTGTGTCCTTTTTCGGCTGGTAAAGTAAGGCAAGGAATATAATAATCTCCTTGCAGTTCATACCAAAGACCGTTGCTTTCATCATAAATATACTTATCCATTAAAAAGTCCTCCGTTATAATATATTCGCACATATATCACAGTTCTCCGATTACCACACTCTGTTATAACTTGTTATGAGATTTTCTTGCCCTTGATTTTGCCCTTATGATTGTGCAGAACAAGGGTAACATGGTGTGAAATCATATAAAGAAATAAGGTGTGATGATTGCGATAAATCCTTTGTTTTCAAGGCTTTCGGAGGATTTTATTAAAACCCTATGAGGTGTGATAAACACCTGTAAAATTATGAGTTTCTAATTACTATTTGTGCATCACTTTTATAAACTAATTATACTATTTTTTAAGGCATTCTAATAGTGTTTAAGGAAAAAAAGAGAATTACTTATTGTAGGTGAGTCAATGATATGATAGACATTAAGTAAGTTGGAAATAACTTGTATGAAAGATAAAAAACCAAGAGGACGCATAGGACGACGATTCGATTTTTTAAGATATTTTTTGAGTTGTTTATGAGCATCATCAAGAGAATAAAAAGTTATCTTGTTATACAGTCTTTTCTGATCTTCTCTATGACTTCTTTCTACCTTCCCGTTATGCCTTGGAGTAGCTGGACGCATTGTATCCGGAAAGGAAAGAAGCGAATGCAATTCTCAAGAAAGCGTGTAGAAGAATAAATAGACTGTTTGAATTGTCTGGTGGTTTTATAGCGAATGGCAGTTTTCGTAGCACCGATACGATAAAAAGATTTCACAACAGATAGACGAAAGTCGCATATTTTGAGTTATACTATTCATGCAAGAGGTCTCCTTTCTTGGTGTGGGAAATTTTGTATAGCATACCTCTTGCTTTTTGTTTACTCTTTTTGTAACACATCTATTGTAAACCAACAGAATATCAACATAGAGACAATGTATTGGGTCAAAAATTGGGTCAAGGATTCTCAGAACATGAAAAAACTCCCATCAATAGGGAGCTTATATTCGATATGGAGCGATGCTGATTTTTTACACGAACATTTGTTCATGAATTCGCAACTAACAACTACCTATAGTTTACATCACAAAAGCTTAATTGTCAAACAAAATATGCAAGAACTTGCATATAATTATTGGATCTAAAAATATCTATGGTTTAAATTATTCATTTATGCACCACCCATTAAATCTAAAAAATTGAGTAAACTAGATTACTCAATCATTTAATCTTATTCTTTTAATTCAACAGTAGCTATTTTAGAAGGCGTTTCTTTTTTAAAATCAATCATGACCTTTTTTAAGCACCGCTTGACTATTTTTCTTTGTTCCACTCTTGATAAATTTTTCCAATCATTCACTTCACACTGCATTTCTTTAAGTGCCTTTTCTGATTGCTTTCTTTTTCTCAATAGATTGGTACGCTGTTTCTTATAATAAATTTCATCTATCAAATCATCAAAATACTCTTCTTCAAGATTTTCAATACTATCTTCTATTTTTATGATTTTTTTGATTAATCTTTTTCTGTCTTCAGAAACATCCGGATTCATTAATAATCTTTTTTCATAACTAAACAGTACACCTTCCAATAACTTACTTTCATTTATTCTTTTATTGCATTCTTTACAAAAATAATAATAAACTGGTGTTTTGGTCATAACATTGTTTTTGCCTTTTCTTTTTTTTACTGTCGGAATGCAAGTAAGTAAACCACCACATTCTTGACAAAATACAATTCCTTTGAAAAGATAAACATATTTTTTTACACGTCTACGACCATGTATAATTTTAATCATTTCTTGTCGCGTTTCTGGGCTATAAAACCCCTCATGATGATTAACAGATTTAAAATATGATTGTTCAAATTCTCCGGAATATTCTGGTTTGGTTGCAATCATAAGGACATCTTTTGCAGACCATACTCGATTTTGCTCATTTGCACCGCTTAAAATATCAGCTATTTTTTGTGCTGGATATTGATGATCCAAAATCATTTTTACAATCTTGTCAACTGTCGGACGCCATTCGTCTATAGGTGCGATTGTTTGACTGTCCTTTACAGTAGAATTAGGATTGGGGATTTTTTTAAATCCCAAACGTACCGTAGGCACACACCAATTCCCTAATTTAGCTGACATCATAAGACCAGCCCTTGTTCTTATTTTTGCACGCTCTGGTTCTGCTCGATCCACTCTACTTACCAAATCACATGATAATTTTTTATCGGCATTGTCATCTTCCGCTGCCCAATCCTCATTAATGCTTACTATCTCTACTTTATATTTGTAAAACACTTTTCGTAAGCTTCGAACCATCGTGTCGTCTCTGGATAGTCTATTAGCAAACTTAATATAGATTTTTTTAACATTTCCATCCGCAACCTGTTTTAACATCTTCTTTACATTTTTTCGATTCATGGTGGTGCCGGAGTAACCTTTATCAACATAATGCCTATCAATTATATCACCCCGTTTCATCGCATATGTTTCAATATCATTTTGCTGTTCAGAGATGCTGAAGCCCTTTTTACCCTGTTCATCGCTTGACACCCTTTCATAAGCCAGTATCAATTGTTTCATGATAACCCTTTCCTCCAATCTTTAACGCGACATTTTCTATACAATAAAAAGTAAAAAAATGTCAATATTTCTGTTAGGAATATATTTACATTTTTTTACTTTTTATTATTTCCAATGTCTTTTTGCGAAAAAAAATGACCTGCAAAGCAGGTCTTGGATAAAGTAGTTAGTTGTGAATTTTATTATCCACAAATAATATAGCATAAACAAAATAGAAAAACAACCATTTTTTCTTTTTAAAAATCTGTTGTTTGATTTTTACCATATTGAACAGCCATATAAATTAAACTTTTTATTATTTCAAAGAAAAGCCGCAATCAATTGACTGCGGCTTTTCACACAATGAATTAGAGAAGAATTTGGTATCATGTATTTTATGATACACTTATATGATAATATCTTTTATTTGCTTTTACAAGTGCAAATAATTGCCGATAAATTATAAAGATATTCCCACTTCTTTTTCTGCTTGGAGATCTTGATTCCAATCTTTTGTATTGGGAATATCAAATTGAACATTATCAATATGATGAAAAGGTTTAATAAATTCTTTAAATGATTCGATTGCTTTTGTGCCGGCATGATCATTATCTGGCGCCAAAATCACTGTGTCGATATTTTTATGTATTTCAGGACGTGTCAGATAGTTGATTCTAAAAGTCTCATTGATCGTTGAAGCACTGTCAGAGCCAAGTACATTGAAATCTATAGGCTCATGATTATGCAATTTCAATGTTATATAGCTAAGTGCATCTATGAATGACTCAGTGATGACCAATTTTTTTGCTCCTGGACAAGATTCATAAAAAAAGCCATGTGTTTTTTTTGAACCTGCTACATCTCCACGGAAATTGCTATATGTAGATCGAATAAATGCACCTACAGTATTCTGTAATGAATCTTGCATCGTGAATACACAATTGGCTCTGATATCTTGATATATCCGTCCGTCTTCATGCAGTTTATTTACTAATAACTCATCCAAACCTCTTTCTCTACAAAGATAGTTTTTTACTCTGGAAAATGAACTTGCTTTATCTGGTAAACTGAATTCTTTTTCTTCAATGCTTGGTATGATCAGTGTTTTTTTGTCTTGGGGCAATGCAGAATAATATTTATCCAAATCCTCCATTGCTTTCATAAAGGATTTACTGTCAACTTTCATAATAAAATCAACAACAGTACCTTTTACACCTTGTGAATTCCAATATATAGCATTATTTTGTACATCTACCACCAATGAATCGTGTTGTTCACATTTATAATATTTTCTTCCCGTAGATTGAAACGTGAAACCATAGACATCTTTCAAATATTCTAAAGCACTTACGTTTTCTTTTAATGTCTTTACAGTTTCTTCATCTAATTTTTTATCTTTCTCCATTTGTGGAATTTTTTTAGAAACCGCTTCTTTTAATTCAGCAGGAGTTGTGGTTACTTTAGGGTATACGACCTCCCCATCTGACAATATTACTCTTTTGGACAGCTCAACATTATTTTCAGCATAAAAGTACATAATGGATTGATTTGGATTGTCTGGATCCGGTTTAACAAAATCTTGTGATATAAACAGTATATGACTTCCAAATTTGGGAACATTTGCAGGGAATACAACTCTATGACTAAATTTATTTCCATTAGCCTGTTTATGCTTACTACGAAACCTTGCGTTTGGAAGGGATATTTTGATAATTTCTTTCATTGGATTTTTCCTCACTTTCATATAAATTTAAAAGGTGGCAAGTTGCCACCTTATTCAAATATTAAACGATAACCCGATGCAATACCCTCGCTGTTTGTAACTGGTTTGCATTCATATTTATTTGCTTTACCTGCACTAATTGCATTTTGGCCATCGACTGCACATTGATTCATAACCGATTCAAACGTATCACCTGGTTGAAAAGGATAAACTTTTTCACTTGCGGTAACCGGGACACTGGATGTAGCAGGCTTTTGATCAGGCACATTATTTTCAGAATAAATAATAGGTTGTTTAACAACCACAATCATTTTCTTTACAGCTTTGTTACCACTTGAATCTGCTACTGTATAAGTGATCTCTTGTCGCTCTTTATTGAAATCAATAGTGTTACAAGTAACTTTATCTGTAATATCGCCATCAACATTGTCAATTACTTTATCTACATAATTTCTGCAAGAAAAGTTTTGGTTCTTTTCAATGGAAAGAAATTCTTGCTTTAAATAAATCAAAGGTGCTTGTCTATCAATTATTTTTAATTTAAGAGAAGCTTTCATTTCTTTTACTTCATTAGATAGTGTGTATTCAAGAACATAACTCCCTATTTTGTCTGTACTAATTTGTGGAAGTTTTAAAGTTCCATTATCTGAACAGAAAATTACATAATCCATGGCATTAAATGGTGCCCCTGCCTCCAGTTCAACACTATCTTCAACTTGTAATTGCAGATTTTGTGAATACAAAGAAATTGTGTCTTGATTTACCAAATAAATAATCGCTATTGTTGATATTAAAATTATAAGCAATGTCATCCATGTGATATTGATCAACCATTTCCTGCGTACTTTTTCATATTCACATTCATAGATTCCCATCTCTTTCATAATATGATCCAGTATGTTTTCCATCTGTTCAGCTGGTATCATTGGATCGTTGATGACACTAATATCTACTTGATACGATTTTCCTTTAATCAGCACCTCGAGTTGATCAGTAGAAAAATTCTCGTTAGCAAATTCACAAACATCTATATCATCATCAATTGCTTTTTTCAGCAATTGCCACTGTTCCGCAGAAAAAGGAATATCCGCAAATTTTGTATATTTATTTATCACATATATTCACTCTCATCTTTTTTATAATTACTCTGTATAATACCGGCTTTAACAAACGTATCATAATTCTTATTATCAAGAATAATATCATCCAATTGCGCAGCGTCAAATATCACTTGATTGAAATGTGCATTATACAAAATAGCACCTCTCATATCGCAACCTGTAAAATCACACCCAGATAGATCACAGCCCGCAAAGCAACAATTTCTTAAGTCTGAATTGGAAAAGTTAATAAATGATAGATTGTGTTCTTGAAAATTGAAGCCTTTAAAATCATAACCTGATAAATCAATACTCTGAATTTCTGCTATCTTCACAGGACTTCCCACTTGTTTTTCATGTTCGATCAGAAGTGCTTCCAAGGCACTCTCTTCCATATGTTCCAAGTTACGATTGTCCTCAATACTTTCAGATTCTTTCTTAATAAAATAATTTAATTCTGTGGTAATATGATTCAAAGTCTCTTTCATTTCAAAATTATTTATACCTACTTGAAGCAGTTTTCCAAATGTATGATACACATCAAGCAAATACTTTTTCAAATCATTGTTTTGAATTTTATTTTCTTCTTCAAATTTTGCAAGCAATGTATAAGATACTAAGCAATTAACAATATGGATACTCTCATAATTGCTTAAGCTGAAATTGGAACGGCTCAGATCACAATCCGTCATATCCGTTTTTTGAAAATCACATGCAATAAATTCAGACTTAGGAATGCGGCAAGCATTAAATGCATTGTCAATAAAGGTGCAATCTTGAAATTCAAGTGATACCCCATATATTTGATTAAGAACACAATTATCAAATACACAATTGGAAAAGCTGCATTGACTCATATCACCAACAAACTTGATTTTCTCAAATATACAATTAGACAAAAATACCTTTTTGATAGGAATGGATAATTCAGCATCCCCAATTTTTATATCGCTTATGATCGTTGTTTCATCACCTTGCTTAGATGCAAACTGCTCCAATAAATCTTCCAAGTTGGTTTTTTTCGCATTCTTATAAATTTCAGATACTTTCATAAAATTACCTCCTGTTTTTCAATGCTTTTTGGAATATATCTTCCATAGAAATCATATGAACCTTTTCTTTGGGTGGTGCCAATTCAAAGTCTGCTTGATTTTTTTCATAAAAAACTGATTTTGTGTAAGGAACCAGTCGCGTTATAAGTGCATTTTTTCGCTGACGATGAATAACCACTTCTCCCATGTTCAAGTGTTGAAGACGATCTGGAGTAATGAGTGGTCTGGATTCATACATTCTTCTTGAAGGCACCCATACTTGATGCTTCCCACATAATTCACTCATTTTTTTCAATGTATCATCATTGGATGACATTAAGAAAATTGTATTGGTACAATTGGATTCAATTGTTTCTGCAGTTTCTTTACCATATAGTTCAACAAATTGTGCATAAGCTTGTAAAGCAAAAAAGAACCGTATACCACGTGATCGTGCTGCCGATAACATACTATCAATATCTTTAATTGGTGGACAACTTCCTGCTTCTTCCAAGATTACATTTAAAGGTAAATTTAGTCTTTGCATTGGTCTTTGTCTGGAAATAGCAATCATTTCTTCGTAAAGTTGCTTAACAAATAGAGTTACCAAAGAATGGTAGGTTTTCTTCTCGTCATGAATAATTAAAAAGATAGCCGTTTTTTTGTTTTCTAAATCATCGAATTTAAAATCCGTATATGATGTCATTCTACGTATCTGTTCATTACTCGTTAGAATTCTCATACTGGATGTTAATACAGAACGAATACTTTTCGCTGTCGCAGATGACGCATTGGCATAAGACGATAATTTCAAACTAAGCTGATGGGTGGAAGGAACAAACAATTCCAAAAAAGCGGATAAAAGATTACTGCCCTTGATGTTGTATTCTTTTTTGATTTTCATATCGATTGGGGTATCTGATTCATTGGCCAGTATCATGATATTGGTCGCATTAACATATTCTTTACCTGCATACAATAAAAGCATCAACGCAAATCCAACAAGTATTTCAGCCGCCGACTCATTCCAGAACTTATCTTTCGCATCTTTGTCATATGTTAAAATGTTGGCAATGTCATCCATATGCTCAATTGCTGCCGAGATATCAAGTTCTGGTTCATACATCAAATGCTGTTTCAATTCATCTCCGGTAAGTGAAGCTTTCTTTAATTCCCACTCTTTATGCTGTTGTTCATAAATGAGGTGTGCCTCATCATATGCATGAATGGCACTGTCAAACGGATTCCAGTTATTTCCAAATTCCGGTTGAATAAAATTTAAACAATGAATGTCATATCCTTCCTTTTCCATTCTATACGCTGTCTTTTTATAAAGTTCACCTTTTGGATCTGTAATTATCATTGATTCTCCTGCAAGCGTCATGATAGAAATCATTGATAAAAGAACACTTTCCGTTTTACCAGATCCAGTACTACCAATAATGATACTATGTGTATCTTGAGGATCAACATAAGTAAAACGTTTCAACAAGCGAGGTGTATAAATAGGAAGTCCCCCTCTTTGACATACTGTTTCTCCATTAAAATTCCATTTTTTAATTGTGTTAAATTTATGGATGTCTCCCACTTTGAAAACGTACATCATTTGATTCAACATTTTTTTAGTTGGATTCAAAATTTTATCTAATGTTATGAGCGGAGACGAAGTACATAGTTCTTGTCCATTGCATTCCAATCGCAACAACCCTTTTTTTGCTTGGTGTATACTTGATAATTTTGAAAAATTGATTTTATCATCCTTATTCTTTGCTTTTCTTTCTTTGTGATCAAACATATTGGTAAATAGAATGCTCAAAGATATCAATGAAGCTAGCAGTGTCAAACAATAAAACCATATATTTTTACCATCAAAAAACAATAAAGAAAAATCAAAAGTAAATTCAAACTTTTTCATGTATAAAATTTGAACTACTTGCATACCTATTAAATATGAAAATAAGAAAGTAAACACACTTCCTAATATAAATCTGATCCATTTCATTTTATTATATGAAGGTATTTCTAAATGACTCATTTAATAGTCATATATACCCTTTCCTTTCTATCAATCAATTAAGCCGAGATTGATACCGGCTAAGTTTAATACTCAAATGCATATACGAATGTGAATGTGTGTCTTGTCATTCTATGACTAAAAAAGCGATTGTTTAGATAAGTCTTTCCTTTCTTTTTTTATCTCCATGCAGGAAGACCTCTAAGTCATGCTCTTTCTCTCTGATCTGTTCATGAATAGCTCTGTTAATTTCTTTATTCCATCCAGCGTTAAATAATGATTGATGAACTTGTCGGGATTGATTTCCGCAAAATCTCATGCGCATATTGGTAGAGGTTGAATTTTCTTTTTGCATATGTTCTTTTAAGACCTCAATCAATTCTTCTTGTTCCACTTCAACGATTTCATTATTTGTATCGATGAGCTCATAATGGTCGTTATTTAAATCTATTTCGGCAAAATCATCATCCACAATATTTAGCATGTTCTGACTAATCTTTAATTCAGTGTTGGTTAATTTCATTAAAGCTACTTTGTCATCCATAAAGCGAATTTTTGAATTTGGTACTTTAACCTTGGTAGTATTTTTTTCTTTTCGATACTCCTTAAAATTCCTTAAAATAATATTACCGATTTGTGTATATAGCTTGCTTTGTTCCGACTCCATAATATTTGATATTTTATCCATCGTATAATCATTCTGGAGATCTTCCAATTGTTGTACCTTGTCTTGCCAAATTTTATACTGATCACAAACACCGGGAGATAAAAGCAATCTTTTTATGATTTGATTCAGTTCATCACGATACTTATTCATATGATATGAATTATAGGAAAGTCTTCCGGTTTTCGGAAGCTTGGCATATAATTTTCTCACATCAGATAAATGATCAAGTTTTCGATTTTTAATGTTTGAAAGTAGCCTCTGTTTATCTTTGTCGCAGAATTTAAAAAAATCCTTACTATCAATTCCATGTTTCTTTTGAAATTCTTGACGCAATGCCGTTTCTCTCACAAAAGATGACTTTAATTTGTTTAATGATTTTTGAGGCAACAAACCTTTTGTTCTTGTTTTATTTTTTTCGAAAAACACTAGATGGATGTGTGGATGAGCTTTGTCAGTATGTAAATTTGCCCAATATTCCATATTGTCCGGATCAAATCCACAAGATTTAAAAAACTCCGGTAATATCTTTGATAAACACACCATATAGTCATCCGCATTTTTTAAGTTTCTTAATTCAGCAGTATCATAATCCTCAATGGAAAGTACGGTATCCCAAATCAAATCACCTTTTTTGCAAAAAGAATTTTTGATTGTTTTTTTGAACTCTTTTTCGTTTTTTTCATTCAGCCAACCTCTTTTTGTATAAGTCCTTAATCCGCCTTCTCTTGATGTATATCCAAGAAATCCTTTATCGGATGATTCTTTTTTCATTGACTCCTCCGCTTTTTCTTTATCAGACGTATAATCAAAAAAACCAATAATGCTTTCTGTAGTTAGTATTCCTTTGAATCTTGATCCTTTTGGTGCCTTTTTACCATATTCTAAAAAGCGTGCTTTGAATATATCTTTAGGCATATTCATCAAGGTGGCAAGTTGCCACCTTCCTCAAAATGCACAAATTCATAAAATTAAAAAGCCTAATTTTATTGCGTTTTGTCATTTACTTTATCCTCAATTATTGGCTGATATATACTGATCTTGTTATTCACGATATCTTTGATTAGATCAGAATCTTTAGAATATGACCCCAGTTTCATTTGTGTATACAAAATCTCTTTGATGATTGCTAACTCATGTAACAGATTGTTAAAGGCAAGATCGTAACAAGCGAAACCTTGATTGACTGCATCAGATATCACCATTGACATTTTTGTTAGGTAACTTTCTCCTGCACATTCATCCGTCATTACTGTGTACAATGTATCTATACTTCGCTCAACGATTTCCGTAGCATTCCGTGGTGTTATATTCAGTGTTTCTGCCTGTTGCATTTCCATTTTTGTCATAATTTCAAGTTCATCAATTGCCTTCTGTGATAACCGAAAAGATCTTGGCTTTTTTGTCTGCAATGCACTCAACTCCTTTTCTAATGCGGTTTTTATGTATATACACTATTTGCAATACATAGTGTATATACAATGTTATACGCTTTAAGCCTTTTATTCTTGGAAGAAAGTGGGCGTTGCCCACTTGTCCCAACGGAAACGTATTACGTTTCCCTTATCCTGATATGTATTACAAGGTATGGTAATACATTGTAATACAAACCCTGTTGTCTTTTAAATGCCGACGCCCATAGGGCGGCGGTCAGCTTTTTATGGTGACACAATATTGAACGACTCGCCGACTATCATATAATTGTAATAAGTAACACCATTGCGTTCATTGACCATCGATTGTATTCGTCCTTTTATTTCGATATATGCGTCATCTGTGAGTTCTTCACATAATTCTTCAGCCATTCTTTTCCAAAATCTAACAATCACAATATCTGTTTCGAATTCGCCTTGGAAATTTTTAAAAGTTCGTTTCGCCGCAATGGTTACGTTTGCATAAGTATTTCCATTTTCATTTGTTTTTATAACTGGCATTTCCATCACTTTACCAGACAATTGAATATTGTTCATAATCTTTTTTCCTTTCATTTATTGTTATTAGAAGTGATACATAATGTATCACTTCTATTTTTTCATTAATCCAAAGCATTAGGATAAATGTTATCTTCAACAGTTTCAACATCACCCATCACGTGTTTGTATAAATCGTAAAGCATTTTGAATTTTGGATTTATCACAGCGTTCTTTTTGCACTTTTCCAAAAAAGCAACTTCCTTACTCATTTCTTCCATTTGACGCATAATTTGTGCCGCTTGGATTTTCTTTTCCATACGCTTTTCATATTCAACAAGTTCAATAGGAGAGCTAATAATTTCAATAATTTCATCATCATTGGTAAGAGCCACAAGTTCATCCATTCTTTTATGAATTTGCGCGATGACAAATCCTTGTGGATATAAATGGACAATTATCCAATCTTTTGGTTTTAATTCCTTATGGAAAGAACAGATGAAAGAATCCTGTGCATTTGTTTGTCCAGCAGAATAATAATAAGTTTTCATTTAAAAATCCTCCTCTAATTATGCAGTGTGACTAGCCCTGTCTGCGAGAAAAAAAGAACACGAGCTGTAAAGCGGAGGCAAGGACGCCAACGGCGCTTGATAGAAAAAATGTTAATTTTTTCGTATCCTTGCCAAGCGAAGCGAAGTGTTAAAACAAGTGAGCAGACAGGGCTTCCACCAGAGGATCTACTGTTCCAGTAAAAAATTGCGGCTGCGTTTTGAATAAATTCAAAACGCATAAAAACGCATTAGCAAATTTTTTCTGTTCGCAAAATAAGGTGGCAACTTGCCACCCTTCATTTAAATATAATTCTTTCGCAATTTGATAATCAAATTGCGATGGAAATTCTTCAGCAAATTTTAATATGCTTTGCCATTTTGCAAATCGATAAACACTTCCGGATTGATCAGTTTATCCATAAATCTCATTTCCAAATGTAAATGACAACCGGTACTGTTTCCGGTTGTTCCCACATATCCAACAAAATCACCTTTGTTTATCGTTTCGCCGGCACTGTACGGAGATGGAGTAGCCATATGCGCATATAATATACGAACATCTCCAGTTTTTACAATCAATAAATTAGCTCCATAAGCATCCTTGCCTTTAAATGTCACCACTCCGCTACTTACGGAGTAAATAGATATGCCGCAGCAACGATCGGGACTCTTATTTAAGTCTACACCAAAATGTTTCGTTTCTCCATATATGGCACTGTATCCAAAAGGTGCATATAATCTAAATTTTTCTTTAAAAGGATACGCCATTTTATATTGTTTTCGTAAATCCAAATAGTTATCAGGGAAACCATTGTCTGTAGATACATTATCCCATCCACCCCACACATCATTTCCATCTGATGTGTCTACTCCTAAATCCGTACCTAATAGTTGAACCAATTGTTCATGGGAAAGTTTTCGTAACACAGATGTCTTTTCATTTTTCAATAAACAATCTGCATATTCATTCAAACTGATTAACACAGACTTGCAAGTTTTCTTTCCATCTTTTTCACTACAACTCTCTTTGGTCATCTCTTTTATCAGTGCATCCATAAATTCCGAAGATGTGTCATTCGCAAAATACGTGGGATAAAATATCCATTCAAACTTTATTGATAATCCTTTTTCTTTCTGATGACTTAACCATGGAAGATAGACACTTTCTAACTGCTCTTCCCCATCTGCAGTACTTAAATAGTTCTTTATATATTTTACCATATCATCCGGATTACTCATATAAGCCTCAAGTGTTGCAGGCGGGTTAAAGCCAGATGCCGTAGAAAACATAGGAAGCATTGCAAAAACCAAAAAAGCACAGAAAAGATATGCCATTTTTTTCATTAAACATTGCTTCCCATTTCTGCAAGTTCACGACTTGTTGCCAACACATGAATCGGAATTCTTCTGTTTCCGGCAATAAACAATGCATCGCCTTGCAAGAATTGCTCAATCAGATAAGCTTCATTGTCATTGATCCTACACAATTTTCTTAAATCCTTTACGGCATCATGTTCTAGCGACATGATAATTTTATACGTGGAACTGTTGAAGATTGCTTTTCCGTGAATCAATACGTCATCAACAGCAAAATCTTTAGGTTCCTGCGTTCCGAAAATTGAAATATTACGATATTTACGTGATCGTCGAACAAACTGTGCACATAATTCCGCTGATATCTTATCGTGGATCTGGGTATGTGACTCATCAAAGATAAATGCAGAATCCTCATCATCATTGAGACACAGACTCCAAGCATATTGATACATGATGTGGTTCAAAGCATTTTTTAAGTTTGGAGACTTATTATACAAAATTTTCGTACCGAAAGATATGATCTCTCCTGGTTCTTCAGATAATCGGATTGTCGTATGTCCATTAAAATACATTGACCATTCATTTAAAAGAGGCGTTATTTTTAGTTTCAAATCTTCCAACAATGAAATTCTTCTTGATGTTTCTTTCTTTCTATATTCATATTTCAACAGTCTTTCAATCACATCGCTAAAATCTGTAAAAGTAGGATACTCATCAAGTGATAATCCTTTAAAAGATTCTTTACGATTGATACCGACAGCTTTATAAGTTTCCAATGTGACATCTCCAATAATACTTAACGTATCATCCTGAATGGAAGGAAACAAGTATTTTAAAACGATTTTAATATCATCCACGACATTAAATATCGCAGTTTCACTATCCCACATAATACTGGCATCCTCATTTTCTTCTACTGAAATTGGCTTTAGATCAAAAATATTGATGATGTTATTCTTTCGCCCCCAATTCACATAGGTTCCTCCGTATTTTTTGGTTGCATAATAATTCTTATTTTCGGGATCGATCCATATGATTTTCTTCTTTTTTCTACGTAAGAATAATACGATTTGTTGCATTGTCGTAGTCTTACCGGCTCCGGATGCACCGACCACGACTATATTACCATTCATTCGTTTTTCTTGTACGGCCTGTGCTTTATTGTTTCTATAGAAATAAGGATCAAAACATATGACTCCGTGATTGACTCTCTCATGTCCCATTATGAAACCTTCCGGATCTTTCATTGTTTCAAATACAAACGGCCATAGTCCTGCCAAACCCAATGATGGAAGTGGTATCCCTATATTTTGATCCACGACAGCCGGAAGATTGCTTTTCATAAAAAGTGGAGTCGCAATTCTCATTAAATTTTCCTGCATTAAATTTGCATTGATCACTTTAAATCCGTCTGTTTGTAACCTGTTTTTCAACTCAGCTACTCTTGAATTCAAATCTTTTAAATTGTACGCCTGCACAGTGAATACAATAACCAAATTATGGGTAGAGTCATTATTCTGAATGATCTCTTGAATATAGGTGTTTAAAGAGCTCAATTCATTCTTAAGTAGTTCATACTTTTCCGGATCAGAACCGGATCTGTTCCATTCATTCTTTTTTTCGTTATATTCTTTCTTTAAAAGTTTGGCACAATTCAAATGCATTTTTTCTGTTGTCATATAGACCTTTATCGATGGATTGGATGTGTAATCACTCAACATGCCAACATTAAAAATACGCGGTAATGCCGTTACAAGTAAAGATTTTTTAAAGACATCTCCTAATACAAGATGGTCAGAACATATTTGTAAATTTGTTGGCATTAACCTTGATTTTAGCACTGTCATATAATTATCTTTCATTCCTCATATTCCTCCTCTAATAAATTCAACTCCCAATCCGGCTCATATTCAATTGCATTGCGATTCATTGATACATCTTCCTCTTGTAAACAACTAAATATACCTCGTGAAAAATAAAAGTCATTGATCATTTCATTTTCAAACATGTATGCCAAATAATCTTCATAATCCGCATTGCTCATTTCTTTTAGACGAAATCCGTTTGCATTAAACTCTTGGATCAATTTATCATATTGCTTATACAAATCTTTTTCATCTGAACCTTGAACAAAAATTTCAAAAGAAATTTCTTTATGTGTATCGCAAAACCAACATCCTTTTTCATATTGACTCTGCATCAAACTCCTTATGGAAGGATCCTCTTCATTTCTGATTTCTTCTTGAAGTTTTGCAAAATACATTCCCATATCAACAGGTGTAAACACAAATCCCCAATAAAGTTTCATCGATAACTGGTTCAAAACAATACGCAAGTCATTGATGATCATCCCTTGTTTTTGAGGCGTGGAAATAAATATATTATGTGGTGTCAGTTTGACACCTTTAACATAAACTCTCTTTTTCCCACGTTTTAAAATAATGCATTTCTGTCTGATTTCTTCAATATCGCACCACTCTAATGTAGTCGCTACTTGCTTTTTTTTCTTCAAAGCTACTCTTTTTTTATTGCGAATCTTTCTTTCGCGCTTATTCTTTTTTGATTTCATATTTATGAATCCCTTCCCAAATATATCTTTTCGGCGTTCTTCTATAATTAAAATAACATTGTGCGAATATCATAAAATTATGATAAACGCTCAATGTTTGAACGCATATAAATCCTATACATGCCGGCAAAAGTTCCAATACAATCAAAGCAATATTTAGAACTCTAAATTGTGTCAATGTAATAATTACCGATAATAGAGAAAAGACAAGCGTTAGCGAGAACAATAAAATATCTTGAACACGGTACCTGTTAAATATCAATCTTCCATTTTTAAAATTTTTTGGACTATAAAAGTTCATTGTCTTCAACTCCTTCTTGTAATACTTTTGGATCCATAGGATCTTTTTCTTTTTTTACAGAATCTCTTAATGCATGTGTAAAATTTGCCATACTTTGCGGCCGTGTATTTCTCTGTATATATTGTCCGCGTCTCATAACGGTTCGTTGCCCAAACAACCTGGTAGCTGAAGCTTGATACAAACTGGAAGCGCCAATTGCCGCAACATTACGTAAACCAGGACGATTATTTTCTTCAGAGGTTTCATTTGCACGATTTGCAAAACGCCTGGCAAAAGATCCTTCCCTTGTCATACGTGGCTCTTCTTGTTTTGATTCATCTGCTCCAACATTTTCAGAAGAATAATTATCCATACCTTTATCGCTGATGGTTCCATTTGCTCCTCCATCAAAATTACCAAAATTGTCCTTGCCTGACCAATAGGACTTATTCATGCCAGCTTTTTCTAGAGCAAGCGATGCTTCACCTTTACTCATTCCATCTATATCAATACCTCTAGATTTAGCCGCATCATATTGCTTTTTGGTTGGAGACTCTTGAAATGCTTTCGGTGGTATGTCGGAACTCATCCCTGGCACACCCCCATCGCCGTTTCGAACTCTTTGTGGCATTCCTCTTCCATAACTAAAATTGTCATTTCCTCCGGACAATGACTCTCCACCTAGAGCACGACCTAGACCATAGGTTCCTGCAGCTCCGACAAAAGCAATTCCTCCTGTAGCGTAAGAAGCAATGGTTTTTCCTGTATGTGCCATGGTTCGCATGGATTGCATAGCTTGTAATGTATTGTTAATTCCCATACCGTCCCCACCAATAATCTGTGCAATTGCACCAGGTCCAACTAGAACACATAACATTCCGCCCAAAAACAAAACCGGCTGTGTTGTAATTCCCATATTGATAACACTTGGCGAAGACACAATCATCAGCACGAATTTCATTAACATGAACTGAAAGAAATTCGTCAACAAATCTCCTGTGATTAGTTTAGCCCACATACCAAATGATTGATCATCCGGATTGATTAAACCGGATATGGGTATAGGAGATATTAAAACTTTCATTCCAATGGAAAATATTCGTTGTGCGATTTGTATTCCCATCATGAAAAACAAATAAGCAGCTACCAACGCCTCTATCAATAGAAATACGATCATGGTAGTGTCCGGTAAAAAAACATAA
The DNA here is from genome assembly GCA_910576345.1 of Erysipelotrichales bacterium. GTDB lineage: Bacteria > Bacillota_I > Bacilli_A > Erysipelotrichales > Erysipelotrichaceae > C-19. The sequence continues at coordinate 30,263 of CAJTIT010000003.1, forward strand.
TCACCATCAGCTCCCAATAGAGATGAAGTTATATTAAAAACACCACCAAGAATTGGAACACCGTCGAACCAATGATCCAATCCTCCGGCTTCCGTTTCATTAATATTGATCATCGTATAGATTGGATATTTTCCTTGCGATATTCCATCCATAAACATTTTTGAAGGCATTCCTTCATAAGATGCATACAATTCTGCAATTTCTTTATCTACCTCTGCATTCCCTGTTGTAGGCACTTTTGCATCAATGGTTTCTCCCGATATAAATATCTGATCAAATTTTTCAACTGCAATACTTCCAATTGAAGTAAAATAACTAACGATGGTTGGCGTAAACAAAATAACGATGCATATACATCCGATTTTAAAAATAACTGAAACCGGATTATTTTTGACAGCATGGTTCTCATCCATATAAGACTTCAAAAATAAAGCAATGATGCGTATAAATATGAAAAAGACCAAGAATACACATATGCCTTCCCACCATTGCCATAAACCACTTTCGTTACCAATGTCAAACGCTATGACTGTCTTGATCATACTATAAATACTATCCATAAGGAAAAAGGCTGCTTTGCAAAGCAGCCAAAGTAACCAACGGATAGAATCAACAATCATATCCATTGATTATCACCCCAATGAATTTGCCAAACCGAAGATGGTAAAGATCAACGGTATCATTTCTATAATTACCGTCCATTTTATATAATTGATCAGTGTTCGATGAAAAGGATTCTGCTCACGTTCTTGTTCATCCTTTTGTAGCCAAGATATGCCCGCAATACCAATTCTTGCGATGGCTGCGACAGGTATAACCCATAAAGCAATATTCATAATAGGAGTCAGCCATTCCATCAACGTGCTTTTGGCTTGTGCTTCATTAAATTTAGGTGTCGCTGCTTCTACATGTATTGTACTTGCTAGATACATCGTTCCTATAAGTATTGTTGATTTAATTTTATTCATCTTATTTTCCTCCTTGATAGTTTTGAAGGTGGCAAGTTGCCACCTTGTTAAAGAGCTGGCTCTATTTCCTGCTCCATCGTATATTCCGGATATAGCATTTGTACTTCTTCCAAAGTGTATAAATTCGTATCAATTTCTTTGTTTTCAATTTGATCAAGCTGCATTGCCACATTCATGATTTCAATGGCATTTGGATTGTTCATATGCTCTTTTACATAACATGTCATTTTCATCTGTTCTATAAATGGCAATTCATTGATTACTTGACACATAAGATTAACGTCTTCCAATTTCTCATTACCAGTTAATCTTAGTGATTTTGTCTGTAATGAAGAAATCATAAAATCATTGTTTCCTCCGTCAACACCAAGTTCATTCTCTTTAAACTTTACTAAGTCTTTGGATGAAACCGGAAGCGTTATGCCGTGAATTTCAGAATCATTAAATCCGATTGCTTCTACATCGACAGTAAACATATAATCCTTCATGGAGATGTTCATATATTTTTCTGCTCCTATAACAATTCGATCAGATTCCATTAAAACCTCTTTAGCAGGTCTATAGAATGTTTCTTTTTCATTTTCATTCAGCTGAAATATGAGATCGTTTTTATTGTCTAACGTACCAGTAGACTGTTCAGCATCAAAATGATATCCTTGTTCTGCTAAACAGATTTTTAAATTACTAAATTGTTGCTCATTTTGTACTATTATATATTTCATAATTCCTCACTTTCTATTGAATTAAAGTAAGGTGGCAAGTTGCCACCTATTTACTTATTTGAATTCAAAATAATATTTCTGATTATCCAAAATATAGTCTTCATCAGTCGCAAGTTCTTTTAGATAATATTGACCTTTATGATGCACAGTCGCATAGATCTGCCCAAATACATTTGGTTTCGTGATCGCGACAAGGCTGTCTTTTTCTAAGATCACATTACCTTTATACGTGATATCCTCAGCTGAATAAACGCCAAACGTTACCTTGTTGTATATGGTTGGATCATTTTCGAAGATGGATGTTTCCATCAGTTTTGTCACGTTGATCATACCTTTTGATTGATTGTTCCATATTCCTAATGCGTCTGGATCGAATGTAATAGGTGGATTGGGTATACCACTGGATTCAGTAATGTGTATGATTACTGTTTTATCTGTGGATTTTCCAAACTTATCTGAAACAGTATAAGTTACATCATAGTCGCCAACTTTTCCAACTTCGATATTTGATTGTTTGATCTTTACTTTATCAGATATATCTCCATCGTGATCATCGATTGATAGTACATTTTTCAAAAGATCTTCATCCATGATTTTGTCACTTGTTGTAAACCATTTATCGGATGCGAATATTTCTGGTGGATTGTTTGGAATCACAGTAACTAATGCATCTTTTTCTGCCGTCTTTCCATATTGATCTGTGACCGTATAGGTAACTTTGTATTTACCAGGTTTATCAATAATGGTACTATCTGATTTTATTTGAATTTCATCAGTAAGATCATTGTCTTCTGCGTCATGTGCAAATACATCTTTCATTCGTTCCAGATACCATTCAGCTACTGTATATTCGCCCTCGATGAAACGCTTGCTTTCAGCGAATATTTGAATGTGTGGTTGACGATTTTCCAAAACAGTAACATCTACTGTCTTTTCTGTGGTCTTACCACGACTATCTGTGGCTGTCAGGACTACTTCATATGCACCAGGTACGATTGGATTAACATTCGTAGATTTGATTGTGACATTATTGGTCAGATCTCCATCTTCTGCATCGTCTGATGTTACTTGTTTCATAAATTCTTCTTTCCATTCATCATCAGAATATTCATTTTCATAAAATTTGAAACTTGACGCATTGATTGTAGGTGCATGGTTATACATGACTTCTACATTGATGGTTTTCAACGTAGTTTTATTATGACTATCGGTAACTTTATAGGTTACTTTATAAAAGCCTGGAATAGTTGGATCTACGAAGTCTTCTACGATTTGAATTTTAGAAGTCAAATTTCCATCTTCGACATCTACAGATGTTACATCTTGCATACAGATTGTGTTTTTCCATTCATCTTTGGTGTATTCATCAGAATAGAACGATTTATCCGTAGCGGTAATAACAGGTGGATAATTGTGTTTAATTGTTACATTTATAGGTTTATTTGTGATATTACCAACACTGTCCGTTACCTGGTAATTTACTTGATATATTCCTGGATTGTCCATATCGATATTATCAGATGTGACTACAATTTTAGAAGTCAAATTTCCATCTTCATCATCATTTGCGGTTACATCCTGCAGGCGCAATTGATCAATCCATTCTTTTTGTGTGTATTCAGAATCGTAATACGTTCGATCAGTTGCGTTTATTGTTGGCGCTTTGTCCCAGATTGCATATAGATTGATCGTCGCATTATTTTCTGTCGTCAAATTTATGACAGATTGTTCATTGGCATATGAGATACCTGTACCATCTGATTTCGTATTCCATCCAATGAATGTATGATCTGTACGCACATATTCATTTTCGTTCAATGCTTTTGATTGATCATACGTATGCGTACTGTTTGAAACAGAACCAGAAGTCGCACCGTTGCCGTTATACTTGATCGTATAAGTGTTCGGTGTCCATTGTGCATATAGATTGACGACTGCGCCGTTTGTATCGGATAAATTCGTCACAGATTGTTTATTTGCATATGGTGTACCTGTTCCATTTGCCTTTGTGTTCCAATTCGCAAATTGATAGCCTGTTTTTGTGAATTGGTTAGCATTCAATGATTTTGGTTCGTCATATTTGTGCGTACTATTACTCATGGTTCCAGATGTAGAACCATTGCCGTTATATTTAATCTCATATTGTTTTTGAGTGACAGTAACGTAACGTGTACCACATGCTTGATTTCCTGCTTGATCTGTCGTACATGCTTTAATCCAGTAAGTACCAACCTCATCCATTTTCAACCATTCAGTGGTAGGAGTTAAAGAAGTCCAAGTGCCGTTAGAGTTCTGTTTTTTGATTTCAAAAATAGATGCGTTTTTACTGATAAACGCATCCACATACGCTGGAACTTGTTCAATCTGCTCATCTTCATCAGAGAAGAAGAAACCAGTAGCTGTTGGATTTTTGTTGCCTGCAGAAGTTCCTGTCGCTCCGTCTGTCCATAACGACTGCCAAGTACGTTTTCCACTTGACACTTCTCCAGCAGTCCATGTGCCATCAATGCCATATACGATCGGATCATGTCCGAAACGTGATATGTCAATTACAAAATCCGCATCTCCAGTGCCGGCTACACCGCTAGAGTCGCCACGTATCGTGATGGTGTTGCGCCCTGGTACAAGAGTTAGATTTAGCCATTTATCCCTGGTGTAGGTTCCAGCTGGTCTAGTCCCGTTATGTTTATCATAGAAACCAAGATAAACATTGTTATATATACTATTTGTAATATAAACATGATCACTCATGATTGGAATGGGAGATCCGCTGATAGAGAAATATTGACCGAGCTTATATTCTGCTTTTTCGGTTATTGGATCATAACTGGTTCTTATCAACTGGTAACTGAACGTTACAAACGTACTTCCTATATGATGTCCACCATCGCTCTTGTCAATTCGTGCTGGAGGTTCTTCAGCTTTTGTATTCATGATACCTGTACAAAAAAAGCAACCACATACTATTGCGATTAAACTCATAATGCTAAGACATTTCTTTATCACAATGATTTCCTCCTTTCTTTTTTTGTTCTCTTTCCATAAATAATTCTTTTTGAAACTTCTTAAATTTTTCACATCTTGAGCTTAGTGAACAAGGTGCATCCGGTAAGCACGTTAAACATGGTGCTTTTACATATTTTTTCATATCATTTACAATCAAAGCCGTATGATTCCAGTTTTTCAGCAAATTCCTGCAAGGATACTTCGTCTTTTATATCAGTCACTGACATCTTATAAATCACAGCGTCTTTTCCACTGTAATCTACAGTGATTCCTGAACTTTTTGATACTTCATCATCCACTTCAATAATATATTTGACACTATCTAGCCATTCTGCTTTCATATCATCTGTAAAGTCCTCTTTTTCAACTCCAATTACTTCATATGGCACTTTCAATTGCAGGTTTGCTTTTTCAACTTTGTCTTTAGATGCAGTCGCAGTAAATGTAAATTCATATCCGTCATTGTTGATAATACAAGTCTTTGTTTCTTTTTTAGAAGTACATCCTACTAAGCAAAATACACAAGCAATAAATCCTATAATCATTTTTTTCATTTTCTTTGTCCTCGCTTTCTTTAAAATGCAAAAGGTGGCAAATTGCCACCTTACACTAAATTTCCATATTTTCGTCTAAATCCGGATCCGTCATACCATATTCACATTCCAATAATTGCTCAATATCGTTATATCCGGTTCTTGAATAAACAATATTGTTTAGCGCCTCCATGTTGTATCCGTTTATATCGGTTACTACTTTCAATGTCTCTTGACTGGCTATTTCATTATCTTCTAAAAAATCATATACTTCATCTACAGTTTTTGGGTATTCCATAGTTAATCCTCACTTTCTGTTTATTGGTTTATAAAAGGTGGCAATTTGCCACCTTACTTAACATCACTTAATTTATATTTTGTTTTTTACGCTTATATAACAGTAACAATGCAAATGCACTTATCATACATACAAGCGTATATGACATGATATTGGTATTGTCTCCGGTGCCGATGGTTGGTAAAGGTTGATCCGGGTACACAATAATTCTTGTCTCTTTGTCACCGGAAACCCAATCTTCATCAATGGTCACTTTTACCACTTCATCAGATAATTCATAACCAACTGGTGCTGATGTCTCTTTGATATATACAGTAGAACCGAATTTAATATCATCAAAATGGGCTATACCATCTTTTCCGGTTTTTACTTCTTTGATTGGCTGTGTGCATTCTGGGTCAGAATACATTGTAAATCCGGCATACGGAAGTACTGTGTTATTGTCGTAGTAGTCTACCTTTTTGATGTCGATATAAGATTTGATTAAATTATTATCTACATCGATTGTTTCCACTTGTTCATTTGTTTTTATCATAATTTCAAATACTTCATCATTGAGTTCATAAAAATCTAACGCTTGCTTTTCTCTGATAAAATACGTACCTCTTTCAAGTTCATCAAAGGCAAGATAACCACTTGCATTAGTTTTACCTGTTCTAATGATATTTTTGAATTCTTTATCAGTCGAAACTTCAAATACGACACCGCCTAAGAAGTTTTTATCTTCTTCAGACAAAGTTTTAATTGTCTCGTTATTCTTTTGTAAAGCCATTTCCCTACGACTCAAGAATACTTCATCTTTTGTATATTTTAGGATTTCTATTTTTCCACGGATCAGTTCATTTTCAATCGGTTTGCCTTCATTGATATTTACAGTAAACTCTTTTACTTCTTCACCTTGATATTCGATTACAAAATCATATTCGTTTGGATCCAAAACATATTGTTCGTTTGTTTTCAATTCTTTAAAATAATAAGATCCAATTGGAAGATCGTATGTGTTAATCAAATGACCGTTTTCATCGATTTTTGAAGTTCCGATCAAAGCATCATGCTTGATTGCGATGTTTCCCATATAGTCATGAATATCAGATCTGGCGTACAGTCCAAACACTACATCATCATATGCTTGTTCATTGATGAAGGTTTCTTGTGTTTCCAAGTGTTTGGTTAAATTGATATTCGCCTTTGCGCGTGTATTGTTTATCGTTACCAAATTCAATTGAATTTCTTCTTTACCGTTTGGGGTAATTTCAAATTCATACATTGTTTCATCTTTAATGTAGCCAACAGGCACACCGCTTTCATATGCTTTGTATTTTCCTACCGGTAAAAGCAATGAATCTACTGTATTCCATTCGGATGATAGCTCCGTTACAATATCACCTTTTTTAAAATGCTCGGTTCCATCCCATGTGGTAATGTCTTCTGCGGCTTCAACAGTTAATATGGATCCCAATAATGAACCTTGCGACCACACCGGATGATGTTCCGTTCCAAATTCCCCTTCCACCAGCTCAACATTTTTAAATGATTCTCCTGTTTTGGTAAATTGAACAATACCTTTCACTTGCTTATTGGTAAGATCCAACTTTACAATTTCTACATCATTTATCGTTACCTCATAAACGGAAGGATCATATACATAACCATTGATGACCATATCATGATTACCATCGTATTTTTCACGCACATAGTACATGTGATTGGCTTCTAATTCTTCAAATAAAAGTCGTCCATTTTCATCTGTACTTGATGTTTTGATAATCTCATTAAACTCTGGATCGATTGCCAATTCAAAAGGAACATTGACCAAAGGTTTTTCGCTTTCTTCATCCAGCTTATAGATTTCTAAGGATCCACGTTTCAATAGATTATATATAGGTTTTCCTTGATTAACAGATAAGGTTGTCAGCTGGTCACCTTTGTAAGTAAATTCAAAAGGATATTTGTTTTCATCCAAAACATAATCATCATTTGTGCTTAGTTCTTTGGCATAGTAAGAACCTGCTTGTGTCAATTGTAAATTGAAATTTCCTGCAGAATTTACAGTACTTAAACCTACCAAGCTGTCTTTCTCTAATCCTGGTACATTTTCCGAATAGAAACCAAACAATACATCTTTAATGGAACCAGTATTTTCAAAGATAGATTCTTCCATATTTTTCGTGTCCAAAATCAACGCTTTTTGTTTGTCATTTTCTATTTTGAGTATTTCATCAAATTCAATTTCGTTACCATTTTCATCTAAATAGGTTGGACTAACTACCGCAGTGTCTTGATCTACATAATCAAACCGAAAAGTATAAACGGTATCATCAACGACATAACCTTCTTCAGTTTCAATTTCTTGAAGTGTATAAAGATTATTCCCTTCTGTACCAATTGGAAGCAAAGGAGATGCGGTAATGTTTATGCCGTCTGTGGTCATTGTCGTAACTTGTCTTCCTGCTTTATACCATACCTTACCATCTGCGCCAATAATGTCAGTTTTTGCCTTTATTTCAAAGGTTACATTAGGAAGTAACCCAGTTTCATATTTTGGCGTATACAAGTCGCCATATTCAGTAGGAGTGCTTTCATAACCTTTGAAAAGCTCCGCTTGTTTGTCGATTTTTACTTGGCCTTTAACCGGAGCATCATGCATTTCTACCGTAGTTATCAAAGTTTCATCATCTGGACCGAGTTGCTGATGCCAACCACGTGTAATCGTAAATGGTATTGGTTCTTTATTTAATAAATATCCTTCTGGACTTTCTATTTCTTCGAGTTGATATGTGCCGGCACGTAATGAGAGTTCCAAAAATACATAGCCGTCTTCCGTTGTCTCCCATGTGTCTACACGTTCTGGTAACGGATGCCATTGCCAATAGCTAACATATTCTCCTGGTTTGAAATCTGCGGTTCCGGATACACATTTCACTTTGAATTTCATTCCAGATAAAGGGACGATATTTTCAGTTTCTGCATCTCGTTTATAAACTGCCAATTTGGTTTTCAAAATATTGTCAATAAAGTATCGATAGGTTTGTGGTTCTCTATCATCTTCAGTTACTTTGACTTCAAAGTCTTCTACCGGATCATGATTGATTGTCGGTGTTTTGGTTTCTCTGACTATATAAGTACCATAAGGTAATTCAATAGAAGTAGCACTTCCCAATTCATCAGTTACCAATTTGTCATATGTTGGAGAATTATCCCAACCTAAACGATTAACATCTGATTTTAATTTCACAGTGAATTCCGCATCTTTTAAAACAATGGATTCGTCATGAATGTTTGGATCTTCCAGTTTTTGAATTCTGAACGCTTGTTTTTTTAACGGTTCATAAGAAATCATATCTTTGATGATTACAGGAACGTTTTGATTATCGTATAATAGGTCGACATCCAAATTGCCAGCAACCTTACACCCCTCACTAGGTTTAATCTCTTTCCAGTAGTATTTGCCTAGATAATCGACTTCTGCGGTTGTGGTTCCGTTTACGATTGTATGTTGCGATATTTCTTCATCTTTTTCGTATACAACGGATCCGTCAGCTGGATCTAGAATGTTCTCTCTTGCATAAAAACCATAAACTGCGCCATCGATTTTGGCATTGCCGACTTTATCACCATCGATTACTTTTGTTAAAGTAGATCTACCTGTGACACGTTCATCTACGATTTCTTTATCTACAAATTCTTGGACATTTGTGGATGTATCAACAGTGAATGGATGTTGTGCTGAATTGATTTGATAATCTTCAGGAGCTAATGTTTCGGTGTAATAGTAATCACCGAATAACAATAGTCCAGATTGCGCAATACCTTGCTCATTGGATTCGATTGTAGATACCTTTGTGCCATCTGTTTTATAGATGTCATATTTAATTCCAGCTTTTTCAACCACTTTTTGTGATTGCGCATCCTTTTTCACGATTTGAATTTTTCCGTACTTTTGGACGTTAAATTTTAAGGTTGAAAAGCTAGGATCACTTACCTTACGCAACGGCGAAGTTGATTGTTTTCCTGGATTAACGTAAACGATATTAGTTCCTTGATCCATATCTGATACATTGTCAAACATAAAATTTACACTATCATTTGCATCTGCATTAGCACGCATATGAAGTGTATTGTCCCACCAATAAAAACTAAAGCCCTTTTCAGTATAACTCGTACCCATCTTATATCCGTGGGCCTTCATGTATATAGCTAAAACTCCATTCGTATCTTCTAAATCTACAGTTTCACCTACATTAATTGTAAAAGTTTGTCCAGAAAAGCTCAGTTTTTTGGCATGATTAGCGATTTTATCTTGAATAACCGCTTTTTTTGCGTTGAAATAGCTAGGGACTTGGCTAAATGACCAACCCCTACGCTCCCAAATCATAATTTGCGTAGTTTGATAGTCCTCGACTGTCTGCGCGGTTGTCCAATAGCCATAGTAAGCAATCAAGGATAAATCTTTTGCCAATGCACGATCATTCAATTCATTAATTAAGTCCTCTTCTGTTACGGATAAACCATTGGTTAGATTTGCCCACGGTTCAATACAGAACACTTTGGTACTGCCTACTGTTAGTATTTCAGCGTTTGAATCAAATCGTTCCCGCATATTACCATTAGAATTAAGAGCGGTTCCAGTTCCTCTATATGGATGTCCTGGCACAACTTGAATGTTCACATTGACCATTGCCGCAGATACTGGCAGTTGAAAAACGCTGATAGCCATAAGTGAACACATAAAAGTAATGAATATTTTTTTAAATATATCTTTCATAATCTGTTCCTTTCTTTTTATGATCATAAAAAAAATCGATATTTGCATACCGATCAATAAGTAGGAATTATACATTAAAAATGTAACCTTTCAATTAAAAAGGCGGCAACCGCCCCAATATCATTACCTTATAATAATTCATATTTTTATTCTCCTTTATTTCTATACCTTTTATACTTTTTGTATATTGGTGTTTCTGTTATCATATAATAAGTGTTCAATAGCATTACCACATAACCAGTGATAAGAAATAATATCATTATAACGCTTAATATATACAAACATTCATCTCCAAAATCACTATTTATCTTTGTTTCAATATATTTAAATAAACAATAAGATAAAATTATGACAATCATGCATTTCATTTCTTTTTTTAGCCATTCATTTAATTTGTCTTCAAATTTTTCCATTTTTTTCATCCCTGCTTTCTATAAGCACCTTTATTTCAAACAAAATACAGTAGCTTGTCATAATAAACAGTGTAATTAGATAAATAGATATTAAAGTCGTATAATATGGTGTGTTAATCATTAAAAAAGTACTATTTTGTATATCTTCTATGTGGTTATTAAAAAAACAACACAGTATAATAAAACAAATAATATAACCCAATAACCGTATTACATCTTTAAATAGTTCTTTTTTCATTGTTTTCATCATCCCAACTTTCTTTTAAGGTATTTAAAAAGTGGCGTATGCCACTTTATTAGATTTTAATAAAAATATACAATGCCCCAACCACAATATCCATCATTTGTGCATATGTCAGATGCACCATAACCCATTCCCCAATATGGACTATTTTCATCATGCGCTTGATCCCACCCCCATTGATTTGCTTCTTCAAAACTGTTAAATAAGATTTGTGGATTAGCACCTTCCCAATCAAGAACCGCATCACATGGTTTTGTTGGATCCTCCGGAGCTTTACCTGTTCTTGGACACACTGTCTTTGATGGTGTGGATGCGGATGCTTGTGAATTGTTGGTAGATGGAGTAGAATTAGAAGAATTTGACGTTGATTGGTTTGTGACAGGTGCTTTATAGTTATTTCCTTGTGTTTGGTTACTTGCCTGTGTTTCTTCTTTTGGTTTTTCTTTAACGATTACCGAATACTCCTTTTCTGCTTTGTTTCCGTTCTTATCAAATGCGGTTACTTTTAATTTGTATGTTCCCGCTTTACCGGTATCAACCTTGCCGGAGATTGAATAACCGTCTTTTGACAGATCCTTTTGATCGCTGAATTTGATGTCTCCATCCACAGGATCTTTTATTGATTTCACATTCGTTTTTGCGTCGAATTTATCTCCTGTGGTTATTTCAACTTTTTCTTTCTTTAATTGGATAACGGGAAATTGCGTATCTTTTACGGAAATCGTGATTTCTTTTGTGGTTTCTTTGCCATCCTTGTTCGTAAAAACAACCGTGACTTTCTGATCTCCGATTTTCTTACTGTCCAAATCCTTGATTTCCTTTACCGAAATATCTTTTTGATCGGTTAGAGCCTCAATTTTCAATTCGGATCCGTATTCTAAAACAATCTGTTCTTTCACTTCTACTTTCAAGCTTGATGAACAAGCTGCCAGTAACACAATCATTGACAGTAATGTCATTAGTCTTTTCATATGCATTTTATTATTAGTAAAATTGTACTGCATAAGTATCACTTTGATCGTTTCTTGTGACTGGTGCTACACTATACCCAGAATACTTTTTATAATACTCAGGTTTGTCCATTTGTTCCCATGCCCATTTATCAGCTTCATCACATGAAGAAAATGCTATTTGTGGATTTGCATGGTACCAATTAATAACAGCATCACAAGGTAATGATGGATTTATTGGTTCATTACCATTAGGACACACTGTCTTTGATGGTGTGGATGCGGATGCTTGTGAATTGTTGGTAGATGGAGTAGAATTAGAAGAACTTGACGTTGATTGATTTGTGACAGGTGCTTTATAGTTATTTCCTTGTGTTTGGTTACTTGCCTGTGTTTCTTCTTTTGGTTTTTCTTTAACGATTACCGAATACTCCTTTTCTGCTTTGTTTCCGTTCTTATCAAATGCGGTTACTTTTAATTTGTATGTTCCCGCTTTACCGGTATCAACCTTGCCGGAGATTGAATAACCGTCTTTTGACAGATCCTTTTGATCGCTGAATTTGATGTCTCCATCCACAGGATCTTTTATTGATTTCACATTCGTTTTTGCGTCGAATTTATCTCCTGTGGTTATTTCAACTTTTTCTTTCTTTAATTGGATAACGGGAAATTGCGTATCTTTTACGGAAATCGTGATTTCTTTTGTGGTTTCTTTGCCATCCTTGTTCGTAAAAACAACCGTGACTTTCTGATCTCCGATTTTCTTACTGTCCAAATCCTTGATTTCCTTTACCGAAATATCTTTCTGATCCGTCAAGTTTTCAATTTTTAGCTCAGATCCATATTCCACAGTAATTCCAGATTTAACATCTACTTTCAAACTTGATGAACAAGCTGATACAAGCAGCACAATCATTGCTAATAATGTCATTTTTTTCATAATCTTACTCAAACGAAACAAAGCCCCACTCACAATACCCATCATTTGTGCATAACTGCCCTGTAACATATCCCTTACCCCAATATGGACTATTTTCATCATGTGCTTGATCCCATCCCCATTGATTTGCTACATCAAAATTATCAAATAATTTATGAGGATTTGCATATTGCCAATCTAATACCGCATCACATGATTGAGATGGATCCTTCGGTTCTTTACCAGTTCTGGGACAGACTGTTTTTGATGGGGCAGGTGTTGAGGCTTGTTGATTGTTATTTGATGGCGTAGATGCCTGCGTTTTATTCGATTGATTCGTAGAAGGTGTTTTATAATTGTTGCTTTGTGTTTGAGTTTTACTTGAAGTTTCTTCTTTTGGTTTCTCTTTTACTTTTACAGAAAATTCTTTTTCTGCTTTATTGCCGTTCTTATCATAGGCAATGACTTTCAACTTGTAGTCTCCTGCTTTTTTTGAATCAACTGTTCCTGTTATTTGATAACCATCTTTAGAAAGATCCTTTGAATCATTATATTTAATATCTCCATCCACAGGATCCTTTACAGATTTCACATTTGCTTTTGCATCAAATTTATCCCCAGCAGTAATTTCAACTTTGTCTTTATTCAGTTCGATTACTGGTGCTTTTGTATCTTTAACAGATACCGTGATTTCTTCATTTGCTTCTTTGCCATCATTATTGGCAAAAACAACTGTGATTTTCTGATCACCAATTTTTTTGGTATCAAAATTCTTGATTTCCTTTACAGAAATATCTTTCTGATCAGTCAAGTTTTCAACTTTTAGATCTGATCCATATTCAACAGTAATTCCAGATTTAACCTCTACTTTCAAACTTGATGAACAAGATACAAGCAGCACGATCATTGTCAATAATGCAATTTTTTTCATAATAAAATTCTCCTCTCATTTCTTTTGTTTTTATTTGAATTCCATTAAAAACCATATCAAACTATTTTATGTGTATTTGTCACACGATGTTATTTTTTTCCTTTTCTGCGTCTGATCCATAATATAATAAGTAGGGTAATTATAATAAATAAAACTAAATACCCAATGCTTAGTGAAAAGGAGTTATTTAAGTACATCTTATACAAATACATAGACATCATTAATAACAAAAGCAAAACTATACAGGGACACAGAATAAATCTGAATATGAAATTCAAATGTTTTGTAATTTCATATTTTGCCTGATCGCCTGCACTTTTAACATTTTTTAACATTCCTTTATTACCTCCTATACATATGATTATACAATAATTTCCAGGCCAATTCTAGCCGCATCAAAACTTCTGTGTTAATTACACAGCTGATAAAAATGTATGATAAAGACATCTTGAATCCACAAGAATCTTCACATATACATCTTTATGTCGCATACTTTCTCAAAGCCTCCTTTTCTTGCTCTTTTTCATATTGATCGCCGATGGAATCTTGGCATGATTCCATTACCAAGGAACAAGGCAATGAAAAGGATCCTTGTCTTGGACAATATGCTTGCAGATAGTTCATAGTTGCATATACCGCTTCTTGCCAATCAAACCAGTCGGTATTGCTTAAATTGTTTGCGCCGGCAAATGAATTGATCGCATCATCCAAGTGTCGCCTTAAATCTGTGACCATATCATCAAAATCAGCATAATAAAACAATTCTTCATGATTGTTATCAATTTCATGAATATTCACTTGCTCTTTTTCCGGTTGATAATTTAATATAGACAAATTTTGTATTTCTTCAGAAGTTATTCCATTCCTTGATGCAATTTCAACCATCTTTTCATTCTGACACTCTTTTACATCCACTGCATCATCAAGTTCTTTCAGTACTTTTTTCACATCTTTGATATCAAAAGTATCTATCAAGACATCATCCACTTCATAATACAGTAATGAGCGATCTTTGTTCAGATAAAGTGCTTTCTTAAGATGCTTTTTTGTATACCCGACAAACAAAATCATGATATCACCTCCCTAAAAAGTCGGATTATTCAACTATGTTTACTACAATTTTTTGAGAAAGCGAAAGCCATTGGCAGAAATCTTCTTTTTGCCATGTTCTGTAAGTACATAACTTTTGCTAGTGTCATAATCAACTGTTTCCGTGTACTCTGTAGCTCTTGGATGATTTCTTGTGCCACTCCAAACCAGATAAGAGACTTCCCACTTTTCAATACAAGAAGATGTTTTCTCTTCTTTAAGACTTATCAATTCTTTCACAATCTCTTCTGTTAGTCTTTCACAAGCATCAACAGAGATTTCATAAAAATCCGTTTTATTGTATCTCGATGACGTATGATGCCAACTTGAACAAACCAACAATTGTCTTTTTAAGATATCAACTCTTATTTTTGACAAATCATAAATTTCAAAACCAGACTCTTTACATACTTGAGAATATCCAATCAATAAGTCCTGTTTTGTCCACTTGCTGTATGGCTTCTCTCCATTTTCATATGCATCTACCGCATTGTTGCTCATGGAATATCCACTATATCCTGCCATTTTCTTGTCCTCACTTTCTTTCATGATTTACCCCCATCTCACTTTCTGTCGTTGCATGAATGATTGAGTTGTCAAATCAGCTTTGGGCTGTGCATTTCAATTTGACAAGGAAAATCATTCATGCGATTTCCAATTTCATTTAGGTGGCGATTAGCCACCTAATCTATTGTGTTTTCCATTGCGCCCACGAAACTTGATGAGTGGGCGCAGCGATCATTCATTCAGACAATAGACGGAAGATCTTTTGGGGTACAAAAAAAGCACCTAACCACATTTGGATCAGATGCATATTGCCTATTCCTATTTAATTGTCGATTATGTTATTCTTGAACTCTTGCGAAACCAAGTACCTTATCATATTTGTTTTGTTGTTTGATTACAATCCGCTTGAGGATGTCATATTCTTGTCTGTTTTTCCATGTTAAATTTTCAGATAGTTGTTTCAAACGAAATTTAATCAATTGAAAATCTATAATATCTTGATCATATCCGAAACAATGACAAAAAGCATTCTTCATAATAGGCATATACATATCTTTTTTATCCAATACCCAATCTGCACTGTTATTATTTGAATTACGACTGCAATAAAAAAATTCTTCATCTTCACTAATTACAAAATAATTAATATGATCAACTTTATCAATAAAGTTATCCTTTTCATAAATAATGACTTTCATAATTTTCCTCCTTTCTTTTCAATAATAAATCCAGAAAGCAATGACTTAAAAATCAAGAAAAAAAGACTTCCAACCGGACGTCTTTACTATATCCCCACTTGTGGATACTAGCATATTATAGCATATTAATTATCCCCTGAAAATACCCCCTTTGTGTGAAATTTGACCTTAATTATGTTAAATATATGTGAAATTATGTGTTTTATAAAAAATATGCAAGTTATTGCACATTTTATTCGTTTTTTTTACAACAGATCAAGACCATATTCTAATGATTGCTTGATGACACGAAAGGCCGCTATACCACAAAAAAATTATTAAATTTCATGGCAAGTTGTTTTTTATATACGAAACAATAGTTGCTATTTTAGTTGCATCAATATATAATATCAGTGACCGTAGTACTCGCACCTCTTCACAATGTGGCCCAGAGTACTCTTTTTTTGTCTAAAATAATAAACTAAATGTGTTATAATATAAACAATTAGAAAGATGGTGGTGATATTGAGCTTATTATTTTGTATCAAATTTGGTGCATGAAAAATGGTCATAAACCCAGCTTGTCTGTAGCGCTGTGTGAATTTATGACCATAATTCAAAGACCTTAAAGGTCGTAAGGGCGGTTATCCGCCGCCCTTATTTTATTATATTTTCAATCGCATTATATAGATCTTCTGTATTTATTTCAAGAACACTTGCCATTTTTATGGCTTTTTCTACGCTAGTGTTTTTAAAATCATAATCATTATGAATTAAACTGCTTATTGTGGTGCGTGGTATATTACACATTTTTGCAAATTTGGTATTGCTTAAACCTTTGTTTTCCAGAATACCTTTAAGGCTGTTTGATTTTATATCACAAGGATTAATATCCATCTTGGTTATTTCATCGCCAATACGTTTGAAATAAATTTCATTATACAACTCTTCAACATTCATTTCTAATGCGTTAGCCATTTTTATGGCTTTTTCAACACTTGTATCCTGGAACTCATATTCTTTATGATACATATTGTTGATTGTTGATTGAGGTATACCTGTTTTTTTTGATAATTGTGTAACAGTTATCCCTTTTTCTTCTAGGACGCCATTCAAACCCTTTAATTTCTTTATTCCCATAATTTCAAAAAGTTTGACGTAATTGTTGTAGCAATCAACACTACTTTTGTCTCTGAAGGCATTTACTGTTTTCTTTAATATGAAATTATATGCATCTTCATTTGTTGTAGAACCATCCCTATAATGAAGATAATAAATTTCTTTTTCAGAATCATAAACATTTTCAATCCACATTGTAATGTCCCATGTGTTGCCTGCATCATCTCCGCCACCATTTATCCACCGTAAATATAGACCATATTCTTTTTTTACATCCCTAGAGTCTTTCTTAACATATTTTTCCATTTTCTTTCTCTTCCTTTCCTTATGCTAGAACTTCATCCAAATTCAGAATGACTGATTTTGGCATCCACATTTTCCATTCACCACGTGGCAGAACGGCATCTTTTTTTGTAATTGAAATCTGAATTGCTTTTTCCGTTTCTTTTGTTACTTCGTAAACATATGCTGCATTTACGGATGCGGCAATAAAGGCATCGCTTTGCTTATTCAGGAACCATCCAGCCAATTCAATATCGAACAACTTTTTCATAATCATCAATCTCCTTTTTAACGGTACACCGTCATCTTTCGATATTATTATAACCGTATATCGTCACTATGTCAACATATATTTTATTTTTTTTTCAAAAGATCTATAATTTATGCTATGCTATTTTAGAAGGATGATGAAAATGAATATATATAAATTTGCAAGGATCGTTTGTAAAGATTTAAGAATAAAAGTGCCTGTGATAAAAAAGATAGATATGCTTAATACACCAACGCAACTAGGGCGGTTCCGTCCCGACCAAAATACTATTGAAGTGAAAAAAGTATATGAAAATGAGCTAGATTTGTATTTCGCCGTTGCCCATGAACTAAGGCACAAATATCAAATTGATTATAATATATATGATTTTGAAAATTATAAGCAAAGTGATGCGACATCCATTACTGATTATAATTTACAAGAGCTAGAAATAGATGCAAACGCATATGCATATTTAGTGATGATCTGTATGTTTGAAGCTAGGGTTTTATTCAACGGATTTGAACAAAGGGTAATTGAAAAAATAATGGCAAGAGCCGAAGAAATCCTTAATAATAGGAATCCCTAAAAAAATCCCTAAAATTCTCAAAAAAACCCAAAAATGAAGTGTTCTGATATGTAGTAAAAAGTAGTGGAGCCAATGATTGATGGTGGAGTCACTAACTTGAATGCCTTCATGCTTGGCAAGAAGCTGGGAAAAATGCAAGAGATTGGCATCGAAGTACTTCGTGTTGTATAAATCGATGACCTTGGCTTTGATATCGTCAGAGAAAGCAGAGGCAGGCTTTCTGCCTCTGTTCTTGTGAACAAAGCCTTGTTTGCCTTCTTCTTTGTATTTGACGATCAAACGATTCACAGTACGCAAGGAGCAATTAAGTTTAATCGCAGCATTCTTCTTATTGCCATTAGAATCCACAAGCTTTTTGATAACATCATACTTTAATTGTTCATTCATTCTTAGATCAACCTTTCTCATAATGACCTCTCTTTCTCATGAGGTCTTATTTTATAACATACTTTAGGACAAAATCAATTTCGTTACATTAAGACATTATCATTTTCGAATCATAAAATTATTAAATTTCATGGCAAGTCCTTGATATTTGTTTTAGTTTGGAGTATAATAATAGCGCTATAGTATGAGCATAACAAAATGCTTACACAGAAAAGGAAGATGCTCCAACATCTTCCTTTTTTTTCGTATTCTTTCAGTACCTTGTTATGTTACTTTTTTAGTTCTCTGGTAATCAAAAGAATGATTATTAAAATCAAAACTTCTGAATACATAACTACAGTATGAACATAACAATAAACCTACTCGAATACGTTCTGCCATGTTAAACCTATCGATGGTATGTATTGGAGATGACATACGTCATACCTCCCGCCACTTTGTGGCCTAAACATTATACTACATTATGAAGTAATTGTAAAAATAAGAAATAGGTCTTTGTTTAATCTCTAATTAAAGCAATTATGTTAATAAATGACCATCTATATCTATTCCGGTTATTTCCTTAAAAATATCTTTTTAATTGCCAATGCGCTCAATCATTGATATAACAGATTTTTGATAAAAACCTTTTATATTTCCATTCCGCCTCTTCATCAGTAATGTTTTTTTGAATATACTCTGATTCACACTCTGCAATACTAGCATAAGCATTAAATTCAATGCGATCGGTTTGACTTTCATAGGTCATGTCAATATCCATACCTTTTTCAGCCTTATTTATCAATTTGATAATAAGTTTCTGATTTCTTGTCATTTTCTTCTTGTTAAAAAGTAAAGACGGATTTTTAAACAATAAATTTCGTTTCATTTTTTTGATAATGGATATACACTTTCTATATTCATGTTCTGCTTGTTCATCTGTAAAATCTTCTTTTATAAGATATACACAAGGTTTTTCAGATTCAAACTCACACAAAACACTATCATCATAACAATTGTATACTACTTTACATAACATGCCGCTATCAAGCATGTGCACCAACTTAATCGCATATAATTGATTTCTTGTCATTTTTAATTCCTCCTTACTCGTCGTTTTGCATCCCGAACAATACTTTAACCTTCTGTATTTCTTCCAAATATTGCTTTCTGTAAACTTCATTATTTTCGTGCGTTTTCAGTACCGCTTTTTCAAATTTCTCTAAATTTCCTCTAAAGCAGCCGCACACAATCTGAAGGGATGTGCCATTCGCGATTTTGCCAAAGTAGAATAAAGTTTGAGCTTTTCTTGATCCAATTTCAGCGGTTCTATACAACATGGGGTTATCTGTATATTTTTGGCAATTTTGGCAATTTTGGCAATTTTGGCAATTTTGGCAAACTTGGCAATCTCGGCAATCTCGGCAATCTTCGCAATCTTCGCAAACCCAGCAATTACGGCAATTACGGCAATTATGGCAATTACGGCAATTATCGCAATAATGGCAATTATCGCAATTACGGCAATTATCGCAATAATGGCAATTACGGCAATTACGGCAATTATCGCAATAATGGCAATTACGGCAATTACGGCAATTATTGCAATTACAGCAATTATCGCAATTATAACAATTAATCATACTGCTGCTTAATTCCTTCGCACGCTCTTTGCTGCAATCATTCCAACGATTGCCATTTTCATCCACCCAATATCCATCTATCTTTTTCATTTCCTTGGTTCTCCTCCTTCTGTCGTTGGTCATCACCATTCACTCCAATCTAATCGTTGATCACATCCATCACAATGTTCCTCTGTGCCATCAAGCACATCACCACAATTCGGACACAAAGGCTCATCGTCATATATCCAATTAGGCTTCTTTGGTGTTGCCTTTTCCATAATGCCCTTGATCTCATCCACTGCTTCCTGATCAATTTCAACATCAATCATATTCCGATTGATGCGATCTTGTATTTTATCAATCCATTCTTTGGCTTTCATCTGTTTCCCTCCTATCAAAACGGCAGACTGCCACCATCTACATAATCATCGTATTCGTCGTTTTGCATGGCGGCTTCGCTCTGAGCGTCCTTTTTACTTTCCAAGAGTTGCACACTATTCGCCACGACTTCAGTCACATAGACACGCTTGCCATCCTTGTCATCGTAGTTTCGCGTTTGTATGCGCCCTTCGATTCCCAATAACGCACCTTTTCTTACATACTGCGCCATGAAATCAGCCGTTTTGTTCCAAGCGACGCAGTTGATAAAATCAGCATCCTGTCCTTGACTTGGAACTCTGCGATTGCAGGCAAGTGTGAATGACACAACAGATGTACCATTCTGTGTTTTTCTTAATGCAGGATCTTTTGTGATCCTTCCGACAAGTATCACTTTATTTATCATTAATCTTCTCCTCTCACACATCCAACTTTAATTAGATTTTATTGACCTTTTTTTGTATTCATCCCATGTGCAACTTTTAAATGTTGCCTTCATGTTGACCCATCGGCAAAAATCTTTAATTTCTTGCGGTTTTTGATAATTGGGATTATTGAAATCTACGTAACCCATTGCAAATGGATTGACTCCTACTTTATCAAGAGTCATTACTCTTTCTAAATCTTCATCGGTAATATATGGCTTTTGAAATCCAACCAATACATAACAATTTATTTTCCAAGGTTTAATAAACTTTGTAAGAATGCTTATCCCTTTCAGCACCATGTCTTTATCTTCGTAATTATCATATGCTATATAAATACCTCTGCCTTTAATTTTAATTGTGGACAATGCTTTCGCCATTTCATCAGTCATAATTCTAAGGTCTAACCCTTGTTGAAATGTTACTGGCTGGTTCCACGAGCGAATTATTTCTATATTCTCTCTCCATGCTGGACAGGCGAAGAAATTGTTGTCTAAGATCATTATCCATTTTCCTTTATGATTCAATTCAAACGGTTTAGATCGCCTTATCGCTCCCTCTTTTATCGGCACTACACAAAACGGACACTTACGAATGCATCCACGGCTCATAAATTGAATGGAGTAATCACAATCTGGATATAAGCTATAATCAAGATCTGTGACTTGTTCGATCGCATCAGGCAACTTTGATTTCACCTCAATTCCTGTACCACCTCTAATGATTGTTGCTCCAACTGGATAATATCGATAATCAGGACTAAACGTAAATATTTTACTTTCATAGAAGATATCCGTATCATACATATCAAACATCGGATCATACCAATCTACATCATCGCCTCGCATTTTATGATACGTAGATATTTTCATAATTGCGAGATTTGGTATTTTGGAATCATGCGCTAATAAACGTATTTTCATAACAACCTCATTTGTATAGTTGATTTCAATCTATAATTCAAACGGCGGTACTCTTGATATACTGGTTCCCATATAATTTCACATTGCTGATATTCTTCTGGCATTAACGTGAACATAACTTCAAGCTGTTCTTGTAGCCCAAGCGCATACGGACAGCCTTTGCATCCTGTGCGGTCAAAGTTATATGGCGGATAATATAACTTGCAAAGTTTGATACCTCTTTCTTGGATGTACCATTCTTCCCATTCCTCGCTGACTTTCAGAAGCGGATGAAATTTCTTTAAGCGCCCGCTTTTATCGGTGATGATACAGGCTTGTATCCTTGCCCTTTGTCCGCCCTCTGATGCCATCATTCCTGTTATGGCGATTGTCTTACTGTTTGCCTTCATCCAAGTGTTGAAAGGTTCTTTTTTCATCCTACGGCAACACTTGTCGCTTATCTTCAACGTGTTTTTGTCTGAAAATTGATACCTCAATACTTGAGGACATGGATTTCTGTAATCACCGCTTAAATATCTATTTACAGTCAACCCCATTCCGCTGTTTTGAAACACTCTCACGATGTTGGAGTGTTCCTTTGACTTAAACGGATATCCATCCTTTTCAAGCATTTGCTTTATGTTCACCGATGGCTTGATTATTTCAATACGATCATCAGTGGCCTGTAATTCTTTCACATATGCTTTCACATCGTTATATTCGATGCCTGTGTCGGCATACACTCTTGGAATGTTGTTTCCTGGTAGTGCTTCGTCAATGAGGTAATGAAGTACTGTGCTATCTTTGCCACCGCTGAAAGAGATATAGAATTTATCTTCGCCATATTTTTTAATCACATCGCGAATTACGTTAATGCGATCGAACAAGGTTAGTTCGTTATCCATCTGATTCACTTTCCTTCATAAACACTAACCAAAATGTCTTATTTCCTCTGCCTCTGTTTCCTAATATTGGCATTGCTCCCAATGCTTCAAGTAATTCAGTTTGTTTTATATCGGTTTCATTCCACTTGAAGATCAAAGTACCATACGGTTTTAACACTCTCATGCATTCATCAAAGCCTTGCCTTAAATACGATTTCCAATCAGCTGGTAATTTCCCATATTTCTTGGCCAACCATGAGGATGCGCCAACTTTCAAAAGATGCGGAGGATCAAACACAACCATGTGATATGAATTATCTAGAATTGGAAAACTTCGGAAATCCCAGCGAGTATCCGGATAGTTTCCAAGTTTTCGATCATCGTACAATGTATCACTATAGTCTCTTATATCATTGAAATACACTAAGTTATTTTTATTGAAATAGAACATTCTACTTCCACAACACGCATCTAATATTGGTATCATCACATCAACTCCGTGTGTCCATTTAACACTTCCTGTTTCTTGCACGTAAACATTGAAGGGATAGGTTCTGATAACCAATGATATAATAATCATTTCCATTATGACCGATATAAGATAATGCCCAGCAATCATTATCAGGATCCTTAAACTCGATTATATCCCCACAATGATAAACTTTTCCACTTTTTCCTTTTAACTCATAATAATTCTGCGAATTCAAAAATATTTGACCTTCTGATAATATAGAACTGTTTAGGTATTTCAATGTGCTACGTACATCATTCAATTTTTCCATAATCCCTATTAACTCTGTTTTAAGTAGCAATTCATTTGGATCATTGTAATCAATATCCATCCCACTTAAATCATCATATTCAAGATATTGTGATGCTGAATTTAATTCATCAATTTTTGCGCTTAATCCATTCATTTTACTTAAAAGATATTCTAAATTTGCCATTTTAATTTCTCCTTCATTTTTATTAAAAATTCATCTTATGTCTTTTTACTATAACCCTGGATCACAATTCTTTTACAATCTTGATCTTGCCTATATAGTACTCAAATGTTTTATTAGTTTCGTATTCTTCTTAGTTGTGTTTTTCATTTCACCAGTTCTTTTAAAAAGAATTAAACCACTCCAAATATGCAAAAGATAAATACATTTTGAAACATATTCTGTCTTTACAATCTTCATAATTATGATGTTTTCCGCAATAATCATCACAATATGCTTCTGCTATCTGTTTTTTTGTTTTGATTTTCATTCTTTATCTCTCCTTCCTTAAGTATACGACAGCGAAGTTAATTGCTTCATTAAGTTCAGCATATCTATTATGATGCAATATCTGTAGATAGAAATCAGAAATGGAGCCTGTAAAGTTTTCAAAATTAACCATAATGCCTGGTTCAAATGTTTTATAAAATGTCAATGCACTGTCATTGTCACCAATATGTTCAAACTTAATATAATCTCTAAAAGATGTTATATATGCACGTTTACCAATATTTGCTCCTTCAACGATATCTCCTATGATTGCATCATCGGTTATGACAGACTCATATGCTACAACACCATCTCGCCTTATAACTGAATGACCTTGAACAATCCCATCTAGTACATATCCGTTGTCTTTTACTGTAGCATGTTCTTTGATCAGACTGTTGTTTGCAACAACTCCGTCATCACATACGAACGCTCCATCCATAACCATCCCGTGATCATAAATCCATGAATGATTATCATGAGAAAGATTGCGTTCAGATTCTATATAGCCGCCTAGATCTCCGACTTCAACTGCTGCATAAGCGTTGATAAAAGATTTTAATGCCCTTATACGATGAAGTGTTTTATTATCCACAACAATGGTTTCATCCGTTAATTCATATTTCTTATCTTTCATTTCCTTATTGATGATCGATAAACAATTTTTATATGCATTTTCTGCTTCTTCATTGGAGAAATTATGAAATATAGCAATACTATCATATTGACCATCAACACAATAACGATGATCAAACGTTGTAAGATCCTCGGCACTGTTATAAATCACTTCATTGCACATACCGTTTTCAAGCATGTGCACTAACTTAATCGCATATAGTTGATTTCTAGACAATTTCCCATTTCTTTTTCTGCTTTCGATGACTGCCTTACACCTTTTGTATTTTTCTTCCGCTTCTTCATCGGACAAGTCTTCAATAATAAGATTGTCCTGATAACCTTCATAGTCATACCATAAGCAAAATGAGTCATCTCCAGAACGATAACAAACAGATATATCAGTTCCATTTCCAATCATACCTAACAAATCAATTGCATATTCTTGAACCTTTGTCATATTACTACCTCCATTGATGGTTTTATTACCACCACACTTTCTATCGATGCATGAATGATTGAGTTGTCAAATCGGTTTTAACCGTGCATTTTAATTTGACAAGGAAAATCATTCATGCGATTTCCAATTTCATTTAGGTGGCAAGTTGCCACCTAATTTATTGTGGTTTCCATTGCACCCACGAAGTCTAATGAGGGGGTGCCTTGCTTTTAGACTTAATCACACTTTTTTACATACGATTAGGAAATGACATCCATGCTAATTCAGCCAACACACCTTCACTTTCAACATAATATAGCCATCACAATCACACATAAACGTATCTATCCAAATACCTCGGCCATTAGAAACCAGTATTTCTTGATCTAAATCCAGTAAAGGGCAATCAAGGTTCAAATCATCATCGTACTCAAACGGAATCCATTCATTTTCTTCTATGATAATTCCAAGAATGCTTTCCGGATGAAATGCTTATTCTATCTAATTCTTGTTCTCGTTTTATAGAACGATGAAGCTCTTTATCCAATGCATATTTAGGACACATTTCATGACAATTACTTCTTCGTTCTGTACATCCTTGACATTGATATTTCATTTTAATTATCTTCCTTTCATATGGAATAAAGAAAATCAAAAGAGCGTCTACACAGATTACATAGATGCCTAATTTTTTGCAACGCCTAGTTCTTGGATCAAATATTGTAGTGCTGTATAGCCGCGTTTCATCCATTCTAGGAGCTGCATTTGCGTATCATATAATGTCTTACGCATGAAGTCTTCCGTGTGTCTGGCGCACTCCATTTCGTTCAGAAATGTCTCCAAACTTTTGGAGAATTGTTGCGGATGGGATTGGATATACTGTAGATCTCTTGTCACTGTTGACTTGTCAATTCCCAAAAGATACGCAATTTGGCTGTTTTTCATATGCTTGTCATATTTCAACTCACACACACTTGTTCTACGCTCCAACAATTCTGATTGCTTTTCTGTCATGTTTAATAATTTGTGCTTTCTTTTTCGTCTTGCATAACTCTGTTTTTTCATCCAGCGTGGACAAAGAATTTTTAAATGTTTGCATTCATCATGACTTATTTCCAATTTGGATATGATTGTTTCGATGCTACTTTTCATTCTACCTGGTGATGGTTTGCATCTATTCCTTACTTCGTGTTCGCTAAGGGGTTCATGAAACAATTGGTTCACTTTTAATGCTGTATCAATTGCTTCATCGGATGTATATCCACTCCAAAACGCCCATTCTTGCATAATATAGATAAGATACTCCCTGTATCCTTCATAATATTTTGCATGATTTCTCATCTGAATCAGTTTTTTTAGATCCTCTAAAAAAACCTGGAATCGATCGTTTTTCTTTTGTTTGGAATTGCTTATCTTTGATTTGCCTTTTATTCTGTCTTTTCTATATTTTTTCACTTCATCCGCTGTATGTGGAAGTAGGCTTGTAAAGTCTTGAATGCTATAATTGGTATCATTGAATTCAAGTATTTCAACTTCTTTGAATGCGCGTGTATTTAAAGTGCCAGGAATGCGTATGACTTGAGTGATATTCATTGCTTTTGGATCCAAGCCATAACGTTGATATTTTTTAAAAAATGCCTTTGTAATCGATTTATACAACTTGCTCAAATGATATGAACAATGCTTGAATGCATACAGCACATAAATCCCTCGCCCGCTGTCTACTACAGCAGTTGGTTCAAATGATAATTTCTTTTTTAACACATTATTATAGAAATCGATTGGTTTAAGCTCTTTGTATTTTGTAATGTTGTAAAAATCAAAATCAAGGACAAAACAGTTTAAATGTCGTACATCCATCGATTGTTTTTTTGTATTCCAAAAGCTATTAATCGTAAAATAGGAATCTTCACTATAATTATCTATTTCAATTTCACATTGCTTGTAGAATTCATTTACTGGAAACAATTTATCATACAATCTTGATTCCTCTTCGTCACTACAAAACGTTTGATCCCATGCTTTTAGGATGCCGGCATAACATGTATCATCTGAATCGGCATGGATTTTTTTAATCAATTCCATCATTTGCACTTTCCTCCAATAATCCAAGAATTTCAAGAATTCTGTTTAGATCATCAATGTCAGAATAATTAAATTGAACATACTTTTCTGTTACTTTTGTTTTTGCTCCAATTTTTTTAGAAATTCTTGTTTTTAAATTATTCAGAAACAATGAGCTTTTCTCTTTTGTTTCTATGTCTTCTTTTGTTTCAGATAATTTATTAAGATAGCTTTGTATCGATCGTTCACTGTATCCTGTTATTGCGGCAATCCATTCGCGTTTTTTGGTTCCGACCGGTATTTCATTTGCTTCTTTTGCAGAATAATAATGTGCCAGAACAGTCTCTGTAATTTTCAATTTATCCTTAACCGGTATGGATTCTCTTACTCCATTAGCTGCAATGAGAATTTTTTCTTCATCATTTTCATAATCACGAACAATGCATGCCAGTTCATCTGTATTCGATAACCCGTGTACCAGATTATATTTCGTGGCTCGCCATCTTCGCTCGCCAGAAATCAATTTATACTGGTCACCATCGCAAACTACAATACATGGAGTGATCTGTCCGCATATTCTTAAAGACAATGCCAATGTTTCAATGTCGCACATCGGATAATCTTTGTTTTTATGGTTTGGTACAATGTCATCCACATGAATCAATTTGATCCTGTCCCTTTTTTTGCTGGCATCATTCAGCATTTCATTTACCACATCATTCATAAAAGCTCCTCCAATTCTTTTAGCAAATTACGATAATCATTCGCAATATGTGATTCACGAAATCGCTTTTCTTTGAATTCAAGTATTGTTTTTCTTTGCTGGGTCGCTGTTGTGATTGGATTTGATTGATAACAAAGTAGAGTTTTTAGTAATTTATCTCCAAAAACAAAGCGCAGGAACTTCACGTTTTCATCCTGTAATCTTGTTTTTTGTTTCATGTTGATCAATACACGCCAGTCGATTTCCAAGTCATACAATTCCTCTAGCGCCTTGATTTCTTTTAATGTCATTGCTAATCCTTGCTTGGAATCATCATCAATAGTGACCGGTATCAATACATAATCACTTGCATAGATCGCATTGACTGTAAGAAGTGATTTTACCGGTGAGCAATCAATGATCACATAATCATATCGGTTTCTGATTTCTCTTAATGCTTTGGAAATATAATTCTCTTGCCTTCCATCACTTAATCTGATTTTTGTGTCAATCAATGAAAGATACAAATTTGATGGAATAATATCCAAAGTTTCAATGCTTGTTTTTCTAATGATGGTTGTAATTTTGGACGGAAGATCAAATATGTCACAGATTGTATCTTCCTTTTCTTGATTCAGATATTCATATATGAAGGTATTGATCTTTTCATCTTGATGTTTATATTCATAATTGCACAGATCCAATTGATCTTCTTCATACATAAATGTTTTTCCAGTGTTACCTTGCGGAT
The DNA here is from genome assembly GCA_910576345.1 of Erysipelotrichales bacterium. Lineage (GTDB taxonomy): Bacteria > Bacillota_I > Bacilli_A > Erysipelotrichales > Erysipelotrichaceae > C-19. Next base: position 58,930 of record CAJTIT010000003.1, read on the forward strand.
CTAAATCGATCAAGCATATTTTTTTACCTTCTAACGCCATGCCAGTCGCAATGGTTTTCGCGGCAGTTGTTTTGCCGGTTCCCCCTTTTATGTTATAAATAGATATTGTTTTCATAATTTTTCTCCTCTTCTTTGCTTTTGATTTGCTAATTCTTCTTTTTTTCAGTAACGAAATTGGCCGTTCCTGATTTAAATTTGATGATAAGCTTATTCATATCCACTTCTTTTGTATAGGGTATTAAGCAATTATTAAGTAGCAGCATCAATTTTTGCAGTGCTTCACTGTTTTTTTGATTTGGTTTATTGATTTTAACAATCTTCCCATTCTCGATGATACCGCTTTTTAAACTTGTCAAGCTGTATCCTTTGAGATAGTGATATATGATTATTTTCTGATACTGTATTTTTAATGATTTAATTGCTTTGATAACTTTTGATATCCATTCGATTTGATCCTCTTGTAGTTGCAGATTTTCCAATAATAAATTTTGTGAGCCTTTCGAATCAGACATTATGTTAATGAATGCTCCAGAACCAGATGAGAATCGTTCGCTAAAATGCTCATGCACATTTAATCTATCGTCGATATCAAAATATCCTTTTAAAATATAATCACGACATGTATATAAAGTTCGTTCTACTGCCTTTTTTGACTTTTCGTAATCTATCCACATAATGAATTACCATCAAAAAAATCGCAGATACTCACATTCAATCCATGTGCTAATTTGAGGATTGTAACTAAAGAGCAACAATAATCTGTTTTGTTTTCAGCATTATGGATTGTCCGTATCGAACATTCCGATAATCTTTCTAATTCACAAACGCTTAACTTTTTTTCTTTTCTGATCTTTCTTATGTTTGCTCTCATAATCATCAACTGTTTTTCAATATAATCCTCTTTTTGCATTACAAATTCCTCCTTTCAAGTAACAAAAAAAGTGGATATGTCGTTAGTTGCTACAACATATCCACTCGATCAAACGAACTGGTTATAAAAGTTCGTTAATATAGCAAAATGGACGATAACTTTACCGTCATCGTCCATTCAATATCAATGATGGAGCGAGTGATGAGAATCGAACTCACGTAGTCAGCTTGGAAGGCTGAAGTTCTACCATTGAACTACACTCGCAAATGGTGACCCGTTGGCGATTCGAACGCCAGACCCTTTGATTAAAAGTCAAATGCTCTACCAACTGAGCTAACGGGTCAGTAATAAAAATATGGCTGGGGTAACTGGATTCGAACCAGTGAGATGCCAGAGTCAAAGTCTGGTGCCTTACCGCTTGGCTATACCCCAATGAACAACAAGTGATAAGATGGTGGAGAGGGGCAGATTCGAACTGCCGAACCCTAAGGAGATGAGTTACAGTCACCCGCGTTTAGCCACTTCGCTACCTCTCCACATATTCTAATCAAAAAATGGTGCCGACTATAGGAATTGAACCCACAACCTACTGATTACAAGTCAGTTGCTCTACCAATTGAGCTAAGTCGGCATAAAAAATGGTGGAGGTTGAGGGACTCGAACCCCCGACCCTCTGCTTGTAAGGCAGACGCTCTCCCAACTGAGCTAAACCTCCATTTTAGGTCGTCACTGAGAAACTGTTTTCCTTAGTGCCCTAATATAATACCATTTCACTTTTTATCTGTCAACGTTTTTTTATAATTTTTCGTTACTTTTTTGCTTTCATGAACAGCTCAATTATTATTGAAAGCTTCGATTGCGTAAAAAGAAAAGAATTAAAGTTCCGTTTAGATATAATCAGATTGTAAAAGCCGGTTCTCAAATGAGAACGGATGTGTATTTTTATGTGCAAGGTTAGTCAATTAAGATGAAAGAAATATTCCTAAACACAAAAAAGGAGCACAGTGAAATGCCTTTGAAATGAAAAAATCGGATGCGATTATTTACGAAGGTGTGAAACAAAGATTTTCAACCATTCTTTCACGAAAACAATTCCATTCATATGTAAAATCTGTTATACTATCCAAGAAAGATAGGTGCTTTTCATGAAAATATACAATTTAAACACAAGAAACAGCAATCAACGATTTTACAAATCGATTCTATATGGACTTCTAACAGGAATTGTATGTGCAGTACTCTTTTCCGAATTTGTCAAGCTGACAAATATTACTTTTACATTTTTCTATCTGATTACAGGGTATGCCATTGCACAATCCATTCAGAAAGCCGGCGGCGGTCTTGGAGTCAAATACTCCTATCTTGGCGCTGCTCTTACTGCTTTCAGCTTTCTGTTGACGCAACTGTTTATTTACTTTGGTTATGAACTGTTGACCATGCCACAAACATGGCTGGATTGCCTCATCTTTGTACTAAAAGATCTTGTTTCCATGAATGGGCACGCAATCATAACCCTTGTACTTATGGCTTTTGGCATTTACATCGGCTTTACATACTCAAACATTACAAAAGATTAAAGAAAGAAGCAATCCGTCAGCTTCTTTTTTCTTGTTGGTCATGCGTTTTTTCTTTACGAATTTTTTCTTTCTCTCTGCGAGATAACTGCCTCCATGCGTTTTTTTCCGCAAGTTGCTCTAAAAATTCCAATACTTCCTGCACATTGCTTTCTGCTTTAATACGCTTATACGTTTTGATCACAATCCCTGATTCATCAATGACCAACGTACTTCTGCTTGTAATGGAACGGCGGATGCCATATGTAACCTTTTCACGCCAAACTCCATACGCTTCCCTTGCCAGATGATTACGATCTTCCAACAATAGAAACGGCAATTTAAAATAAAACGCTATTTCTTGAATGTCCTCCATAGGACTGCCGCAAATACCAATGACTTCTACATTCAATTTTAAAAAGCGGCGATATTCACTTACATAACTCATTAACTGCACTTGATCTGACAAACAATTACTTTTCGGCAGGAAAAACAAAAACACTTTTTTTCCTCTTAATTGTTCCAAATTGATCCAAGTATGATTTTGTGACTCCAAACAAAAAGAAGGCGCCATTTTGTTTTTTTCAATCATTTCCGTGAATCTCCTCTCATACATACGAGAAACAAAAACACGCAGTTGCCTTTTGAGCATCCTACCGTTTTTGTTCCATTTCAAGGTCTCATCGCGTAATGCCCAAATATTTGCACATCACGTCTACTCTCTCGATCCACGAAATGATGATGCCATATTTATGATCAATCATAAAAAAAACAGGCATCTATATGATACCATATTTCTTTATAGAATGCAGTTTTATATTGGTATTTTTTCCTCGCAACATTGTCAAACAGTTAAAAAGAAAAAAATGCCTTCGCAATTTGTTTGATAATCTCTTGTTCCTCAGGCCGCAATTGATGACTGCCTTCATTTAGAAAATCCTGTTCGCTCATCCACAGAAACGTATCTTGTGCTATCATACCTTGATCCGGCAAAGGATCGTCCCAAGTAACGTCGATATATCGCCACGAAGAACCATCATACACATAATTCCATCCATGATTCATTTGCTCACTTGACACATACAATGCCGGAATATCTGCTTCCTGCGCCATCATCATAAATGCACGACTATATCCGCTGCACACACCTCTGCCATCCAGCAACACGCCGGATGCTTGAAAATAAGGTGCATTTTCATCGATTGATTCCTGAATATTTTCCTGATAAGCGCTATGTTTGATAATATCATCATGAATCCACTGAATTTTTTCATTGATAGATAATGTATCATCCATATGAGAAAGACGCTCTTTTACGATTCGCTGTGCTGTTTCATATCGTTCATCCATGCACTGCAATTCAATATGATGCGAAGTGTATAACGTATGCTCGTTCAAATCTTTATAAGCAACATCATACTGTTTCAAGACGATATTGAATGGATTCACCACACATAGTATCTGTGCTACAGACTCCATATCCAATGGTTCTTCACTTTGATATGCAACCTTTGTGATTCCGCTGTCAAAAGAATGTTGAATGATTTTTGCCAGTTCCATCTCATTTTCGGCATAATAAACGACTTCAGCTTCTTCGAAAAAATTCTTTTCTAGCAGCGTCAGCGTCTGTGCGCCCATGTGATAGCGTTGTTCTTCAATTTTTAACGATGATTTTTCTGCCTGTTCCACTTGATAAGGAAGCGGCCGCATACAACCGCTCATCATCAACATATATGCATACAAAACAATCCGTTTTTGTTTCATACTGTCACATCCTTTATATGCTCTATTGTAGTATAGTCAAGGAATCGAAAAAACATGAAAAAAAGAATGAAAATTATGGCTTTGCCAATGCATATGCGCTTTCCAATGCCACATGCATCATTTGATGAAATGATGTTTCGCGTTCCTTTGCGCTGGTGGCAACTTTTCGCACCAAAGAATCAGAAATTGTCAATAAGCAAGCCGCCTGCTTTCCCAGCAATCTTGCATGATGAAAGAGAGCAAAACTTTCCATTTCTACACATATACAATTTTTATTTTCAAAAAAACCTTTGTGATCCATCACATTGTCTTCATGATAGAATACATCAGAGGAGTGTACCCTTCCCACATGCAACGTACAATCCAGTAAGGATGCCTGTTTCATAATCAATTCATTTAATACAGGACTTGGAAATTGTATCGTTTCTTGACAGCCACTTTGTGCCAATGCAAACGATGATTCGCTCCATGCGCTATCTGCCAGTACCAAATCATATAAATCCATATCATTTACATAAGCGCCTGCACTTCCAATGCGAATAATCGCATCCACATGAAAAAAACGAAACAGTTCATAAGAATAAATACCAATACTTGCCATTCCCATACCGGATCCCATCACTGATATTCGCTTTCCTTTATACAATCCACTGTATCCCAACATATTGCGAATGGAATTAAATAACACCGGCTGTTCCAGATATGTTTCCGCAATAAATTTCGCACGCAGCGGATCTCCCGGCATTAACACAATATTCGCAATTTCATTTGGCTCTGCTTCGATATGAGGTGTAGACATGATCATCGCTCCTTTTCATATTGGTTCTATTATAACGAAGATTACGCTGTTCGTAAATGATTTTTGGTATGCGCACATCTTTTTTCACACATACTATCATCAAACAAACGCAAGGAGTGTTCATAATGGATATTACGCAAGCAGTTATCGATACCATTTTCAGAAGCATCGGCGCCGTAATCGCTTTGGAGTTCCTCGCAAGGATCAATGGTCCCAAGCAAATTTCACAGCTTTCCTTTTATGACTATATCACAGGCATTACAATTGGTTCCATGGCAGCGGTCATGGCGATAGATGATCAAATCCCGTTCTATATTCCTCTCATTTCCATGATTATTTTTATTCTTTTGACTTATATCGAAGGAAAGTGGACGCTGCGTTCATTAAAAGCAAGACAAATGATTGATGGAACACCAATTTTATTAATGGCGGATGGTAAGATTTTACAGAAACAAATGAAAAAAGCACGAATGACCGTGAACGACCTATTAAGTGAAGCGCGTGTCGCCGGATATTTTAATTTGCAGGATGTATCGTTTGCGGTTATGGAGAACAGCGGCAAGATTTCTTTCTTGCCATTCGCTCAAAATCAACCTGTGACTTGTGGCGATATGAAAATAAAAAAGGGGGATCCTACACTATATGTCAATATCATTATCGATGGTGTCATTCTTCATAACGAACTTAGAGATGTGGGATTGAATGAACCATGGCTGATGGAACAGCTGAAAAAACAAGAGACTGCTTTGGACCAAGTTTTGCTTGGCATTGTAAATAAACAAGGTAAATTATATTTGTATCGGAAACATGAGTCGACAAAACACAATGAGCAGTTATAAAAAGACAGCTATGCATCTAGCCATCCTTCTTTTTCTAGTCGTATTGCGTATGCGCCGTCAAACGCATGTAAGGCACGAATGAGTTTTCTTACTTCTTCTTGTTCTTCTACGCTCTTTTGTTTTAATAAATTGGGCGTACCTGCGTAAGATACAATCGTAAAGTAAGCATCCTGAGCCGTTAAAATTTCTTTATCTTGAAAAAGACAGTAAAACGATGAAGCATTTTCTTCCAAAACCGATGTCGATCGTTGTACGGATACATCGCTGTTCCCTGTTTGAATTTCCTGCCAAAATTCAACGGCGCCTATAACGGATATGCCGACGAATGCAGTTCCGGTAATGAACAAACCCAAATTCAGTAGTTCTTGTATATGAAGCCATACAAATCTTCTCCAATATGTAAGTGAAAATGCCGTAAATAGTGATTCACCACCGAGTGCGTGAAATCCAATTTTTCGGTTATTTTCTTTTTCAAACGCAAATATACGTTCCATAAGTTTTTTTCTTCCGACATGAAGCTGGCTTTTGACAGTACCTAATGGTCGATGCAAATAATTTGAGGTTTCTTCCAAGGACATTTGTCGAAGATACACGCACTCAATGACTTCACGATGAATGTCTTTGAGTTCTTCCACAAATTGACGAATCAATGCCTGTTCACTTTGTTCGTCAAATCGATCTTTTGGAAGAAAATCCTTTTCTTTGACTTCGCTTTTATTCAGTTTTGCCATCATGTTATCGTCCATGGTTACTGTTTTTTGTCTTCGGTAATATTTGGCAGTCGCTGTGAACACCACACGCTGGATCCAATAGGGAAATGCGTTCACATCCTGTAATTGATCAATCGATTTACAGACGGAAACAAATGTATCCTGCACGATATCTTTCGCATCATGATAATTGTGACAGTTAGCGTATGCGAGACGATAAATATCATCATAAATGACCTGATACAATTCAGACAATGCATCGCGGTTTCCGTTTTGTATTTCTTTCACAAGCTCAACTGCACGCTGTTCCATCTCTTATCCTCGCTTTCTTTTTTCAAAAAAATGAATGCGTTAAAATTTTATCACAACTATTTCTTTAAGTAAACAAAGCCATATGCAAAATGATCGTTTATTTACTGATGGAATGTGAATTCTCTTTCCATGCCATAATCAATCCAATAAAGAATACAATCGCAAAAATAGCCGATGCATATAACAACATATGATCATAATATTTTGCCATCTGAATATATACATAAGGAATGAGAAAACAAAAGATAAAGACCATACATAACATCATAAACGGCGAAATATTTTTATTTGATTTTTTATCCGTTTGGTTGGTTTGCGGCATAATTGTTTTCTGTTCCATGAAAAATGTGTAAAATTGATTCACAAGCGCACAATCGGGATTGATGCCATTTGAATCAAGCAGCGTTTGGAAAAGTTCTTCTTTCAAATTCCATGCGCCGATATACAATATGATTTCCATAAACGAAATAAGATCTTTTGCCAACAGATAACACTTACCGGTGGCTTTGTCGATGAAAACAACGCCGGGATGTGTCTGATGATAGTTTTTGTCCAGCGCAATGACATCATGAGTGGGTGTTAAGATTATGCCTATCTTATTGTGCCATACTGCTTGTTTTGTTTGTTTTTCCTGTTCATTGCGAAACCTTTCTGCCTGAATGACACCGAATAGTGAAAGACGAAAATCAATATCACCTACGATTTTTAAAGATGCAGGAAGTGATGTCTGTATGCGTGCTTTTAGTTCAACACAAGAGGAAATGCGCAGAAAAAATTCTCTTAAATCATTGGGAAGTGAACATCCTGCAAGCGATTCTGTTTTTCTTAGCGCGCCTTCACTGGCACAGGTATCCAAGCGAAAACCGGCTTGTTCATCCATTGACTGATATAATTGCGTCCATCCTTCGATATGTTTTTCAATCCATTTTCTATCCATATCCATTCCTCTTATTTCTTCCATAACATTTCATGATACGCATGTAGCAGCGGTTCAAATAGAATTCCGAAACGTTCATCACATGCTTGATGAGCACTATACTGTAAACTTGCCGCCACAAATGTTTGTGCGATGTCTACGGCACGATGTAGATCACCGCTTTGTAAATATGCCCCAAGCAAGGCTGCCGCGAATAAGTCGCCCGATCCATGAAAATCCTGTGGTATTCTTGTTTGAGAATGCCAGATAATCGTATCATCTCCACAATAAAGGGCACATCCAATTTGATCGTTCTCAAGTGGTATTCCGGTAAGTACAATTTGTGCATGCGTACAAGTATACAGCTGTTTGATGATTTCTTCTACTTCTTCCTGATTTTCAGTATACGGCTTTCCCAAAAGCGCATAGGCCTCTGTCAGATTTGGCGTTATCAAATCTGCTTCTTCACATAAGATACGCATATGAGATGGCAAATCTCTGCATAAGGATGCATACAATTTTCCATGATCGCCCATAACAGGATCGACCAATTTGAAAGCATGCGGATATTGTGAAAACAGCGCATGAATTTGTTCCATCTGTTCGATATTTGCGACATAACCGCTGTAAAGAGCATCGATGGAAAATGGGATGGATTGCCAATGTCGCAAAATCGCTTGCATATCTTCATGCAGATCTTTGATATGCACCTTACCCAATCCGCCGGTATGCGATGACAACAATGCGCTTGGAAAAACACTGGTCGCAATTTGTGCCGTACTTAATACCGGTAACGCAATCGTCAATGAGCATTTCCCAAAGCAGGACAGATCCTGTGCTACAATCACATGTTTCATATATTCCTCTTTTCTCCCTTTTATTTTACCAAATTGTGCCTATTTTCTCTATGGTTTTTCACTATTTTCCATGATAAAAAACATGTCGTATTTCATGAAGCAGATGTTTCTCACTCTCCTGATGAGAATGGCGCACTTTATATACGGTTTGACATTGTAGCATTTCTGCATATGTATTCGCCAAATCTACACGGGCAATTTCTTGAGAGTAGATTTGCAACATCTTTTCCTTCTCTCCATATGGATGTTCATATAATACCCATGTGATATGTTCCATATAGGGCAGTAAACATTGCTGGATTTCATTTAGCTGTTCTTCTTTGATGAGCAGCATCATGGAAATCATATCTTGATGAAGCTGTTTACTGAGTTTTTGATCGTGAGTCACATAACGCTGTACTGTTTCTTTATACTCACACATATAAAATTTACGATCCCATAGATTTTGATAAGGACCATGATGGATATAAAGCAATTCATCTTTTACCTCATAAAGAAACAGTGAAAAGCCTTTCGTTTCCAAGCTCTTGGCCAATGGATGCCATACCCCGTACGAAATAGAATGCAGCGCAATGCAAGAATTGGTGTCCCGATCATAACGCAAGACGCCTTCCATAAGAATACAAGTCAACGGTTCTTCCAATTTTTCAATCACCGGCAACATTTGCGAAGGTGTACCTTGCGATCGAATCATGATATGAGCGCCTTCTTTTATCAGTCGATTTATATGAATACGCATATACGTAGAAATCTTGTTTTGTTCATTGAGGAGATAGCGCAGTGGAATTTCAATTAGAATTTCTTTGTGCTTATGATGCGGTAAATGAAATGCATTCACCCCAACCGCAATAAAAATGCCAATCAATGTATCAATCATACGATTAATCGCAAAAAAGAATGGATCTGCATCTCCGGCATGTGAAATCGTTACGCAGAGAAAAACGACACAGCTTAGATAAGAGCTGTCTGGCTGTTTCATCCAAACGGTCATCTGTATGAGTGGAATTAACATCAATGAAATAATCGCATAGCGTATCAAATCATTCATTTGTCCAAGCAAAGGCTGAAATAAAAACAAAACACCCATGCCCGCAAATCCACCAATGCAGGTTCCAATGATACGGCTTTTGCCTTTGGACAGGGATTCATTCATTTCCGGTTGTGTGCATAATACTGCCGCAATAGCTGAATAAAACGGAATTCCGGCATTGCGTATTGAATATAAAACAAAACACAAAAACACAGCCAGCGATGTTTTAACCATCCTTGCGCCGATTTTTGGCATCGTCATCTTCCTTTCATTCTCTGTTATTATATCATGATTTTGTCTTTTTAATCATACAATAGTAAAAAGGATGTGTATGACTTGAAAGATACGATATGTTCCCGCTTACGTAAGGAGCTAAAGCAGTTGGAAGGAACTTACATTGACATCATTTATCACCCACAATCATCCTATCGCAGGGTAGAACAGCGAAATGTTAAAATGATCCAATGTTACTCTTGCTTTTTTGAAATTGAAGTAATGACACAAACATATGGCAGCTATCATACGACTATCAATTATATGGATGTCTATACAAACAGCTGTGTGCTACGTCCTCATAAAAAGGACTTTTCAAATACAGATCGGAATTGAAAAGCCCTAATTTACTGTATTCGATTGGTTATTTACTTCGTCTTTGCGTTTTTTGTATCCGATAAGCGCCATTCCCGAAACTATAACAAGTATCATACCCCACAGCGTTATATTTGTATCATATCCTGTGTGTTTACGAGGATATTACTGTTTCCTCCTCTAACATGCGAGCCATTGTTTCCAATTTGTTAGAAACAGTTGATTTGCTTGAATCTTTAAGAGCCAAAACATATAATGCTTGATTCAATGTGTTTATAGCATCATCAAATTCTTTTTGTGTTACATTTCCGTCATTTGTGACAATTTTAGTTTCAAGCAGTGCACATTCAACTTTTTCCACTTTTTTTACCATTCGTGATATTATAATCAAAGCTTGTATAACCTTGGAGTTGATCCTCCAAAATAGTGATTACAGATCTATCTTCAACTGAATTCAAAAATTATCTTATATTGTCCTTTGCTTATATACCTGTTTGTTTCAAATCTAACTTCCAACAGAAGTTCAAGTTTATACTCTGCTTCTATATATTTGGCCTTTTGAAACATACGTTATTTTGGATCCTTATCTTTTCGTTGTCCTATCTATATTTCCGCTGTTATTTTGTTTACTCCCTTCCATTCGCATAATTCTCTCGATATCGCTCCAATTTCCAGCCTCTTTTCTGTACAGAATGCTTTCCTTCTATATTTAGATGCAAATACTATATATTTGCAATTCCATATTGTGTATACAAAAAGAAGCGTGGTTATCATCTATAGATTTCCACACTTCTTTATAATGGTTTTTGGTTTTTATATGCATTCAGTCATTTTAGAACAGTTGATATTTAAGTAATTTATCAATTATCTGAAAATCCTTATTTTATCACTGAACCCAAATACTACATTTCCTCTTTCTTCTTGCGAACAAAGAACATTCCTGTACCTGCAATACCTAATAAGAATACCCAAAGCATTAGATTGGTATCATCTCCTGTATTTGGTGTTGAAGTTCCGGATGGCTTAAGCGTATTTTCACCAACAACTGTATTTGAATTACCAGGTTTACTTGGCTTAACAGGAGTATCTCCTTTTGTCTCTAATCCAACAATAGCTTTATTCAGTACTGCCAATGCTGCTTCTACATCATCTTGTGATGCATCTTTATTATTCAATACAGCTTTCGCCGCAGCGATTGCATCATTTAATGTTTTAACACTTTCAGCAGTATATTTACTTGTATCTATTGCCTCTGCTTTTTTCACTGCTTGTTCCAATTTGGAGAAGTTTGCTCTCTTTTCAGCACCCTTGATCGCTTTTTGCAACTCAGTAGTCATAGCATCAACTTCATCTTGTGTTGCAAATTCATTATTCATGATATTGTTTGCAGATGCTACTAATTGATCTAGTCCGGCTACACTTGTTGAAATATAGCTATCAATGTTAGCCAAAATTCTGTTTGCATTAGCAATTTCATCAGCTAATTTATTCTTATCAGCCAGTTCAACCAATCCATTCATTGCTTCACGTAATGCTGAGCAAGCTTCATTAACTTCAGCCACTGTAGCGTCATCATTTGCTGCTACCTCTTTCGCTTTTGCAATTGCTTCTTTTAATACTGCCATAGATGTTGAAGTATAATTACCAGTAATTGCTTCTGCAGTTTCAATCAAAGAATTAATTTCATCTTTATCTACAATTTCCCATAATTCACTATTTGCTTTTACAATATTTTCAATTGCTTCACGCAGTTTGACAGTATCATTTGAATCTTCATCAATCAATGCTTGTCCGGCAGCCACAGCAGCTTCTAAAGCCTCCACTTTACTTGGACGAACATTTTCAATTTCACTGCTTGCCAAGGTTTCATTTGCAATTGCAATAATTTCAGCTAAGTTTGCTTTTAATTCATCAACGGATACGCCTTGCAGTGTACTTGCCGCTAATACCATAGCTGCATCAGCTGCTACAGCTTCCGCAGTTGTAATATCATTGTCGCCCTTAGCAAGAATCGCTTCAGCCGCTTCAATCGCTGCTTTTAATTCTGCAAACTCAACTTCACTATAGTTAGGTTCCATTGCTTTGTAAGCTGCAACATGTGCTTTTAAAGAATCAAGAACCGTACTGCTTGCTCTCAAATCCAAATCATTAATTTTGTTTGTAACAGCAGCGATAGCCAATGATAATTCTTCATCTGTTGGATTATTTAAAGCCTTCAATGCTTCATAAGATTCCACAAACGCTGCAAAGGTACTTGTCGTATATAATCCTTCATTCGCTATAACTTCTTCAGCTTTTGCAATGATTTCATCATAGGATGGCAACCCTGATACTCCGTAGAAGTTAAGTTCTGCGATCGAAGCATATTTATTCGCACTATCTGCACTGGTACCTACAGATTCAATAGCAATGAATCTTACATATCTAGCCGGTGTAGGATCAAATTTCACTTCTTTAGCTATACCAGGATTTACCAAAGTACCGCCTTCTGTTTCAAAATATCCTTCAACAATCGGTGTAAATGTTTTATCATCACCCTCATCAGTACTTACTTCAATACGATAATGTGTAATTTGACCGTTAGAGTTGTTTTGACGAGGCAACATATCTACTTGTTCTAAGTTATAGATCGAACCTAAATCAATTGTTACATATTGAGGTAAAGAATAGCTTGCACTATAATTTGAATGCCAAATAGTATCCGGATCACCGTCAATTACATAACCGGCATGCTCTTGTTCAACTGCCGACATACTTGATTCATCGTATCTACTTAATTTATTTTGATCAATTAAGTTAGCACTTGAAGGTTTACTTTCATCAGAACCTTTGAATTTGATTTCGTCTAATGCTTTTGCAATGTTGACAGTCAACGTATCAATTTCTTCTTGCGTCACATCATCTTTTGCCAAAGCTTCAATTGCGCTGTCTACTAGATCTTTTACAGCATTATAACTTGCTTCCGTATACAAATTTTTGTGCAGTGCATTGAAACTTTCAATTTGCTTATTAATTTTTGTACTATTGATACCGCTAAGTACTTCAAATTCTAATGTATCTGTGAAAGATCCATCCTCACTTGTCGCCGTTAATGTTACTTTTCCTGCGGAAACACCTTTTACTAAGAAGTAATAGCCTGATTCAGTCGGAACTTTAGTAACGGTTGCGATATTGGTATCACTGCTTGTAATATCATAGAACGGATTACTAACATTGTTAGGAGAAACCGTTGCCGCTACCTGCACTACTTCATTTATTCTTGCAACAGTTTCACTTGTACTATCAAACGTAATACCTGTAGCTTTTACTGCGTCATCAACAATAAATTCTACTTCATATAAAGAAAGCATGCGGTTTTCTACCGAACCTGTAGTAGTACCGGTTGCGTTGCCCACTGAAGTCAGCGGTGTAATTACAACGCGATCGATTGTTCCGCTTCCTGCCGGTACAGTAAATTCAAATATATCTTGCGCACTATCGAATATACCTAAATCAATCTCGGTAGTACCGCTGTATGCAACAGCTTGAATACTGGTTACTCTACCGTTACTTGAAACACGGTTATAAACTTTAACTTTACTTAAAGGTTGTTTTTCGGCAAATGTAAATTTCATGTCTGTAGGAAGTTTAACTTCAGCAGCAATATTATCTTTATTATCAAAATACCATTTAAACTCTGCCATAGCTCCCGTACGATCACCGTCAAACAGTAAATCTTTCCAGTTTGTTTGTTGCCACAACTCACTTCCATCCATATCCGTTTTCACATCATTGTCAAATGTGATAGAAGCAATATCATCAACGCCTAAAATGTTTTCTGTATCAGGAGCAACAGGTTTTGTTGTTTCATCAATGATCGCATCTACAGTAGATAAATCTTGACCTACCAATATTGCCTGTGTTGGCTTAGTATCCCAAGTAAAATCAGCAGTAGCTTTAATAGTTACTGTAGCAATACTTCCGGAACCGTTGATCAGATTTTGTTTTCCTACATTTGTAAAGCATACATAGTTATCAATGGCACCGTTGTTGTGAATACGTGTTTTAGAGAAGTTTCTCATAAAGACAGATGCCAATGTTGGAGAACCGAAGTTTGCGATTTCAAACAAATCATTGTCTACAGGAATTTCAACGCTAAATGCATTCACATTTTCTAATCCGATGCCATAAATATCCAAAGTTACTATATCTCCGGCTTTAATATCTGTCTTGGAAGGAATCATTTGAATTTTTCCATTTACACCGGAAACAGGATTTGTAATCGGTGTACCCAGCATTCTTGCGACAAATGATATGTCATAAGCATCAATAATTTCATCACCGTTGATATTACCTAAAGCTGAATAATCCCAATCATTATCAACTGGTTTTAATCCTACATAGTTTTCGTAGAATACTAAGTCGTTTTCGTTAACATCACCTGAGTTATTAACATCTCCGACTACCCAAGCATCGGTACCATCTTTTTTATAAGTAGTTAACTCAGAAGCAGAGAAGAATCCTCCGGATGATCCCAGTACGCTTAATCTTAGATAACGTGCTTTCACACCATCTAAGTCAACTTCCTTAATATCAGCAACATCCATATTATCTTTATCGTATGTCCAAGCAGGATTTGCATTGCCATCCCAAACTTTTGTATAGTTCACACCATCTAAAGATGAATAAACATCCATACGAGTTACTGTACCGTTTCCCTTATTATCCATACGTGGTTGATAAGTAAATTTATCTAATTGGTAAGCAGCACCCAAGTCTATTGTCATCATCTGATCAGGAGTAACAGCATTAGTGGAATGGAACATTGTATTCGTGTCATGATCGAATGCATTTGCTAAAGCTCCCCATTGAGCTCCATAATCCCAAGTCGCAGTAGCGTCCGGAACATTACGATATGGATTATCAGCGGTCTGAACGGTAATTAAATCAGACCAATCAGAGAAGTGTCCGTTATCAGCAACAGTACGTACTCTGTAAGTATGATCCGTTAAGAAAGCTAATCCGGAATGGTTATATTCAGGATCTATGATATTTCTGATTACGATTCCGTCAACTTCAATATCATAAGATGCAGCATCAGTAACGGCATCCCAAGCTACATTAATTTCAGAATCTGTCTTAGAAACTTCAGCCAATCCTGTCGGAACATCTAACGTTGTATCCAATACATCTTCGCCTAGATCTTGATTATTTTCAAAACCTTCTACTACAACAGTAATACCATGTGCTGTGATATCATTTTTAGCCGCAGATTTTACATATAATTTCGGCTCGGTAGTTTCCGTTGTACTAGCATAACTGCTGTCTGCACTTGCATATTCTTTCACAAAAATTGAAGGATTCTCATTATAGAAATATACATTGCCGGTAGCCGCATCATAATCTGCTTGACTGGTAACTTTCGTGAATGTTACATCACTTCCCGCTACATTACCGGTTACAGATGTAGGCTCTTTCGATACATTTACAATAAATTCTGTAGATCTCTCTCTAATCATACCAGTATAACTACCGTTTGCTTTTTCTGCTGTCAATGTTGCAGTATCTCCATCAACTTTAGATTTAAGTTCTGTATATACACCACTACCACCTAAAGTTTTTCCATCATCTTCATAAGCCGTAAAATTTGATTCTCCAGAAGGATAAAATTCAATAATTCTTTGGCTTCTGTCTAATCCATCACTGTTTGTAGCGGTTTTCGCCTCCGGATTGTTGTTTTCGGGATACATTGGAATAATGGATCCGTTTTTAACGAATACCGGAAGTTTCCAAAGAGGTGCATCAAAGTTATTCAATACTTGACCGCCTCGGTATTGTTTACCGGTAAAGTAGTCAATCCAAATATCACTGGTGCTTGGTAAATAGATACCATTTCGAACATCATTACCATCGCCGTCAGATGCCGTATTTTGATAAATTGGAGCAATTAAGAAATTATCTCCCCACATATATTGATACTGCGTATCTGTACCCAATGTATAGCTGTTTTTTTCTTCCAACATCATCGCTCTTATCATCGGTAATCCACCTTCAGCAGTTGCTTCATGTGAAATTGTATTGTTATAAGGCGATAATTTTGCTTTTAATTTCAAATAAGCACGGTTAATAGATGTACCATCTTCACCTAAAGCCCATGGTGATTTTTGATTACTTCCCCAACCATCCATATCTAACATGAAAGTTGTAAATGCTTTCCATTGGAAATCACGTGTCCATGCAATCATGTTTGCGCCGCCAAAGATACCATCCATGTCACTACCGATATTCGGCTGTCCTGATAATGCCGTTCCGATATAAGTTGGAATATGGAAACGAATATATTCCCATTGTCCACCGGACTGATCACCAGTCCAAATACCACCGTAACGCTGTGTACCTGCCCAGCCGTTCAATGTAACGATGTTTGGTTTAAGACCTGATTTGGTTGCGATGGCATCATAGGCAACAGAAACACCGTTTAATGCCATGGAATATCCGGCGCCTACCCAAGCAACGTCAGTTTTAACTGAATGTACACCGGCTTCAACTTCTTTATAGATATCACGTTCACCCTTTTGAGGATTACTTGAATCGGCAGGCCATAAGTTTGACTGTGTCCACAATCCTGTTTGTATACCATTCGCAATTGCATAATCAGAAAAATCTTTTAAGTTTTCTATGTCTCCGGCTTGTGTAGTAGTTTGACCGTATCCGCATCCATAACCATCATTTGGCAAGAACCAACCTAATGGCATATCATATGCTTTGTGATCTTCAATAATTTGCTGTGCCGTCGCATTAGAAGTACCTAACAGTGATTCTTTAATACTGCCTTCACTGTAGCTTTGTGATTCTTTATACCATTTGTCACCTAATTTGACTGCTCCTGAAGTTCCTTCTGAAACTTCTGTCCAGAAGTCACGATTGTAACAGTTTAAGTGTCCCAAGTAAGAAGCATATTCCGGTAATTCTGCAGGTTTTCCTGTTAATTCATAATAATCACCTAAAATTTCTACAGGTGTATCATCAATGAAGAAATACGCATCAAAGCGTTTCTCATTATGCGTCGTTTTAACCGTATCCGCACCTGTATTGCCGAAATCATATTCTCCCGGTTTCCATGTATTACGAACAACACCATAACCGTCAGTAGACCAATAGAATGGATTTGGGCTTGTTACACTTTTATCTACCCAAGTATTTGTTGTTGCAATTTTTATTGTATTTCCTTTATGTGAGAAACGCCCGTTCTGAGTTCCTCCACCGTAGAAATATTCATTTGCATCTGTTTTCAGCGTCTGATATGTACTTCCGCTCTTATATTTTAAAGGAGCGGCTTCTTCCCATATCACTGTCCCATCTGCTTTCTTTACCTTTGTAACAGAGTCTGCTTTATTAATTTCAATAGTAATTTTCCCGGTTGAAATTGTAACAGTTGTTGCAGTTTCATTTACTGTAGGTCTTACACCATATTCTGTTTCAAACTGGCTATCTGTTTTATTTGTAATTGTTGCAGTATGGGATGAACTGTTAGGTGTAGGATATTCTTGAAATTCTTCACCGAGTGGCGCCATATACATTCTAAACATATTGTCTTTTAAGAATGTATAGCGTACTCGCTCACCTGTAGAAATATCCAGAGTAACAATGTTATCTGAATTCGACACAGATGCAACAGATCCAAGAACATTGTAACCACTCTCATCAACAGCAGCAGTTGCAATACCATCATTTTCTTTAGCAAAAACACTTGTAGTAGAGCCAAGCATTGATGTTGTCATCATGAAAGCCAAAGAAATAATTTCTAATTTTTTTACTGTTTTCTTAATCATGATTTCTCCCTTTCTATTTACATTATATTTAATTGTGAGTTCAGATTTTTTCTATTATCACCTTCATTTCACAGCGTTTATTTAACAAACGCATTCATTTATCTAAACGATACCTATCATAGGATTTTAAACATCCCATTTCATTGAGATCATAACAATCACTGTTTCTTTATGAAAACGTCAATAGGTAACATCATAGATTACTAGATTAATTACTTTAGATAAAGCATATTAATTCGGCTTCTTTCTTGCCTTCATTAAAGCAATGCGTAATGCTGCATTAACATCATCTACATCTTTCTTCGTCGCATTCACATCTTTATAAATGTTACGCGCATTCTCAACTAAATCATCAAGACCAGAAATTGTTGAAGCTTTATAATCTGAAGCGTTGTCCAAAATATTTTGTGCCAACGTCAAATTCGTTCCTAACGCATTTTTATTTACTTCTACTTTTACTTGTAATCCTTGAAGAGCATTTATTAATTGTTCATAAGCATCATCAACTTCACTTTGCGTTGCATTTTCATTTGCTATTATCGCAATAGCGTTATCCTTTGCCTGTTCAAGCACTTCTACACTGGTTTCTGTAAATTGAGATGTATTATAATTCGTGCAAATTTCTAATAATTGTTCTAAATGCGTTTTCACAACAACATTCACTTCAACTTTACAATTTTCAATTGCTACAGTTATTTCAGCAATGCTTTGTCGTAGCTGATTGGCATCATTCGATCCGTCACTGATTAATTTCTCTGCTTTTGTAATTGTATTATTTAATACCTCTAAATTGCTATTGTCAATACCTGTAGTATCTCCGTTTAATAGATCGTGTGCATCTCTTATTAAGTTTTCTAATTCTTTTTTAGCACTCACAACTGATAGGTTAGCTTTTTCTGCACTAAGCGCATTAATCGCTGCAGTTGCGTCTGTATCACTCACTTCATTCATACCGTTAGCAATTAGTGTATTCGCATCAACAAGTAATTGATTCATTGTTGCAAATTCTGTAGCAGTAAAATCAGGAGCTAACTTTTCACATTCATCAATCAATGCCAATAATGTTTGATAAGAATTTGCAGATACTCTTTCAACCAAAGCATCCAACGCGTTTGTTAAAGAATTAACCATTTGATCAACTTGATCTTGAGTAGCATCCTCATCAGTTAATATATCTTGAGCATCGCTGACTACTGTCATTAAAGCTTGATAGGAAGTTGCAGTATAATTATCAGCATCAAGTGCATTCGCATTAGTGATCAATGCAGATAATGAATCTTTATTAATTTCATAAACATAAACGGTGCAAGTAGCTGTCAGTCCGTTTACCGTTGTTGCTGTGATTGTTGCAGTTCCTGTTTTCTTAGCAGTTATAACGCCATCTACTACGGCAGCTACATCCTCATCGCTACTTGTCCATGACAATGTTTTGGCTTGTGTTGTATTTTCCGGTGATATTGTTGCTGTTAAGGTCGCATTTTTTCCTGCCTTTATCGTTATAACATTTTGATTTAATGTAACGGATGTAATAGGAATTTCCTTTGCATTAACTGTTACAACGCAATTTGCTTGTTTTCCGTTTACACTGGTAGCTGTAATTGTTGCAGTGCCTGCACTCTTAGCAGTCACAACACCGTCTACTACAGTAGCTACATCCTCATTACTACTTGACCAAACCAATGTATGGGAATCTGTTGTATCACTTGGATTAATGGTAGCAGTCAGTGTTTCTTCTTCATCCTCTACCAATGTTAGTGATGTTTTATTCAATGTAACAGAGATAATTGGCTTAGTAATTACTGCTTGTGTAACTGTAATTTTACATTCTGCTTTACGACCGTTTACTGTTGTAACTGTAATTGTTGCCGTTCCTGGTGCGACTGCAGTTACCTCACCACTTTGATTGATAGTCGCAACTGATGTATTACTTGAAACCCATGTTAAATCCTTCGCATCTGTTGTATCACTTGGATTGATGGTTGCTCTTAAGCTTTGATTACTTCCTTCCTCTAAAGTAAGAGCCGTTTGATTTAATACTACTGATTTAATTTCACTTTTGATGGTTACGGCACATTCAGCTACAATTCCATTTGAACTGGTTGCACTGATCACTACCTTTCCCGGTCGCTTAGCACGTATCAAACCTGTAGTACTTACAGAAGCAATTTCTTCATTGCTGCTTTTCCAAGTAATCGTTGTATCCATAGTGGTATCACTTGGATTCACGATCACTCTGAGACCTTGTGAAGTTTCCTTGTTCATTGTTAACGTTGTTTCACTTAAAACAACACTTGTAATCGGAACTACCACATCATCTACATGAACTGTTGCAGTGGCACTATGACCATTGGCATTACGTACTGTGATTGTCGCATTACCTACTGCATTAGCCGTAACTGTTCCATCGTTAGAAACACTGACAATGTCCGGCGCACTGGATGTCCAAGTTAAATTAGCATTATCTAATACTGTATAAGGTGACAAAATAACACTAAATGTACTTTTATTTCCTACTTTCAACATCAAATTATCTTTATCTAAATTAATGCCTGTTGATATAAAACGATATGCTACACTATTATTTATCGCATAACGATAAGCTTCTGAGTTTTCTCCAATTAAAACAACAACTTTTGGTGAATTAGAAAATACACGGCTTCCTAAACTATTAACAGTATTAGGTATCGTTACACTCTTTAAGTTAGGGCAGTCCGCAAATGCAGTTGCTTCAATGGAAGTCATACCGTTTGGAAGTATCACTTGTTCTAAATTAGCACTGTATCTAAATAAGCTTGCGCTCAACTGCTTTAAATTTTTCGGCAAAGTAATTGATCTTAATGCAGTGCAATTCGTAAACGTTTCTGCTCCAATAGATTGAATACTGTCAGGTAATACGATTTCTTTTAGATTGGAACATCCGCTAAATACATTGTTTCCTAAAGAGGTTACTGTATCCGGAATAACTATGCTTTCCAGTGACTGACATCCACTAAATGTTGCATCTCCGATTTCTGTAATTTTGGTTGGGATGTTAACGTTTTTCAAAGAAGTACATCCCGTAAATGCTCCATAACCCAATCCACTTACATTTTCAGGAATCACAATGCTTTCTAAGCTAACACATTCTTGAAAAGCATTCTGACCGATTCCAACCAAAGAAGATGGAAGAGCAATATTAGATAATGACAAGCAGCCTGAGAATACTCCCGAACCCAATGTTGTAAATCCTTCCGGAAGTACAACACTTTCCAAAGATACACATTCAGTAAATGCGTTTCCTTCGATACTTAACAAACTAGAAGGGAAAATGACTTTATTTAAAGCACGACAGTTACCGAATGCAGTTCCGCCGATTGTTTGCAATCCATCGGGAAGAATGACTTCTTTTAATGAAATACAATCAAAGAAAGCTCCATAACTTAAACTTCTGATTCGACTTGGTATCTTAATCTTTTCCAAGCTGTTGCATCCGGCAAAAGAATATCTTCCAAAAGAAGCCACGCTATCCGGAATATTGATTTCACGTATTTGCGTAGATTGTGAAAAGGAATAATCACCAATACTTACCACGCTATTTGGAATTGTAAGCGTCTCTATGCTTTTACATTCTGCAAATGCCCCATAACCAATACGAGTTACAGTGTATCCATCAATCTCTGTCGGTATGATTAAATTTTTCTCACTGCCACCGTAGTTGATAATCGTAATCGTTGAATCAGAGTTCATTTCATATGTATAGTCTCCGCTTATGGTAGCTGCAACAACAGTTGTTACATAATTGTCGAAGAATATACCAGAATAACTTCCAATTGAAATAGCCAATAACAATGACAACACTATTTTCGTGATTTTGCTTATTTTCATATTCTTTCTCCTTTTCCTTATAAAAATCAAATGCAGATAAGACCTATCTCATAAAACAATCCCCCTTTTTATTGTCTATAATGGTATACGTTTATAAACAGGGCTTCGAGCAGGAAATACCTGCTTTTTTTATGCTAAAACATATCTTTTTCACCTTATGGCACCTTTGTCTTATTAGATATACTTTTATAAACAATGATATACATGTTTAACTCAACGATAGCGCATGATAGCGTTTTCACACATATATTATACATCAACATCACATAAATTACCATCTCTATGATTTGCAATTTTTAACTTTCCATTTGTTATAATTAACAAAATCATATCCTTTTTTTATACATCAGATACAATTCTATAGTCCATAGCATCTTCCTTCATTTTTTATAACGCATCTTAGACCTTGCGATAGAGACAGGGATATCAGCTATGGAAGATAAACAACACTTTGATCCTGATACAGTATCTATTTTCGCAAAACCGTTCAAATCTATTTGAAGTTTTTCGGTTACGATGTTGATGGACAGGATAAATATATCTACGTTCAATCCAATGAAGCATTACTTGCTTATCGAAAAGAGCATTACTTAAATATATATGGTAAAATAAATGAAGCAATAACCCCAAGCTTATTAAGCAGTTGTTCTTTGAAATGGCATGATGAACACAAAGAAATCAGGAATCAATCCTTGGCAAATACTTAGTCTTGTTTCTTATTTATTGTCCAAATAATTGGTTGCGTTTCAAATAGGCAGTTCTTTTTTATAATATGTATATAGGACTGTATAAATTTAGTAATGATTCCACTTATCAGATGTTCCGTCCTGAATGTCCAGAAAATGTTTGAAAACGATATTATGTTTTTAGTTCTTATGCATTCTTGTTCCCTTTGACACATCGAAATTCTTATTATACAAAGAAAATCAGTCTTTCGACTGATCATTTATCTTCTCCAATGTAAGTATTTTGTAGTTGAAATCAATGCGCCCAACAAGCCAACCAATGCGCCGCCAATCATCAAGATGCACATAATTTCAAATGTGAACGGCCAAATTGGCTGTAATGCAAATACATTGGTAAACAATTGTCCATTCATTGCCATAAATAGATAACGGTATCCAAAGAATGTCAAAATACATGGGATGATTGCGCCAATCATTCCTATGATCATACCTTCAATCATAAATGGTATTTTAATGAACAAATTGGTTGCGCCAACATTGCGCATAATCATGATTTCATTATTTCTGGAATAAATCGCCATCTTAATCGTATTAGAAATCAGGAATACAGCCAGTAAGCCTAAGAGCGTCATAAAAATCACTATGCCAAATCGAACCGTATTCAACAGGGAAATCAAATCCGTGATACTGTCTCCGCCATACATCGCATCATCCACCATTTCCAATTCCTTAATCTGGTTGGTTATGGTTTCAATGCGCTCTGAATCATTCACACTTACAAAGAATGCATGATTGAGTGGATTGTCTTCCCCTTCATAAATTGAAAAAATCTCTCCTTTTTCTTCAATCCAAAGTTTTAATTCATTATCTTTGCTTGAAAATTCTGCTTCCAATACACCACTGATTTGTTCAATTTCGTTTTTCGATTGCGCAATTTGTTCTTCCTCTTGTATCGTATCATTCAAAACAACATGAATGCGTATATCACCTTCGATATTATCCGCAAATCCATTAACGTTTCCAACAATCATCAAAAAGGCAGAAAGCAGAATACATGTGATCATAACCGCAGAAGACGCCGAAAGTGTCATAACGAAATGACGAATCAAACTGACACCCGCAGATTTTAAATGAAACGGAAAACTTTTAAAGAAATTCATCATGTATGGAATCAACTGCCTTTCCTGATCATACAATTAGTAGCCAATAAAATCTTCGGGGCGCTCGCGACATGGCGCATATCCTTTGACACCGCAAGATGTAGCGGTACTGTTCCAACCGGTGCCCCATGCGAAATCAGCACCGTTTGCGCGAAAACGATCAATGGCCTCATCAACGCTCATATCACCCAAATTGATGATTTCCAAATGAAGGTGAGCTCCGGTAGAATTTCCGGAATGACCAACGCCGCCTAGATACGTACCTTGCGCTACACCTGCGCCCGGTGATGCCGCAAAATTTTCCTGCGCCATATGGAAGAAAGAAACCGCATATGTCGTTCCTTTTACCGTACCAACGAGTTGAACGGTATTACCGCCACCTGCCGGATGGCCGACCCAATTACCCAAATAACCGCCATACGTTGGCGCTGGATTGTTCGCATACAGAATAACGCCACCAATCGGCGCACGAATCGGCGTACCAACGCCTGCCGCAAAATCCATTCCCAGATGAGTTCCACCGCCTGGGTACGCCCATGTACCCGCTGATACATATGTCATACCCGGTACCGGATGAATCCATCCGTCACTTTGTTGATAATGCACATTTTTCAAAACCGCGATCTGACTTTGTACCGCAGAATTTGCCGCATTCGCCGAACGGATTTTTTCCAACAAATCTGCTTCTTGTTTGCGCCATTCCACTTGTAATTTTTCCTGTTCTGCCTTTGCTTTTTCCGCAACGGCTTTATTCTCTACATTTCGCTGCCTTGCTTTTTCTTGATCATCCATCAAGCGATCTTGTTCTGACTTTTGTTGATTCAATTTTTCTTTATCCGCTTCTAACGCTTTGATTTCATCCTGATCGTTTTCCGTAATACGCTCAATGCCATCCGCAATACGAACCATATCGACCAAATCTTTGGCGCCCATCATAAATTCAATATACACATTGGTGCCAATGGATACTTGCTCACTGCGCATACGGTCTTTGATTTGTTTATCACGCTTTTCAATATCCGACTCCGTTTGCTTGATATCCTCTTTCAGCTGTTCAATAACACCTTGAATACGCTGAATTGTTTCATTGTTTTTTTCAATCATGGCATTCAGATTATCAATAATCTTCTGTTGGCTATTGATTTCTTTCTGTACCATATCAATATTGTTTCGGATACTGTCAATATCCTGATTCATATTATCCACTTGATTTTTCAGCTGATTGGATTTTTCACTGAGATAGTTACTAAAAGACTTGCAAGTTGCGGAAACCTGCGGATCTTCGGTTGATTTACTACAAAGATTCCAATAATAGTCTTCATTTGCCCCAAAATCCTCTGCCAAAAGCACATGGGATGCCTGTGGCATCAATGTCGCCAGTGACAATGCAATCAAACCTGCCAATAATTTCTTTTTCATCGTTTCCACCTCAAATATTTAGATACGGCCATAAAACTTCCGATCATGCCGACCAGAATTCCACAGCCAAGCAAAATAAGACATATATCAAATACAAATGGATATACTTCTTCCATCACAAACATGCTGGACAAGAATTTGCCATCCATCACGTCATATAAATATCCATATCCGAAATATGTCAAAATCAAAGGAAGAATCGCTCCCAATATACCAATAAACATTCCTTCGATAATAAACGGTATGCGCACATACCAATTGGTTGCGCCTACATTGCGCATAATTCCAATCTCTGTGCTTCTTGCATAAATGGTCATTTTAATTGTATTGGAAATCAAGAAAACAGCCAAAAGACTGAGTGCAATCACAAAAACCAAGCCGCCGTTTCTCAAGGCTTCAAAAAAAGAAATCATGACCGATACACCATCTCCACCATATTCTGCTTTCTTGATACCTTCCATTTCGTTCAGCTGTTGTGTGACACTTTCTATCGATTCCGGCGATGTTGTCTCAATAATGAAAACATCACGCATTGGATTCGCATCGCCTTCCTCATACATACCAAAAATAGCTGGATTTTCTTCTTTCAGCTTTCTTAATTCATCATCTTTACTAGAATATTCAA
The DNA here is from genome assembly GCA_910576345.1 of Erysipelotrichales bacterium. Lineage (GTDB taxonomy): Bacteria > Bacillota_I > Bacilli_A > Erysipelotrichales > Erysipelotrichaceae > C-19. Next base: position 84,734 of record CAJTIT010000003.1, read on the forward strand.
TCGATTTAATTCCTTGAATCGCATTGATTTTGGTTTCCAATGATGCAATGTCTTCACCTTCTTGCAAAGCATCAATCGAAACATGAATTTTAAAATCGGATTCAATATTTCTTGTGAATTTCGTTATATTTCCGGTCAATATCATAAACAGCGACATCAATATCAAAGTGACGCTGACAGCAGATATTGCGGAAAAAGCCGTCGCGCTGTGACGTAAAACTCCCTGTATTGCCGATTTAAAATGTACGGGCAGACTACGGAAGAACTCAATCATGATGAATATATCCGCCTTTCTGAATATCAGCGACAATATATCCTTCTTCCAGCGCAATCGTGCGTTTTTTGTTCATATCGACTAAATTTGAATCATGCGTAACCATGAGAATCGTTGTATTTTGTTCAATATTGATTTTTTCCAAAAGCGCCATGATTTCCTGACTTTTTTCAGGATCCAGGTTCCCGGTTGGTTCATCCGCAATCAAAACCCTTGGACGATTGGCAATGGCGCGTCCAATTGTAGCACGCTGCTGTTGTCCGCCGGATAATTCTCTTGGAAATGATTTTGCCTTGTCTTCCAATGACACAAGCTCTAAAATTTCGCGCACACGACGTCGTATAGTTACCTTATCCAAACCGATGACCTGCAAGGCAAATGCAATATTTTCAAAAACTGTCAATTCTGGCAGTAATCGAAAATCTTGAAACACGACGCCAATATTTCTTCGATATAACGGCACTTTGGAATGACGCAGTTTTCCCACATCGGTATCAGCGACAACAACACGCCCCCTTGTTGGCACCAATTCCCCATCAAGCAGTTTAATCAACGTTGATTTTCCACTGCCGGTTGGTCCAATAATATAAACAAATTCGCCTTCTTCTATATATAAATTGACATCACGCAGTGCGTGAACTCCGTTTTTGAATGATTTGGATACGTTTTCTAACAAGATCACGCGCATTCCTCCCTGTCTTCCACACTATTATAACATAGAACTTTGTAAAAGTTTATGGGAAACAACGGTAAATTTACAAAAAGTTTATGATCAATTTATGAAAATTACACATTCTATTTTAAATCTGTCTTTGATAAGATATACTCATATTTATATAGTTCATAACTGGTTATTATTACCGGGGAAATAAAAAGATTACAAGTAACGTTGTATAAAATGCAAAGTTACCTTTTATGCAATCGCAACGTTTCCATTCAATAAAATTTCCAAAACATGGAACAACAAGCTATACATTTTTTCTTAAAAAAGCTATACTTTACACAGAAATAGCATAACCTATAGATGGAGGGCTTTTATGATTTACTGGAAACGAAACAATGAACTCATTGCCGCAACAACATTGCGCAACCCAAATAAAAAAGAAAATAATAATATGGCATTACACTGCGGCGGCATACTTGACGATGTGCTTTTGAACCGAACGCATTTGGCGCAGAAATTTGGATTGTCTTTGGATCAGATGACCTTTGCCAATCAAACACATTCTGATCATGTCTATTGTGTTCAAGCAGATGATCAAGGAAAAGGCGCAAGATCTGTGGAAGATGCGATATTGGATTGTGATGCACTATATACAAGAGAAACCAATCATCTGATTGGTGTCTTTACCGCAGATTGTGTTCCTATTCTTTTATATGATCCAATCGAAAAACTGATTTGCGCCATTCATTCCGGATGGCAAGGCACCATCAAGCAAATCACTTCAAAAACATTGCGTGTTTTAACAGAAAAAGAAGGATGTAAAGCAGAAAATATACAAGCATATATTGGACCAAGTATCGCCTTCCACAGTTTTGAGGTGGGAATGGAAGTCGTGGAGAAAGTAAAAGCATTGCCCTTTGATACAAGTGATTACATCCTTTATAAAAACAACGGAAAAGCATTGGTGGATAATCAAGGCTTAAATATGCGGATGTTGGAAATCGCCGGTGTGCAAAGTGGTGCGATCACTTTGGATAAAAATGATACGTTTATGAATAATCCTTCATTCTTCTCTTATCGAAGAGATCATGCATGTGGAAGACATTTGAGTTTCATCATTAGGAAACAATAGAATTATAGAACATGCATGTTCTGTTTTGTAAATCGAAAAGAAAAAAATTTTCTATTTTCACACACTTTTACAAAATTTCGCCATATTTCTGCGTTCGCTTTCTACTATACTATAGGAGAGTTAGAAATACCTCTCTTCTAACTCTGTATGTATCATTCTCCCTAATGACATACAATTTTCTATCCCCTTAAACATAATATCTGGAAAACACTGTGGTCTACCCTACCGCAGTGTTTTTCCTTTTCACAATAAATATCTTGAAAATAAGAATCTATACTTGGAAGCGGAGAACGAATATTTAAAAAAATTACGAGCTGTAGTTCAGGCAAGGAAGAACCGACTACCGAAGAAAAAGTAAAAGTAGTAAGTGAATTACAGCGAAAGTATCCGTTAAAGGTTCTTCTTACAAACTCAGGATGAAAGAAATCAACCTATTTTTATCATTTAAATAAAACTGACAAGGATTTCAAAAATGACGATATAATGAATCAAATCATAGAAATCTATTACAACCATAAGAAACGCTATGGATATCGCAGAATCGCCTTAGAATTAGCCAATAGAGGTTATAAAGTAAACCATAAGAAGGTCAAACGCTTGATGTCTGTCATGAACTTATATGGCACTACACCAAAAACAAAATATAAGTCATATAAAGGTGATATGAATAAAACGGTAAAAAACAAGCTCTTAACACAAATCATAGATGAAGAACATCATCGCACTTATTATGAAAGAGATTTCAATACAACAAGATGTAGTGAAAAATGGTCGAGTGATGTATCAGAGTTTCATATCGCTGTCTGTAAACTTTATCTATCTCCAATCATCGATATGCATAATCGTGAAATCGTATCTTACAACATATCCGAGGGCCCCAATTTTGAACAAATCAAAGACATGATCAATAAGGCATTTTATAAATATTCTGATCTAAAAGGTCTGATTTTACAATCGGATCAAGGCTGGCAATATCAAATGGAAGTGTATCACAAATTCCTATCAAAGAAAGGGATAGTGCAATCAATGTCACGCAAAAGCAACTGATTAGATAATTCACCGATTGAGAATTTCTTTGGAAAAATGAAATGTTTTATGGTAATGAATATAAATATCAATCATTAAAATAATTGAGGGTTGCCATGGAAGAATACATCAAGTATTATAATACACAGAGAATTACAACTAAATTAAAAGGATTGACTCCTGTTCAATTCAGAAATCAATCCTTAGTAACTGCTTAATCAGTTCTTTACTATTGTGCAAATTTTGGGGTGCACTTCAGGTTTTACTGCTTCAATACTTTCCATAAACATGAATACGATTGATTGCTTTTGCAAGTGCAATCTCTGCACGTTTCATATTGGTCTTGGAATCTTTTTTCTCCAGCCTTCGCTCTGCACGCTGGCGTGCTCTTTCTGCACGTTCCAAATCGATTTCAGCTTTTCCTTCAATGGCATCCGTCAAAATATTTGCCTGATTGTCTTGAAGATGTAACATACCGCCAGCCAGCGCATAGTCTTGATAAGCGCCATGTTCCTTTAATTGTAGCTTACATGTCTCTAACATGGCAACCAAAGGAATATGATCCCGTAACAATGTCGTTTCACCTTCCACCGTCTTCACATGAATGGCTTCTACATCCTGTTCCGTATAAAGACCCAAAGGCGTAATGATTTTCACATGAATCATAATGAACCCTCAAGTGTTTTTGCTTTTTCCACAGCTTCTTCAATAGTGCCGACAAACATAAAGGCTTGTTCCGGAAGATCATCATATTTTCCTTCCAAAAGCTCTTTGAAACTGCGCACCGTATCCTCTTTGGACGTATAGCTTCCCTCAATGCCAGAGAATACTTCTGCGACATGGAATGGCTGTGACAAGAAATTACGAACGCGTCTTGCGCGATTGACGATGACTTTGTCTTCTTCACTCAATTCATCCATTCCCAATATAGCGATAATATCTTGTAGCTCTTTATATCGCTGTAAAATCTGCTGGACACCACGTGCAACTTCGTAATGTTCTTCTCCAACAACCAATGGATCAAGGATTCTAGACGATGATTCTAGTGGATCTACAGCGGGATAGATGCCCAGTGCCGCAATATCGCGATCCAATACGGTCTTCGCATCCAGATGGGTAAAAGCCGTTGCTGGCGCCGGATCGGTTAAATCATCTGCCGGCACATATACGGCTTGTACAGACGTAATCGATCCATTTTTCGTGGATGTGATACGCTCCTGTAATTGTCCCATTTCCGTCGCCAATGTCGGTTGATAACCTACCGCAGATGGCATGCGTCCCAAAAGCGCAGATACTTCTGATCCTGCCTGTGTAAAGCGGAAGATGTTGTCAATAAATAACAACACGTCTTGATGATCATGATCACGGAAATATTCTGCCATTGTTAAACCGGTCAAACCAACACGCATTCTAGCACCGGGAGATTCATTCATCTGGCCATACACCAGTACGGTTTTATCCAAAACGCCGCTGTCTTTCATTTCATGATACATATCATTACCTTCACGGGTACGCTCACCTACACCGGTCACAACTGATTTACCGCCATGTTCTTTGGCAATATTATGAATCAGCTCTTGTATTAGCACCGTTTTTCCAACACCCGCACCGCCAAACAATCCAATCTTTCCGCCTTTGGAATATGGACAAAGAAGATCGATGACTTTGATGCCGGTTTCCAACATTTCCGCTGATGTTTGTTGTTCATCAAATGTTGGCGCACTTCGATGAATGGGCATTTTGACCGCCTGATCCAATGTACCCAATCCATCAATAGAACGACCAAGCACGTTGAACATACGTCCCAGTACTTCATCTCCAACCGGTACAGAAATCGGTGCACCGCTGTCTTGTGCATGCATGCCGCGCACCAATCCATCAGTCGCTCCCATCGCAACACAACGCACCAATTCATCACCGATATGCTGCGCCACTTCCACGATCAGCGGTTCTCCTTCTTTTAAAGGTATTTCTATCGCATTCAACAGTTCAGGCAATTCACCGTTTTCAAAGCGAATGTCGACAACCGGTCCTATAACCTGAACGATTTTTCCAATTTGTTTGTTCAAAGGGGTACCCTCCTTTATTCAAGGGCGTTGACACCGCCGACGATTTCCGTAATTTCTTGTGTGATCGCGGCTTGTCTTGCCTGATTATATTGTAATTCCAATGATGCTTTGATTTCTTCTGCATTGTCCGTTGCGCTTTCCATTGCCATTCTTCTGCTTGCCTGCTCGCTTGTTTTGGTCTCCAAGAAATAAGAATATAACAAGGAGCGTACAAACATCGGAACCAGCGTATCCAAAATCTTATCGCCTGCCGGTTCAAATTCCGTGACTGCATTTTGCACGCTGCGCTCTTCTTTTTCAATCGGCAAAAGTGTAGTCAGGGTTGGTTCAAACGATACAGAATTGACAAATTTCGTATAGAGCACACGGATCGTAGAAATCTCATGTTTACGATAACGTTCCAGCAAAGTTTCGGCAATCAGCGAAAGTTCTTGATAACAATCATCGTCCAAATCCGTTTCTTCCTGTAAAACATCAAAATCGCGATGATGAATCCAATTGACGCCACGCCTGCCTAACATGATGATTTGGCTTTCCTTGCCGATTTCTTTTTCCAACATCCGCAGCACATTCGCATTGTATCCGCCGCAAAGCCCCATATCAGACGTAAACACAATCGTCACCGTTTTTCCTTCTTGTGCAGTCAAAAACGGATGATTAGAAAGTGTCAATGAAGATACGATATCCGCTGTCATGACTTTTAGATAATGCGCATATTCTCTGTTTTCTTCCATGTACTGCTTTTGTTTTTTCAGCTTGCTGGAAGCAACCAGCTGCATAGCCTTCGTTATTTTTTTAGTCGAATCCACGGAACGAATTCGCGCCTTGATTGCTAATTTTCCAGCCATAATTCTAGCCTTCCATCATATCTTGAAACTGTTTTGAAAAGGTGTTTAATGCATCAGTGATGCGATTGTTCAAATCATCATCCAGCACTTTTTTTTCATCAATTTCCTTGATGATATCTGCGTGTGCACGTTCCATATATTTCAGCATTTCGCTTTCATATCGCTGTACATCTTCTACCTTTACCGATTTCAAAAATTTATGTTTGGCGGCAAATAATGATAATACCTGTTTGGCGGCGCTCATTGGATCATACTGATTTTGAATCAACAGTTTAGTCAATCGTTCTCCATGGTTCAAAGTTTCGGTTGTCGCCGCATCCAAGTCGCTGCCGAATTTCGCAAATGCCTGCATTTCACGAAATTGCGCCAATTCCAATTTCAAAGAACCGGAAACTTGTTTCATCGCTTTGATCTGCGCTGCACTTCCAACACGCGATACCGATAAACCGCTGTCTACAGCCGGACGAATACCGGCATTGAACAGTTCGCTCTGTAAGAAAATCTGACCATCCGTAATGGAAATAACATTGGTAGGAATATAGGCAGAAATATCGCCGGCCTGTGTTTCGATGATTGGCAAAGCCGTCAAACTACCGGCGCCTAATGCATCATTCAATTTTGCGGCTCGCTCCAATAATCGTGAATGAAGATAAAAGACATCACCAGGATATGCTTCACGACCCGGCGGACGCTTTAACAACAGCGACATGGTTCGATACGCAACAGCATGTTTACTTAAATCATCATAAACGATCAGCACGTCATCGCCATTTTCCATCCATTCTTCACCAATGGCACATCCTGCATATGGTGCAATGTATTGCAATGGCGCTGCTTCCGATGCAGTTGATGATACTACAGTTGTGTATTCCATTGCCCCATGACTGCGCAATTTTTCTACAATCTGCGCTACAGTGCTTGCTTTTTGTCCAATGGCGACATAAATACATTTCACACCGCTGTTTTTCTGATTGATGATCGTATCAATCGCAATTGCCGTTTTCCCGGTTTGACGATCACCAATGATCAACTCACGCTGTCCTTTTCCAATCGGAATCATGGAATCAATAATTTTCAATCCAGTCTGTAATGGCTGATGGACGCTCTTTCTTGTCATAACACCAGGCGCAACACGCTCTACCGGACGATATTTGTCGGATTGAATCGCTTCTTTGCCGTCAATCGCTACTCCCAATGCATTGACAACACGCCCCAGCATACAGTCACCGACCGGAACTTCTACAATTCTGCCGGTTCGTTTGACTTCATCGCCTTCACGAATGCCGCGATCGTCTCCCATGAGCACCGCTCCGACATGTTCTTCTTCCAAGTTCATGACCATACCATACACATCTCCGGGAAACTGCAATAATTCTCCGGCCATCGCATTCTGTAAGCCGTGAATCAGAGAAATGCCATCTCCAATCGTTATGATCGTTCCTGTTTCATCGATATCCAGTTGATCATCATAGCGTTTGATCTGCTCTTTGATCAGCTTACTGATTTCTTCCGGCTTTAAGCTCATTCGCATTCACCTCTTGCTTTCGTATATTCTGTAGATTTCGCCAATGTTTTTAGTTGATCGATGCGTTTCAATGCTGAATTGTCTAGTACCAAATCGTTAATTTTGATTCTTAATCCGGCAATCAGCGTTTCATCCACATGACAACGCATGTCTACAGTTTTTGCTAATTTTTTCTCCAGCATCTCTTTTAATCGGTCACGCTCGCTTGTATCCAATGCTTTCGCACTACGCACATCGGCAATCACAATATTGTGTTCATCATAATAGCGATGCTCCATTTCTTTTGTGATTTCATGCAGTTTTTGAAAACGGCCTTTATCGATCAACAGTTTCAAGAAATTCAGTACCGTATGATCCAAAAACGATTTGCATACCGTTTCCAGCGATTGTTTTTTTTCTGTTTTGTGTATCTTGGGATGCGTCAAAATCTGATAGAATGACGCATTCTCATCCATCAGCTGATCCATTTGTTTCATCTGATCTTTGAATCGTAATAGCTGTTTTTCATCCTGCGCCAATTCATACAGCGCATCCGCATAACTTTTGGCTAAGATGCCTGCCATGAATCATCACCTGCTTGTTCAATAAAATCATCGACATATTGCTTATGTGTCTGTTCGTCGATTTCCTTATTTACCACTTGTTTAGCGGCTTCAAATGCGACATGAACGATCGCATCCTTCATTTCTTCACGTGCAGCGCTTTTTTCGCGTTCAATATCTTGATGCGCTTTTGCCTTGATGCTTTCCGCTTCTACCTTAGCGTTTGCCAGAATCTCTTTTTTCTCTGCCAAGGCATTTGCTTTTGCCTGTTCCATGAGTTCATGCGCTTCGCCTTTGGCATTGGCTAATTGTGTTTCATACTGCGCTTTATATGCATCACCGGCAGCGCGTTCTTCTTTTCCGGCATCGATATCTGCCTGAATGGCTGCTTTTCTGGCATCGAGATATGCCTGCACCTTATCCCAGAAGAAATGTTTCGCTATGAGTACGATCAGAAAGGTAGAGATGCACACAATCACAATATCGGTAGCACTCAAACGTAAATAAGCCGTAATGTCAAAATTCAAATCCATGTGCATTTCCTCCTTCCGTTTCTTCTTGTATCATTGATAATCTTATCCTTTCATGAAAATTAAAAGCAAGGCGATGATCAATGCATAAATACCGGTTGTTTCTGCAAGGGCGATACCAAGCACCATAATGGAACGCACTTTGCCGGCTGCGTCTGGATTGCGTCCTACGCTTTCCGCACCTTTGGAAGCGGCAATACCCTGTCCGATACCAGGACCAAGACCGGCAATCATTGCGATTCCGGCGCCTAATAAAGCCATACCTTGTACAAAATATTCATTGAATTCCATTGTTTTTTTCCTCCTGTTTTCATTTACTCTGTTTCACTTACCACTTGCTCGCTCAAAAAGAAGCTCGCCAAGGTAAAGAAAATATACGTTTGAATCATTCCTGAGAATATATCGAAATATGCATGTAAGAATGGTGTTGCGATGTAAATCAATATACCAAATGGCAACAATGCTTTTAACATCGTGTAAACCAAAAGCATAATGATCGATCCTGCCAGGATATTACCAAACAGACGCATTGATAGTGAAATTGGTAACGCCAATTCCCCTATGACGTTCAGTGGTGTAAGCAGCCACATCGGTTCCGTTAACTCTTTGAGTCGCGCGCCAAGTCCACCTTTTTTAATGCCGTTGTACTGAATCAAGAAAAACATCAATAAAGCCAGTGTGACATTAAATGAAAGGTTGGATGTTGGCGGCTGAAGCCCAATCAGTCCCAACAAATTACTTACGGCCATCATCATGATCAAGGTACCCATAAATGGCAAATAACGCCTTGTTTTCTCTTTGAGGTTATCACCAATGATATTGGTACAAAGACCTGTGATCATTTCGGTAAGCAAAAGAATTCCATCGGGTGCTTTTCTTACATCAGCCTTTTCAAATTTTTTTCCGGCAACGATAAAGAAAATGGTAAATATCACGCATAAGATCAGCCAGTTTAAAATAGATTGCTGTAGCTCGATCGTTGTCCCAAACACCGTAATCAGAATTCCATCAAAAGTACTTTCCACTAATCGTCCTCCTTTCTATGCTTCCATGTATATAGTAGAATGCTGCCTTTATGTAACAGCATTCCTGCCAGTAAGGCGAAGATATTTGCACCTTGACTGACACTCAACACAAAGACAACCGCATACATAAGGTATCTTCGTGTATAAGAGCGAAATGCATATGCTTTTGCATTCATCGTGCTGCCATCGATTTTCTCACACAGGGAGACAATCATGGCAAAACCCCAAAGACCACTGAATCCACCTATTAGAATTCCCATAGAAATGGATTTCAAACCGCTTGGATAAATGACGAATGCCCCTATTGCCACCACTACAATAGCGACAATGGTCATCTTACGTATTTCCAAAGCCATAGTTCTTGTTTCATACATGGTCATCCCCTGCCTTTTTAATCAACAAATACAGGTTGGAAACGATCGCATAAGCAAGAAAAATAAGCAAAAACAGTGGTGAAGTATGTAAATAACCATCTGCCAAATTTCCCAGCCATACAAAGAACAAACAGCTCACAAGCATCATCGTCATAAATCGCAGCGCTTGATACACATCTTTCATTTTGTGCCAAAAATGCGATCTCCGGCATCTCCAAGTCCTGGAACAATATAACCCTTTTCATTCAGTTTATCATCCAAAGCAGCCAGATAAATATCCACATCCGGATGTGCCTGTTCTACTGCCTGCACACCTTCCGGGGCGCCTACCAAACAAATCAAACGAATGTTTTTTGCGCCTTGTTTTTTTACCATATCGATTGCCGCAACAGAACTTCCGCCTGTCGCCAACATCGGATCGACAATCATCACAATGGCCTCATCCATATGTTTTGGGTATTTTTCAAAATAAACATGCGGTTGTAATGTTTCTTCATCACGATACAATCCAACATGTGCAATTTTCACTGTTGGAATCAATGTACAGATACCATTGACCATACCAAGTCCGGCTCTTAAAATCGGTACCAGAATAATTTCTTTTTCCAATTCATACGTCTTGCATTTCGTTACCGGCGTTTCAATCTCCACTGCTTTCACCGGCAAGTCTCTTGTAATCTCATACGCCATCAATCCGCCAATCTCATCCAGATTCTGGCGAAAGTCTTTGGTTCCTGTTTCTTTTTTCCGCATTTGTGTCAATTTATGCGTTAATAGTGGGTGTTTCAGTACATGTAACATATTGATTCTCCTTGTTCATTCGTTATACAAATGATGCTTATTCCATGAACTGACTGTTCGTCTAATTCATGTGAAACTATTATAACACGACTGATTTTGTTTTTCAGTATTTTCCAGTGTTTTTTATGAAATCCCTTATTTCACATAATTGTGCTTACATTTGACATCAATCTATATTTGATTCTCTAAATTAAGCATTGGAAAGAGAAAAAAACAAGATGGCTAAAAACACCTTGTGTTATGAAAATATGCCATGGAAATCAAAATCATTGAAATCATGATAAATTCCTAAAAGAAACGGAAAAGCCTGATAGCGATCGTTATCGTGTTCACTGTTGATCGCGATCACAGCTTTCGCCTTTACATCATGAGCGAAACGGATACCGGAGATGGAATCTTCAAAGATTAAACATTCACTTATATCACAGCCGATATTTTTGGCAGCTTGTGTAAACATGCCGCGCTTGTCTTCATATGTGCCATCATCGAATGTGATCGTTTGGGGATCCATCCATTGATCCAATCGGAAATATTCCACATAGAAATCAATGTTTGCCTTGATGGATGCGGATGCGATCGTCATCGGTATGTGATTTGCCTTTAAAAAATCAAATAACTTTTCTGCGCCGGGCGCTAGATTGGATGTTTCCGGGTGTTGCCTGCATAATTCCCGATACATCGCTTCTTTTTTTTCAGAAAGTTGCTTGTTTTCTTCTCTTGTCAAAGGTCGATCAGCGAACGCATCAATAATGGTTTCATTATTTTTACCAAGGAAATGTTGTTGTATTTCTTCATCGCTTAGATGGAGTGACCATTGTGTTTCTGCGATTTGTTTCCATACTTGTTTATGATATTGCGTATCAAAAAACAGGGTGCCGTTAAAATCAAATATTACTCCATGATAGTTCATAACTATAATCTCCTTATTCATCCCGATTTGGAAATGTCGTTTCATATAATGCCTGTAATTCTTCTTCTTTCATTTCTTTTAAATGTTCTTCATCGTACAATGGATACCCCATTGCCTGATAGAATGCGGCCAATTCAATAATTCGCTCGTCCATGATAACGCCTTCCTTCATTTGCAATATCATAGCACAATAACAGATGAAATCAATGCATCTCATAAAAATAATTATAATATTCACATTTTGAATATTATAGATTTCATATTATAAATTTTTTATTTGACTTTATATTATGAAAATATTACAATATGGGCGCAGCAGTTGACTGTCTAATCGTCATTTCCCCCACCCATTTTTAGACATCGGACAGTAACTCCCAAGTTTCAACTGTTGCGTTTTTTTATTTTCAATTTTACTTTTGCGATTTATATGAAAAAGTAAAAAACGCTCATCCTTATTATATATAAAGAAAAAGCGTTTTATGATAGAAACCTATTTTTTTAAGAATTCATATTTTTATTATTACCCGGGGAATATAAATAATAATGAAATGAATGTATCATTCAGCTATGCCATAATTTTTTATCATCGCTTGGATTCCCGTTTGATAAAGAAAATCTTGGTTCTAACACGTATATTCATCAAAGCACTTTATTCCCTTTAAACTGTGACTCTTTAACTCAACTGTCGCTTGTATTTTATCGGATGTTAGATAGAAACCGGATCTAAAACACACTGATTTGGAAGAAACCTGAGTATATCTACTTTCATATTGTTTCCATGGTATAATTTTGAAACATGCACACTCTTCCTGTGTCATCGTATATGTTACAAACACTCATTCAATCACACATAAGGAGGATGAAAGTAACTTTCTGTTTCATCAATCAAGAAGAAATCCGTGTATATTTATGAAAACATAAGGTACAATCCGGTTGTTTCCGATAGCTTTACAAAGCTGTTTTTTACAAGTCAGCCGTCCTTACTTTAATACCAATCATGTTTTTCATTTCGGTCAAGAGCGTTAATACGATCCATTTCGTTCTCATTCAGAATGAAATGATAAAGCTCTGTATTTTCCTTTATATGGTTGGGGTTGCTCGATCCCGGAATGACTACAACACCTTTTTGCAAATTCCAACGCAGAATTACTTGTGCAGAAGAAACGTCATGTGCTTTCGCAATTTCTGAGATTACTGTGTCTTCAAGTAGCTCAACGCTATGCCCTCTGCCACCAAGCGGATACCATCCTTGCACTACAATTCCCTTTTCCTGAATAAACGGAATCACATCATTTTCCTGATAATAGGGATGAATCTCATTCTGAACAAGCGCAGGAGTAATATTCACTCGTGGCAGAAAGTCTGTTAATTCCTCTACATACCAGTTGGAAAGACCAATAGAGCGTATTTTGCCGTTTTTTACAAACTGTTCCATCGCTTTATATGCTTTTACATCGTTTTTGTCGTGATGATGTAAGAGCATCATATCAACATAGCCAATATTAAGGCGATTCAGGCAATTCTGAATTGAGCTTTCAGGATTGGCCATTTCACTGCCCGGATAGATTTTTGTAATAACGAAAACATCTTCTCTTTTTACAATACCTTCACCGATTGCTTCTCGGATTGCCTGTCCAACTTCTTCCTCATTTCCATAAGCGGAAGCCGTATCAATCAAACGAACTCCATTTTTCAAAGCAGATTTGACCGATCTCACACATACATCACCATGTAAGCTGTATGTTCCTAATCCATTGATTGGCATTTTATAACCGCTGTTCAATGTTACAGTATGGTTTTCAAAACCAAAAGACACGACGTTGTTCTCTTTATTTGTATCAACTTTAGGATTATAGTCTATGGATGTATCTGTTTCCATTTCTTTCATGTCATTTCCGCAGGCAGCAAGACCCAATAGAAAAATAAAAGAAAATAGAAATGCCTGTATTTTTTTCATGATCGTTCCTCCTGCTCAATCTTTTTCAGAAGCCAAACCATATTTTCTGCAAGATTATCTATATTGGCGATTCCTTCTTTATCTTTCAAGACATCACCAGGCAACTCCCCATAAGCCATATTCCAATATGAACTTCCTACAACAAACATCTCTTGACTTAGGAAAAAATGATGCATTGCATCAAGTGTACACAGCGCGCCTCCCCGACGAACGGATGCAATAGAAACGCCGATTTTGTGTTTCATCAACCCTGGATTCATATCGCAAACAACGGCTGCGCGTTCTAAAAAGGCTTGCATATTTGCCGATATGTTTGCGACATAAACCGATGAGCCAAGAATAATATCATTTGCATTTTCATTTTTTCAAACGTTTCTGCAAATTGATCTTTTTTATGAATACAATTTTCTTTACCGCCGCAAGCAAAGCACGCTTTACACGGTTCGATAATGTTGCCTTCAAATCGAACGGATTCGCTATCAATCCCTGCGGCATTTAATTTATCAAATATACGGCTGATAAGAATATCGGTGTTTCCGTTTTTTCTTGCGCTGCCGTTAATTGCCAAAACTTTCATTCTGCATCCTCCGATCTATCCACTTTCATTAGAATCATCTCCATGCATCCAAAACATGCAACTTTCGCATTGTCGCATATCCATCCGTCACTATAAACAAGCATTGTGTTTTTAACATATTGTGAAAGTTCCCTAAAGCAGCGTTTTGTAAGATTATTATACTAACATAATTTTATCTCCCTTTTTTATGAACTATGAATTAAAGCGAAGCGCCGAATTTTTTAAGTTCATCTAATTTAGCTGTCGAAGCGTTCTTTGAACATGAGATGTAAACACCCCCATATCTTCAAGTCCAAGATAGTCAAGGAAATCCCCCCGATAAGAAAACATTGCTCCCTCATACATATTCCCATCGCCTGAACTTAAAATCATAGAGACTTTTTTTAGATTTTTCGGTTTTTTCGGATATGCGACAGAATAAAATCTGTCCAGTACACATTTAAGTTGCCCTGATAAACCATGATAATAAATCGGAGAAGCAATCACAAGCATTTCCGCTTCTTCAAGCAAATCATAAATACTTTGCATATCATCTTTTTGAATACAACTACCATTTCCTTTGGTATGGCAATACTCGCAAGCAAGACAGCCTGCAATTTTCAAATGGCAAACATCCGCCACATCTACTCGATGTCCGACAGTTTCTGCACCGAATCGAAATGCTTCAATCATTTGTTTGGTATGCCCCTTAAAACGGGGACTTCCGTTTAACACAAGAATTCTCATAACGTTTACCTCCGAATTTGACCCATTCTACCTCTCTATTCTTGAATTTTCATTGATTTCATAAGCAATAGATTCCATCCACTCATTGGTGGTATCTTCACCCAGACATTCAACCGCCTAATGACGGAGCCAACAATCTGATTTAGCGCCATGCAAATGCTTTACGCCGGTTAATATCTTTACCACATCCAAAATGAGCAATGTATATGCCGGTTATTTCGGCAATCAGGTACAAGAGTTACATACGCAATCATCACAGATACGTTTCCATAACTATATTCTTCTTTGTGATAAACATTTCTGTCACTTCATATTTTTCAGAAAGAAATCCGCCATTTTGTCAAACGGAATAATATCTGTCTGATCATATAAGTCTGTGTGGCTGGCTCTCGGAATAAGCAAAAGTTCTTTATTGTCCTGATACTTGTTTCCATCAATCATATGAGCATAAGCGTCTTTGCCAAAATAACAAGAATGCGCCTTATCTCCATGAAGAATCATAACTGCACTACGAATTTCATTGCTATAGTGAAAAAGCGGCGTATTCATAAAGGACTGACAACCAATCACATTCCATCCACCATTAGAATTTAAGGAACGGGGATGAAACCCACGCTTTGTTTTATAATAAGCGTGATAGTCTTTAAAATACCATGGCGCATCCTCCGGCATCGGATCACTGACTCCGCCGCCAAGTGCATAGAAGCCGTTTTTATAATCCTTTAGACGCTGCTCATTCATCACCTTGCGCTTCTTGTAGCGAGCTTCCTCACTGTCTTCGCTGTCAAAATATCCATTGGCATTGACACGACTCATATCATACATCGTAGACGCAATGGTAGCTTTGATTCTGGTATCAAGCGCCGCTGTATTGAGCGCCATGCCACCCCAACCACAAATGCCGATAATGCCAATTTTGTTTGGATCAACTGCTTCCTGTAATGAAAGAAAATCCACCGCTGCCATGAAATCCTCCGTATTGATATCGAAAGAAGCCATATAACGAGGCTCTCCGCCACTTTCCCCTGTGAAGGATGGATCAAATGCAATCGTCAGGAAACCTCTCTTTGCCATTGTCTGTGCATATAAACCTGCCGCTTGCTCCTTGACTGCCCCTTACCAGCGGCAATACCGAACAAGTGGCAGAACGTTTGGATCGTGGACTGATTGACTTTGCAGTAATTGCAGAACCACCGAATTTGGATCGATACAATTACATTGAAATTCCCGGAACCGATACATGGGGATTGATTATGAGGAAAGAACATCCGTTGACAATAAAGAAAGAAATATCCTTTGACGATCTGATCGGTCTTGATCTTATCTGCTCTAAGCAGGGTATGAAATTTGACATTTCAAGATGGTGTCAAGAAAAAACAGATCAGTTAAATCTGAGTGGCACATTGAATCTTTGCTATAACGGAAGCGTGTTTGTAAAAGAAGGGCTTGGCTGTATGCTTGGATTTGAGCACTTAGTCAACACGGGTGACGACAGTCCTCTTTGCTTTCGTCCGTTGACTCCTCGCCTTGAAACGAAAATGTACATCATTTGGAAAAAATATCAAATATTCACACCAATTGCAGAATTACTTATAGATGAATTAAAAAACAGATTTCATTAAGTATGTAACACCTGCCTTTTAAGGCGGATTTTTTACATTGTACAACATCTTTCCAAAGTTTCATTCCCAATCAGTTTGAAACAAAAATTTGCATCGTATATGAAAAGACAGAGTATTCACCCTGTCCTTTGTTTATTCATGAGAGCGGTAGATTCTTGACCAATTTTGAAAATCAAACGTTTGGGCAAATCGCTTTCCGGCTTCATAACCATTTTGAAACAACGATTCACTTTCTGCTTTTGAAATATCGAAATCCGTAGCGGATATATTCACGGCTTGCCCATCGATATGCACATCAGAAGGAATGAACACCGATCGTTTACAATCACCTTTAGAACGCATAAGAAAAAAATTATCTTTGGCATCCACAAGTGTAGAAACCATCAATTTGGCATAATCAATCACATTGTGGCACGGTTTCATTGCTTGTCTGCAAGAACAATCCTCATTGTTCACAAACCGAAAACCAAACACAGGATGATCCGTTATGCTTTCTCCATCATCCAATATCCAAATAGGATAATTGCTTAACATACCGCCATCCACCATATAATGAACATTTCCTTTCGCATCCTTCAATCGATAAGGTTCATAAAAAATGGGAATGCTCATACTCATACGAACGGCACGCGCAATCGGAAAACTGTCAATGTCGATATGGAATTGTATGAAATCACGGGGAAATACAAGCAGTTTCTGTGTAGTCAAATCTACCGATGTGACCTGTAAACGATACGATCCATCCGATAGTTTCACATCACCAAAACAACACGCATGTTTTTCCTTTAACAATGCATTCAGCCATCGCTCCAAATAATCTGCACTGTATATTCCATAGTGAAACAGAACGCTGAAAAATTTACCGATATTGCCTAGTTTATCCAATCCATCCTCTTCTCGAAATTTCAAATAATCCACAGACGTCATCAATTCTTTCATTTCTCTGCCGCTGTATCCGGCAGCGATCAGGGCAGACACAATGGCACCTGCACTGGATCCGGCTACGCGCTCAAACTTGTAGCCTGCTTCTTCCAATGCGTATACTGCACCAACATGTCCGATTCCCTTCACGCCTCCCCCTTCGAATACGCCGTCACAAATCATTTCCCTCACCCTTTTTATCTTATGTGATACTTGCTGTTTTGACACAGAGAAACATACAGATTAAGACCGTTAAAAAAATGATTTCAGCTTTTTCCAATCGGCAGAATCTGCGCTTTATAAATTCATAAAACTCCATTCAAACCTATCATTCTTGACAAGAACGCCTTTTATCTTATGTTTTGCCTTAACGAATATAAAAGATTAAAAAAGCGCTGTACAGGAAACACCCTGTACAGCGGCAGGTTAAGATTATTTTCTAAACAGATCGCTGTATGCCTTATTGACAGCATGTAAACTTTCAACCGGCGATCAAGAAAACCAGTGCATAAGTGATGAAATTATAACAACCGCCAATATTCACTCATGAAGAAGGTTCAATTCAAAGGCAACGTTTATTCATAAGCACGATACACATCTTCATCCAACATCTGTTCTGATTTTGCGACATAGACACATGCGGAACTATCTCCGATAACATTCAAAGATGTTACCAACATTTCAATTGGACGATTGATAGCCAAAATCAAAGAATATGCCATCATTGCCATATCATTGGTATATCCCAGTCCCGTCAAAATGGTAAACAAAATCACTGCACCTGCTCCCGGCGCCGCCGGAGTGCCGATCGATGCGACAAGCGCCAGTACCGCAATAACCGCAATATTGGCCATAGTTACCTCATAACCTGAAGTCGCCGCAATAAAGATAGCCGCTATGACCTGCATGATTGCCGTACCATCCATATTGATCGTCATGCCAAGCGGCAATACAAAACTGGCAATTTCCTCTTTTACGCCAATTTCCTCTACGGTTGTTTTTTTATTCAGCGGAAGCGTTGCGGCAGAAGAAGATGTTGAAAAACCAAACAATGCAACTTTCGCTATTTTTCGCATAAATGGCAGGGGATTCAAGCGTGTGGTCAAAAATAAGATCAGCGCATATCCCAGTATCAAAAACATTAATAATGTAAAGACCGTCGTTATTACATAAGCCGCAGCCGGACGCAAATGATCTACGCCATATACCGCAAAAGTTCGTGTCAACAACACAAATATCGCATAAGGGCCAAACTTCGTAATCACAAAGCTGAGGAATGTCACCACAAGTGCATTGATTTCCTGTAACAGCTGTTTGAAGACTTTGATTTGATCGCCCAACACATTGATGCAAATACCAACACAAACTGCCAAAAAAACAATCGCCAATACACCGCCGTTATTGGTAAATGCCGCCGCAATATTATTGGGCACCGCCTGTATGAGTACAAGCAGTGGATTGCTGGCAGATGATGTATTTGGTGTCGCAAGCTGTGTATTCAAAGATACATCAAACAATCCCGCATGATACACGCCAAAACCGACCATACCGGCAACAACCAACGCAATCATGGAGGTCAGCAAGAAAAAACCAATCGTTTTATAAGAGATACGCCCCAGTTTCTTTGTATCGGAAATATGACACATCGCTAATGTGATACTTGTAAACACCATAGGTACAATGATGAATTGAAGTGCATTTACAAACAACTGTCCCAATACATAAAAAATCCCAATCGCCTGTTCATTTCCTTCAGCGGAAATATCCGCAAACAGCCAGCTGTTGATACTTGCCCAACGCTCTTGCATTCCATTTTCAATCATCGATTCACGGATCAAAATACATCCGAACCCACATGCAAGTCCCAGCACAAGCGCAACTGCCATACGTTTCGCAAGATTTTTACCATCAATTTTCTTCATAAAGCATCCTCCTTTAAAAGAGAAAAAGCCCTATTCCCGAAATGGTTTGGAAACAAGGCTTTATATACACCGTACATGATAAGACAGCGCAAAAGTATCAATTCCTTATCTACCTCTCGGGTAAATTTAAAGGTTTTTTCTTGTGGCTAAGTATATACCTACAAAGCGTTATCTGTCAATGAGAAAATGAAAAAATATGCAATTATCTTCTTAATTTCAAGGAACGCATGATTGGCGATACTTCATCCCATGACATTTCCTTTTCCGAAATCATCCAAGAAAGTGTTTTGTATCGCTCCAAAACCACTTCACTGATCAATCCTGCCGGCATCTGAAATGATAAATGCCTTGCATCCTGCACCGCCCATGCATAACGCTGGATCAAATCAAGTGCATCCAGCAGTTCATTCTTTGCTCTTAATTTTGATTTATGCATCATCTTATCCACGGTTCGAAATTGCATAACGGTCTTCACAATCAAGTTGCCGTTGCTATAGGAATCCGGAAAGTACAGATTGTCAAAAATCCCCAATGCCCAAAGCAGCGTATAAGCACTCTCATAATACGATAGATGGGAATGCACAATTTCACTGATTGGCTGTGGATCATTCAAGTATTCAATTTCCTTGAATGTAAAAAATGGCGTTGCTTTAAACGTCTTGATCATTTTCTCTGTTTCTTTATAAGAAGCCTTTACATTGCCGTTGCTCGACATCAATAAAGAAGAATACACACCAATCAAGGTACAGGCAACTGCACGCTTGGCGATTTCCTCATCGCTTTGATACAAAAACATGGAGGATGCATAAGGCGGCGCAATATTGGTAGGCGCATAAATGCCTTTATAACGCAATATGGTCATTGAACGATGTATACGTTTCATCGCTTCTTCATTCAAACCCAGCGAACGATTGGTAATATCAAATCCATCTACCGGATTGAACACACTGACTTCACTGACGCCTTTTTTGTTTATGATGATATCGCCATAACTATCCGAAATATCCCCTGTTTCCCAGAAAATGAGCGCATCCATTTCATCAGCGATTTCCATCAAAGGAATGATTTTTTCATCACGCTTATCCGCCTCATAATTGAAGGTCAATACATAAGCGGCACGAAACAGTGCAATTTGATATAACAAGTTTTGTTTCACATAAGGATTGTCACAAGGAAGTTTGGCGCTGGAAGAATACAGACGCTGAATCTGTGATTGGAATATGTATTGGTTCATTTGAACGGAAACATAAGGTATATCAATATATTCATTGGCTTTGATGCGTAGATGAAAACTCCGCGTATCGTCACGAAACGCAGTAATGTCATCATGCAACACAGTCTGTAATGCTTTGCGCATTCTTCCTATATCTGCATATGGTGTATAAAATGATAAGGTTTCATTCACCATTTCCACGCTCTCACACCTAACTCTCGTTGCTTTTTCCAGTCATTATTATACCATGTTTTCTATGATAAAACAGGAAAACATTGTTTCACTTCAAATGAGATTGTTTTTCCTTAAGCCTTTTGGATATTTATTTTTGATTACGCTGCCATCACCTTTGCCAAAACCTATGACTTGTCCATGCCATGTGATCGCAGTATAACCTTTGAAATGTGCAATATTTAATTGTTCACCCTTTAAAAATTGGCGCAAATGCGCATCATCAAGTTCTACACTTTGTTGTAAAAAAGGTCTTAAATAAGAGGATGTGAAAAGATGCTGGTGTGGTTCTATACGTTGTTTTATCATTTCGCCCATTCGTATGCCTTGACGAAGTACTGTGATGTTTCCCAAATCAAGAAACGGTTTCACTCGATAATACAGCTGCTCATTGACGATATCAAAATAGCCTTGCGGCAAAGCGATGATGCTCTCTAACTGTTTATATACATCCTTACTTGGATGCACATGTTTTTTTTCTTTCACTTTCTTTGTATTGCCGGATGTAATTTTTTGAAATTTTGCGATAAAATGACCTTCTCCTTGATCCATTGGAAAGATTCTGCATACGCTTTTCTCTTTCATTCCTGCGACAGGAAATCCGCTTCTTCCAAAGGATGCTTTACAATCTAGTTGAATCATTTCTTTATTGTCTTTCAGAAAACGTGACACAACTTGTTCATTTTCTTCCAAAGCATACGTACAAGTGGAATACACAAGAATGCCGCCTTTCTTTAGCGCTTTTACGGCATTTTTTAGGATTTGAAGCTGCCGATCGGCACAAGATTGAATATTTTGCTCGCTCCACTCTGTGTTTGCCAAATCATGCTTTTTCATCATGCCTTCTCCACTACAAGGAGCATCTACCAATACCTTATCAAACCATCCTGCGCATTCGCTGCACAATGCATCCGTATTCGAACCGGTGATAATGACTTCACCAAACCCCATGCGCTCCATATTGGACATCAATACATGCGCACGCTTTCGCTCAATTTCATTACAAACCAAAAGACCGCTGTGTTTTAATTGAGCGGCTATCTGTGTGCTTTTTCCGCCCGGCGCCGCACATAAGTCCAGCACCCAATCATTTTCTTTGACATCTAAAATTTCCACCGGGGCTGATGCACTTGGCTCCTGCATATAACAAGCGCCAGATAAATGCAGCGGATGATTGCCTACTTGGGACGCTTCATTTTCAAGATAAAAGCTTTCTTCACAAAACGGTGTTTGTTTACATGCATAAGGAAACAATGTAAGAAAGCGATCTTTTGTGATTTTTAATGGATTGTATCGAATACCACGATACATGGGCTTTGTCAAACTTGCTTCAAATACATCAAATTCATCTTTTAACAGTTCTTTCATTCTTGTGAGAAATTCCTGATTCATAATCTCATCCTAACTTTGTACTACATCCCTATTTTATCATATCCCTATCCTTATAAGCAAATCGATGCTCAAGCGCAAAAAGACAATTAAAAAACCGCCATTTCAGCGGTTTTCACTCTTTACGCGTTTACAGTTACGTTTGCGGCTTGTTCCCCACGGTCACCTTCTACAACTTCGTAAGAAACACTCTGTCCTTCTTCCAACGTACGAAATCCATCAACTTGGATTGCGCTGTAATGAACGAAGATGTCTTTTCCATCTTCACCAGTGATAAAGCCATAGCCTTTATCCGCATTAAACCATTTTACTTTTCCTGTACTCATTTTGAATACCTCCTATAATTTTTAATAAGAAGCCTTCAATGTATAACGATCACTTATCTGGACTTATAATACATTGAACATCTAAATACAATTCCAGATAATGAAATTATAAATATTTGTTGCTTTTTATTACGCTAACATACTAACATGAAAATGCTGATTCAGTCAAGCATTTTGTCTGTTCTTTTCCGGCAATTTTTATGTAAAAATTCTTTTTTATAAAAATGAGCGTTATAAAAATTACATACCTAATAAAATGTCAATTCTTTCCCACCATTGTGCATCTGTAAAAGAAAACTTTTGTTGGAAAGTCGAAGTATGTCGAAATGGCAGACACTGCGCAATTTCTTTTTTCCAAGTATTTGAAAAAGGCAAATGTTCTTGTGCCGCTGCTAAAAGAATAAGAAACATACAATCATGAAGCACAAAATCCATTAGCGTCTTGTCCTGACAAATTGTGTTGGGGCGAAGAATATCTTTTGTGTATTGTATCAACTGCTTTACCAGCGGTTCTAAATGATTGCTTTGCAATGCATGAGTCATCAATGTTTGATGGTGATATTTTGCGTCTGTCATCACATCTTGTAAGTCATCGCCAAGCTGCAGCATAAAACCATAGCGCATACAAAACATGATCTGTTCGTGATTCATTGAACCGTCAATCAAAAAACCATCCGCTACTACAGAAGTCCCACCTTTTTGATAAGAAATTTGTAAAAGCTGTGATGCCGTTTGTTTATGCTCGCCATCCTGTTGAAGCAATGATTTTATCTGGGCATCTTGTATCAAATACAGTGATTCATAAACATTTTGATAATGATTTCGATCGAATCTTCGTTCGATCATTGTCACCAATTTTGAAATCTGTTCTTCTTTCGCATTTCTTCCGTTTTGTATTTTTCCTCTTAATCGTTTACTTAACCACGAATTGAATGATTGTTTTTGTTCTAAGGAAATTGTATGATCGTCTAAATAATTATCCGTATAAGGATATAACATACTATAGGCAAACATCGCCGCGTGATATTGAACAGGCTTATTGAAAATTTTTTGAAGAATGGCAATGATCCATATGTTTCTTAGTGCTTGCATCGCATCACTTACAGAGAGTTTTGGATCAAAGCGACGTATATCTTGTAAAAAAGAGATGGTGATATTTTGAAACAAAGCGCAGGTTTCCTCATCCATTTCTTCTAAAATCGGTAGCGGTTCTTCTTTCAGCCACCGCTCTATCGTGTTCATTCCTTTCTCTTTCCATTGTTTTTGTAAGTATGCTTGCTTTGGAAAGGCCTCCATAAAACAATGAATTTTATCTAAGATGTTTTGTATACGTGTTTCATTTTGAGACTGTGTTTCTTCTGAAAGCATCCTATCCTGTAAAGAAACAATACCGGATGTATCATTCCATTCTTTGATGCCTGCAACACATAAGGCTTGTATATCCATTATTGAAACTCCAAGGTAATATCACCCATACTGTTATTGGCTGTAATTTGATATTTTGCATTGGCATCTCCACCGCTTTCATGTGCATTCATTCCACCTGTTTCTTGATCATTGATTTCAATATCTCCCATAGAAGTTTCTAAATCATAGTGATAGTCTGCCTGCGTGTCGTATATCTCTATATCGATCTCTCCCATTTTGTTATCAATAGAAAGATTGCTCGATTTTTTTCCTTTATAGGTCACATCTCCCATCTTTTCATCTAAATCAATTTTTCCACTGCAAGATACTTGTATACAATCGATATCGCCCATATGTTGTGTAATATCCATGTTGTTTGTAGATACATTTTCTACTGTAATATCACCTAATTTGGATTCAATCGTAATATCATCTAATGTATGTCCTTGTGGAATCGTTAGAGTAAATACCGGTTCCTCTTCGCCAAACGAAAAATGAAACAATGAGAAATTTGTATCTGCATCATAGCGTACATGGAGTATGCCATCGTCGGTGGAAACAACATAATTATCCTCTGAAAGATGTTCTACCGTTAATGCGAATGTGTCTCCCTGTTTGATTTCAACATCCCCGCGATCAATCTCCATTTTGATTGATTCTATTTGATGAAGGGAGACTGTCGTTGGCGATACATCGTTATCCGTTTTATTATCGATAACACCAATACCAAAAACGTTTTTTCCAAAGTCTACACCAAGTCCATCATGTAGCGTTCCTCGAAACGCCAGACCGATCCCAAGACAGAAAGAACCTGCCAGTATACATAAAAACGCAATAATTGCCCATACCTTTTTAATTTTCATGTTGGATACCTCCTTGTTTAAAGCGATGATAGATCTGATCGCATATGCGAATAAAGAATGGTATGCCTTTTTTCAATACCATATGACTGATTAAATAAGCAAATAATCCAAGACCTAATAATATAAGGGATGCTCCTACATGCATGAATATATCGCCGATACCCTGTGCATAAATAAATCCGACGCAAAGTGATGCGGCTGCGCCGTAAAGCAACGCAATCGTCGCAATGATCAGCGACAGCATCATCAAAAATATGACCAATACCATACAAAACAAAACAACAATAATGCAAAGCAGTAGTGGCAGTGCAATCGGCAACCCAAAAATCCCACCAAGAATAATCGTAATGTTTTTAATCAGTTTATGCGGACTTTGATAAGTCCTGGGATCTTTTTTTAACACACTTTCGGTTTTTAAATGTGTAGCGAATTTATCAGGCGCTCCAAGATCTTGTAACACTTGTGCATCATCCTGCGCTTCGTCAAAGTATTCTTCCACATAACCAACTGCGTCTTGGATCTCTGTATCTTCCAATCCTTTTAATTGCTGTTTCAACAATGAAATATATTCTTCCTTTTTCACGTCTTTATCCTTCTCTCTATGAAAATTATTTTTGGAAACGAAGTTTAATATCACCCATACGGTTTTTAGCCTCTATTGAATAAGTAGCGTCTTTATGTGTTCGTTTCAGCGATGTGTTGATTCCCTCGCATGTATCCCCGTTGATTTTAACGGACCCCATGGCAGCGGAACAATCATAATTGTAATGAGTTTCATCATCATGAATCGTTACATCAATCGACCCCATTGCATTCTTTAACACCATGTCTCCGGGATGATCACCAACATAATCGATCTCTCCCATTTTTTGTATCAGTTTCATCTTATCACAGTTTACTCTTGTCAGACGGATATCTCCCAAATGCTCTTTAATCTGCAATTCTTTTACATTGATATCTGACAATACAACATTTCCAAGTTTACATTCAATTTCCATAAAAGTAAGCCACATATTTTCCGGAACGGTCAATCGGTATAGATAACGTATGGAATTTCTGGAAATGCGAAAATGAAAGCGATACGTTGATTGAATATAAAGTGTATTTTGTGCTGTATATGTTTTGTATTCTTTTTCCGGTACACCGATAGCTTGAAATTGTAATTCCTTGCCTTTTTCTATTTTTACGTCGCCCAAATCTACACAAATGGAAATTCTTTGAATGCCATTGTCATTCATTTCTGTTATTTCTTCTGTTTTTGTTTCGATCTGTTCTGCTTGATCTTTTTGAATATTGGCAAGGAATTCTTGTGGTGTTCCCAATTCTTTCAGTACTTGTTCGTCATCTTCCGCATCTTCAAAATATTCTGTCACATAACGAA
This sequence comes from Erysipelotrichales bacterium, assembly GCA_910576345.1. GTDB lineage: Bacteria > Bacillota_I > Bacilli_A > Erysipelotrichales > Erysipelotrichaceae > C-19. Next base: position 110,989 of record CAJTIT010000003.1, read on the forward strand.
TGATATCTTCTTGATCTGCTTCATTCCCGTTTTGTAAAGCTTTTTGCAATTCTTTTATATAGGTCTGTTTATTCATGAAATTCTTCTCCTTCCGCTAATATCGTATTGATTCGATCTCTAAATTCACACCATTCGCTCACATAAAACAAATATTGATTCTTTCCTTTGTCGGTTAAGCGATAATACCTGCGATTTCTTCCCATATGCTCTTCATCATAGGTTTCTAAACAACCATCTCTTGTTAAACGTCTTAATACAGGATAGAGTGTGGATTCTGAAACATCGATAATTTTTTTAACTTCTTGCGTTAGCTTATATCCATAAGCATCACTTTGATGCAATATTGCAAGTACACAAGCATCCAAAAGTGAGGCTCCCAACTGAAAAACCATACAATCACCTTTCTTTTACAATATTATATTTCATATAATATTGTGTGTCAATATACTTATTTGCAAATTGCTTTCTCATTCCATCTTTATTTTTATAATAAGGTATCTTTTTTGTTGATGAAAGTATCGGTTTCTTTGTTATTTCATGTTGTTTGGCATAATAAAAAGGCAGCAAATGTTCATTTTCTGACTCATTTACTGCCTTTTTGAAACCCTACATTCATTTAGAGCGTTTATTAAGAAAACCCTGCGAAAATTTAGAGTTCCTATCTTTATCCGATAATTTTCTGTGCGCGCAATACTTCTTCAATCGCTGCGATTGCGGCATCTTCGTCATCTCCGTTACAAGAAATCGTGATTTCTGAATTTGTCGGGATTCCCAAAGACATCACACCCATGATGGATTTCATGTTTACTTCGCGGCCTTTGAATGCTACATTCACTTCACATTTGAATTTGCTTGCGGCATTCACAGCTACAGTTGCAGGACGCGCATGCAATCCTACTGGGTCAATGACAGACACTGTAATTTGTTTCATGTTATATTCCTCCTATATTTCTCGTTTTTACATATACTATTTTAACCCATTTTGATAACACTTACAATGCCAAATTCACTTTTTTATCAGAATTCTATATGTTTTTTTATGAAAAAGTAGTTTTATAAGGGTTTTACTTCCGTTTCTTATTTTGAAATATAAGTTTTGCGTTCAGAATAAAGCGTTATCAGGTATCAAAGACATCGATGTGCGGTGATTATCGTATGGCTGTGTGCATGTATGGTAATCACACAGTCGTAATATTTCACATACCAATTTTTGCCATTTCTTGTGATGATTGCCTTTGGATCAAGAATAGCCTAGTTACACCATAACACCACATCTGTATTGTAAAGTTTTAAATTTTTTTGGATGCGTAAAAAGCCAAGTTCTGTCGTATGTAGGTGTTCAATTTGTTCTCTTAACGGATGAATCATAGCGTGTTTCTCCTTTTTAGATATTGCTAGTTCGTTTAGATATACAACTGTGGTATGTGAATGCTTAAAATTAGCACAGCTGTCCCGGATTATCCCATTGATGATAGCGTTTTGTCATGTAAACGCTCAGATATCAATGCTTCGTTTACATCCATGACCAATATACCATGGTCGATGAGCATTTGTGCAAAAATACCATTGCCTTCTACCAGCGTGCCATCAAAATTACCGCTGTAACGCTGTCCTTTACCGCATGATGGACTTCTTGATTGTAATATGACCAAATCGACGTTTTCTTTTAACGCAATGTCGAGTGCACGCTTGGCGCCGGTTTGAAACGGAACACTGACATCACGTCCGTCTTTGGTCCATACACGCTCATCTTTGATTTCTGCACATACTCTCGGTGTAGGAAGACCGCCCATCACTTCCGGGCATACACCGATGACCTCATGTGCGCTTAATAACGTCATAAGCGCTTTACAGTAATTGCTTTCCCCGTTGTATTTGCAGCAAACACCGCAAAGACAGCTGCTGACCATAATTCTCATTGTGTGTTCTCCTTTTCATATTCATATAATGACGTCTCAAAATCATCATCAAATAAATAATGATAATCTTCTTCTGTCAAAATCAGCTGTTCCACATAGAACAGTGCATCGTACCATATATTTAAGTCAGAATCCAGTTGGTTCCCTCTTACATTCAGGAAACATAGATCTTCCATTGTTTGAAATCCTCTTAAGGAAGACAAATGATTATATTCCAAATTAATGCGTGTCAAATAGGCTAAGCCAAACAGCGGAAGCACATGTTCTATTTCATTGTATCCAAGATCGATTTCGGATAATTCGTCCATATTTTTCAAAAAGCGCAAGTCACTGATTTGATTATGATCCAATACCAACAATTCCATATGTACTAACTTTGCAAGCGGCGCACCATCACAAATACGGCAATTACTCGCTCTCAGCATTTTTAAGTTTCTGACTTCGGATAAAGGCGATATGTCGGATACATCCGTATTACTGATGTCCAAAACTTCCAAATGTTTTAAATTACGCAGAGCAGCCAATGAAGTTAGAGGATTATCACATAGCTTTAAACGGCGCAGCTGCGGTACAAAACCAAGTCCCATAAGAGATGTCAAGGCATTGGCATGTACATCTAACTGTATCAAGGAAGGAAAGAAACGCAAAAAAGACAAATCATGAATTTGCGTATTGACGACTGTTAATTCTCTGATTTTGTCTAAAGCTTCACTTCGTAATCGTTTTCCAAACCTGCCGCTGCCGAAATTCTCCAACAAAAGCTCATACAACTGCGGATCAGCGATACCGTTTTCATCATTTGAAATAACGCCCATATGCTTCCTCATCTTTCAATAGGAATTATAACATTTCAACTGGTAAATTTCCATCATTTCATGGTTCTTATTCTTATGCATGTCCTATTTTTGTTTATTATTCTTCTACTTTCACATACACAAATGTGTTTTCACTTGATTCGGATTCTATAAACTGCCATCCGCCTTCATGAAAGAATTGAAGATCCTTTGGATTTTGAATGCGATTTTGGATGACATAAGCGGCCATTTTTCCTCTTGCCATTTTGGCTATTGTCGGCAGCACCTTGCGTTTTCCATCGCGCATGACGCAAAACTGTGCTTCGATACAGCGTTCATTTTCCATAAGGTAAGGTATGACTGCTTGTGCATATTCTTTACTGGCAAGGTTTAAATATATATGATCATCGTTGTCATTGCGTAAATTACGCATAATGGCATCATTCCAATAGGCATACAGATTGTCGATGCGATCAGACAAATGCTTGGTCTGCATCTCCAGCCGATAAGGATAAATGGCGTCCAGCGGACGTACAACCCCATAGAAAGCAGATAAAATTCTTAAATGATCTTGTGCATAGAGGTAATCTTGTTTAGACCAGTCTTGAGTATGCATGTTTTGAAAAACCAAACCGTGGTAACTGACGATCGCATGTCCACCGTCCAGATCAAATTTCACTGTTTTCAATCGCTGTTGGATTTGTAAGGCAAGTTTGGCATTCACTTCTAAGATATTCATGATATCTTCATCATTCATCTGTAAAAGATATTCCAGCAGTTCTTCAGCTTCTGGTAAAAATTGCGGCATCGTTTTTGAAAGCGCAAGATCTTTTTTGCGCATGTTTTTTGCGGGTGATACAAAAACAATCATCGTGTATACTTCCTTTCTTGAGCATAATGAAAAAAAGAGAACTTGTTTGTTTCTCCTTTATTCTTCATCTTTCCATAACAGTCTGCTGGCAAGAATGCTCAACAGTGCACAAACAGCATCATTAATTAACAAAATAATCAATAAAATATAGGCTCCTGTAATCATTAAATATCCATAAAAGATCAAAATGCCGAGTAGATAAATTTTAATGCGCTGGGTTTCTGTTTTGAGTTGCGTATCCATAAGTGAATATATGAGTGCTTCTTCGTCCACTTGAAGTAATAAAACTGCGGCATCTAAAAAAATCAAACATGCGTATATCATCATGGATCCACGCTGATGCATCATAAGTAAAAAAGGCAGCGCTATAATATGAAGAATACATATGTATTCACTATGTATGAGGTTTTTCTTTATCAACATAATCACTGCCTTTCGTATGTAACCATTATAACACATAATTTTATATTCCATCAATTAATTGTTTCATCTCTATAACTGCACAAAAATGTACCTGATTGGTACACTTTTGTTTTATTATTTGCATTTCTTTTTGTTTTGATACATCATATAGATCAACAGCATTCCGATAAACAATAGTTGGGATATTGGAAGAATGATTGCGGTTTCATCTCCTGTTAGTGCTCCACCTATATTGGGCGTGTATGTTCCCATAACACTTGTATTGGTTTCTTTATCACCTATGATCGATACAATCCCTAGTTCTTCTGTTTCATATACCAAATATCCTTGTTCAATCGTATAATGGATCTTTTCATAGCTTCCGTTATTATTCTTTCTGATTAAGATTGGATTATTGATTCCTTCATATGGTATCTTTACTTTTATCATTCCATCCGGTTGTACTTCCACTCCATCTTTCAACAGTTTTACATCATATACTTTCTTTACTTCTTGTGTTTCTTCTATATATTCTTTCGCATCTGTTGTGATTTCAGATTGTTTTGTATTTGTGACATCTTCTACTTTCAATGCGAAGTTTGGTAAGAACGATGTTCCATCCGGTTTCTCTACTTTGACTCCATTATCCTCTAATTCTGTATTCTGCTTGATTACCATCGTACAGATATCGCCTACTTTTTTATCCGGTTTCCATTCTGTGACTTCGATGATATTTTCATCCGGAATTCCATCGTCATTTGTGTCCAAGTTCATATCCGCTTTGCCATTTCCTGTGCTATCGATATTTACATTTGGTATTTGATCATCATCGGTATCAATGTTTAGGTCTGCGATACCGTCTTGATCCATATCCAGATTGATATCCGGGCAGTTGTCTCCATTCGTATCAATATTCAGATATGGTTTGATTGTATCCATTGTGTCATATAAGAAGTTTTGATGTTTGTAATCTTTATTGGGTTTCCATGTTTCTATTGTATTAAGGTTGACATCTGCGATGTTGTCTTTGTTTATATCAATGTTGATATCTGCTTTCATATCGCCGTTTGTATCGATATTGATGTTTGGAATGTTGTCATTGTCTGTGTCCACATTGATTTGTGGTTTTAGATTTGTGCCTGTACAATATTCTTCTTTTACTGTCGCACTTTGTACTACACACTTTGTTGGTTTCCAATCTGTCTTCTTTAGAATAACAAGATTGATATCCGGTTTTCCATCCGTGTCGGTATCGATGTTTAAGTCTGCTATGCCATCTCCATCTGAATCGATATTGAGGTCAGGTATGTCATCATAATCTCGATCGCCATTGATGATTACCCAATTTCCATTATCGTCTTTCCATTTGATATTGAGGTCAGGACATCCATCGCCATCCGGATCATTGAAATCAGGTTTTCCATCGCCATCCACATCTTTATCTACATTACTGTCTACCATCAGCTTTCCTTCTTTAAAGATGAAATTGTAATTCGGATACGTCGTATTCATTGTTTTTGTGTTCCCGGTAATTGGATAACTTCCTGCTTTGCTTGTCGTTGTCGCTGTGGTACTTAATACGACATCGTCCAAATCTACCACATCTTGTACGCCATTCCATCTCACCAGCTGACTTGTGAAATCTTGGAACGTTAGTTCGGGATTCTCTTCTCCCTTTTGTTTCATCTTGTCATCAATAATGATGTTGATGTCTTTGGGAAGTACTTTTATTTTCACTGTTTTGCTTAACGCTACTTCTCCATCTGCTGTTCTTGTCACTTTGATACTGATTTCTGTGTTGCCACTGTTCTTTAATGCATCAAATTCTGCCTCGTTTCCATTTATATTCGGTTGTGAAATATAGATCGTATTGTCTACTTCAAATGTATACTTCACATTCGAACTTGAACTGTCATCTTGTAAGGAGCGTATTGTAAAGTGATCTCCATATACGACTTTTCCCGGTTGATTGATTGCCAACGTACTTTCCTCTTGTCCTAAGATTTTTAATGTCCCATCTGCTTCTGCTTTGTTGTAATTTCGATTGCCTTCTTTTTCTACATGGAGAGGTATAATGATTCCTTCTTCTTCGTCATAATTGTACTCTATATCGACTCCATTGTTTGTCCATGCGATGCCATTTCCTGCTTGTCCTACGGATATATAGTAATCCGGATCTTCTACATTGGCTCCTCCTGCATTACCGGATAGATCTTGTTCTGTAATCAGAGGAGTTACACGACCACTTCCGTTTGGCGCATGTGTCACATCTGCGAAGGATATCTTTTGATCTGCTTTGGTAATATCGATTGGTAATTCAATCGTCTTATCTTCATAGTTTCCATTCGGATCATGACTTGTCGCTAATACAATCACTTGTCCTTTTTGCTTGTTCAGACTTGCATTCAATATATGAATCGTTCCATCTTCATCCACTGTGATCACATCGGTTGGACTTGTGTTCTTTAATTCATATGTGACGTTAGTACCTGCCGGGTTGCCGTCCGTATGAACATTGAAAGTCTTATCTTTTCCATACACTTCCTCATAGGTTTGATATTTATCCAATGTTTTTGGTAACTCATTTCCACTTTCATCCACATAGATGAATTCCTGTGTTCCTGCAGTAACTGTAAACTCCAATTCTGTATACGCATCTGCTTGACCGGTGGCCCCTTTCTTCTCTGCAAGTACGATAACTTTTCCTACATTTTTAATCGTGACTGCACCACTGTTTGGATTTACATCAATCACATTCGTTGACTCTCCATCTTTTAGTTTGTAAGTAACAGGATTATTATTGGAACTTCCTTTCACTGTCGCAAATACTATAATACCTGTATCTGTCACTTTTGCGCTTTTCTTTGTGATGATTGTATTTGAACTTGCATTCTCATAGAATTTCAATACTTCGGCTGGTGCCATTCCTACATTCACTGTGACCGGTATTTCTTTTGAACTCCATTTATCTGA
>CAJTIT010000004.1 GCA_910576345.1 Erysipelotrichales bacterium
AACCCAAGTTTGCCACTTAAAAAAAGAGAGAAGACATAAAAAAGCTACTATTTATACGATAAACAAGCATAAATACTAGCTTTTCCTATTGAAAATTTATATACCTACATTATAGACTTACGTTGTAATTTTAATGCTCGCTTTTAATGCTCTCAATTCTCCTGGTCGAAATAATTTCGAAGGAATTTTAATTTGAAATGCATCCAAGATAAGCCTAAGATCTTCGTCATCAATATTATTAAATCGATATAGATCGTTAGATAATAATTCAACACTCCATTTATTCAATGCTTTTTGTATTCTTTCTGCTGATAATCCACTTTCCCAATTCTTATCTTTTGACCTTCCTTTGTATTCTACGATCTTATTTTGTATGATTCTTACTACAATTAGTGCTATCATACATGTTAATAAATGTGCTTCTATATGTTCTGAAGTTCGTACACGCAATGGTCGGCTATCTAGTACTCCTTTCATAATCTCAAACTGATCTTCTATTCTTGTAAGTCCATGATATACTTCGATTACTCGTGTATCTTCCATATCTAATTCGGATGTCACAATCTGATAATATCCAAAGGATCTCTTATATCGATTGATTTTATCTTTATCTATCATCACTTTTATTTTGCTTGAATCCAGTATTTCTCCTGTAATATCATTCATACATTCTTTTTTCAAGAATTTTCTTATGCTTTTTGACTGTGATTTTGTAATTCTAAAGTTTTCTGGATTTTGTTCTAATCTGTCTATGAAATTTAAAAAAGTTTTATTTTCTGCCATCTGCTTTTTATAGAATTTCTCACTCCAGTATACGATAACTTTTTCTACGATAGTCCGCATTTTACCATCGTTATCCTTTACTGTTCTTTTTATGATACGGGATTTATGTTTGAAAGCCGAGTTCCCAATATAGCCTTCTTCTTCATAAATCCATTTCTTTTCTTCCTTATTTGTTTTTTCGATACTTTTACTAATGATATATCCATTGTTTGTGTTAATAAGATGAAATGTGTTATTGCCTCGATACATACCACGATCGCCAACGAAAATGAAGCGTTTCATATTCAAAGGTTCAACAGAGTTCTTTAGAGCTTCTGTAACAGTAAGATGGTCTAAAGTGTTGCCAGGGAACGTTTCAATTGAGATAGGTACGCCCTGTTCATCCATAAAAAGACCCATTTGCACAATTGGAAGTTTTCTTTCTTCTTTACATACCCCCATCTTACGAATACCTTTTATAAGATTTCCATCTTCGTCTTCAAAATCATTATCTGGATGATCAATTTCAAAATAAAAATTTGTGACATCATAATAAACGATATTCGTAGAACGATTAAAAGAATCGATCAAAGATTTATTGATACGATTGATTAAGCTTTTCTTATAATCAAAAAGGAAATCAAGAGTATCATAAATATTGTATTCGTATAGGTTTTTTATGACAGGAAGATAATAGTCATTGTTCTGTGAAACAGTTTGGATCTTAGAACTAGGATTCAGTATTCTTCCATAAATCAATAAGCGGAAAAAACCTAAAAGATCAAATTCATAATGGGTAAGTTGTTTGTAACGTCTAAAGAAGGAAATGAGACCAAGTTCCTCTAGAATTCTTTCGATAAGGCAATGAGAAAATAATTTAGGATGACCAACACAATCAGGATCCCCCTCAAAGATATCTAGGGAATACTTATGAGGAATAGGTTGAGAAGAACAATAAGGCAAAAGTTCAGGAATTAAAGGAGAAGAATTCTTAAAAGACTCTTTAAGACGTTGAACATAGTTAGGAAGACCATCATCAAATTTTTTGAGAGGACCGATATTATAGATAGATTTTTTACGAACAGTCCGAACGCCCTTGGAATTCGTATAGCGATGACTTTCGACGAGACGAAGATAATCGATACCATTATTAGAAAATTTTTCAACGAACAAGGAAAACACCTCCTATATATACTTATGTACTACATAAATAATAACACAAATCATAAAAAAAAGCAATAAAAAAACCGCAAAAAATGCGATAAAATAAGGACTATAACTAAGTTAATGATTTAATATTCATAATTTTAGGTGGCAAACTCGGGGAGGCTGCTTTTTAAAACAATTAGAAAAGTGTAAAAAAAACATTCTGAAATTGTATTATTTCAAATATGTGATAAAATAGTAGGGAATGAATAAAAGGGGCCTGAAACATGGAAAATAGACATAACGGCGTACAAATCAAAATCATTTGTTTATGGATTTGCTGTTTTGTTATACTCATTTTAGGTGGAATTTGTACATTTATTCTCGATCAAGAAGTATCGGATAGTTTGATCGATACATATGCCTTACAGCAATATGACAGTGTTGAGCGCATTGTTGCACATATGAAGGAAATGTATGAAAGTAAACAGCCCAAAGATATTGACGAATCATTTACAAGTTATATTCAAGAAGAAAAAAGCAGTGCGAATGCGTATTGGTTTTTATATACGGAAGATAAGATTCTATTTGAAAAAGACGCCATGCAGACAAAATTAAGAGATGGCAAAAAATTAAGTGAGATCTTAAATGAGTGGAGTCAAAATGGCGGCACCAATATCGATCAGCTATCATTAATGTTTCAAGGAAAACTGCGTTATGTGGAATGCAGAAAAGAAGACAGAAAAGAAACAGAAAGCATGAGTGCAGTGCCATTTATTGTAAATGATAAGACCTATATCGTAGGGAATGCGGCCAGCCGTTCCACCATTGAAAAATTGGGTAATTATCAAAGCAAGCGCATTATCATTTTTTTGAGTGCCGCAGCTGCGGGCATAACGATTTGTATTGCGGCATTGTTTATCTATCGAAGTATGCGCGAGGAAAAGCAGTACATTGAAGATTATGAAGAAATAAAGCATGATTATAATGCGCAGTTTATCCGTATGGACCAGGAATTAAAAGAGCGAAGAAGGCAAGTAAAGGATTTCCAGTTAATGGATTCATTGTCGTTGTTTTATAATCGGGAATATTTTTATACACTCTTATTAAATATGAAACGGCAGAATTTGAAGTCGCTTGGTATGATCGTTATTGAACTTGGCAGTATGCATTCGTATATCGATAAATACGGTTTGGATTTTGAACAAGAAGTGTTGACCAGTCTTCGTGATTGTTTGGAATACAGTATTCAGGAGGAATGTATAACGGCCAGAGTGCGCGATAATCGAATTGTGATTACCATTATCTCTGATGATTATCGACAAATGAGTGATGAATGCAATGCATTGGAACAGGAAATCAAGGCTTTACAGCTTCCGGTAAAGGCAACGATTTATTCAATTATTCAAATGCCGAATGAGAATGCGATGGATATGTATCAAAGAATTGATCAGATTATTTCCATTCATTAATGATAAATAGGATTGGTCGAAATTCAGTAATTCTTTTTCAATCAATCTTTTTCTTTTTTACTGTGACGCATTGAAATTCTTATTATCTATTATGCGGCGTATTCTGTCCAACTGTGATTTTTGCTTCCAACATTTCCATTTATTTGAAATACTTATCAAAAAACTTATATAAAACAACACATAATCCCATAGGCAAACCAAATAACAAACCACCAATCACAATTCCTAAGATTAACTGATATACAGAAAAGAAATCTGAAAAATAATAATTACTTAATCCGAAAATTGAATTGACAAGAAAAAGTGTTCCGGTTATTAACCCCGGAGAGATTTTTCTATCTTTGATTGTATAGAAAAAATGGTCGCCAAAATTTATAATTCCCCATATAAGAATTGCCACTCCGAAACAGACAAACTGATTGATAAACACAAATAAAAAAACTGATATAAGAAGCATTGGATAGTAAATAAACAAATTGTTCGCCATCCAATGTCCATGCGTCATATGATAAGGCAACCATTTATGCTCATACATCCATTTAGGGAAATCACCAATAGCTTCCTCAAATAAGTGAAATGGTAAATAAATCACCAAATTAAAAAATATAAAAAACATCAAATTCATTTTTCTTCCCTCTCTTTCACCAACTCTTTTTCAAAATTTTCTTCCCATTTTTCCAGTGTTTCTAAAAGCAAAAATTGCTGTTCCAGAATAGTCCGTCCAAATAACGGAATGTCCTTATGTTTGGGTAATTGTTCTGCAATCTGCATTTTAGTGTTTTGAATACTGTTTTTAATATTTGCAATACACTCATTTACAGAATTATCGTCAAGCAAAGCCATATTCACAATAACTGCATTAAAATCTAAAAATACTCTTGTTTCTGCTAAAGAAAATTTACTCATCAATTCTTTGAAAATTTCTTTTCCCTTTGGCGTTATAGTATACACTGTTTTTTCAGGCATATTGCCATTCTTAACGGTTTCACTGACAACATATCCTTTGTTTTCGTATTGAACCACTTTCTTGTAAACAGTAAACGAACCAATTTTTATCCACCTTGACAAGTTTCGGTATTCAATCTGTTTTTGTAAGTCATACGCACTTTTGGGACTTTGGTATAATGAACCTAAAATGATTAAATCAATCGTAGACATAATCCACCCCCTAAACTGTATTATCCAATACTGTATTATACAGTATATTTGGCATTTGTCAAGTATTATAAATATTTCAAAAGTAAAAAATACAAAATAATGTTTTTAAGATTTTATATGATAAAATGAGAGAAGGTTCGCCCTAATCGGTATTGTGGCAATGTGTATAACCGGCTATCTTAGGAATAGAGTGATCCATGGTTTTATAGCATGTTATGCACATTTCCATAAAGCTTTGTCTTTTGATCTTTGCATGAGCATTACGATACAGATTTAAGTGAAACAAAAAAAGGCTGATCGATTATTTAATTTTCGATCAGCTTTTATTATTTTAGAACAATTCTTCTTGATGAGATGCATATAAGTATTCATCAATGGTATTGGTAATGCGATCCAAAATCAATGCTTCCGGATCATTTTCCAATGTTCCTTGACGTACTTTCGTATATTGAATTGGCATAAACTGAGATAGAACAGCTAGAGAAACACCACTTTTGCGCAAATTATCAATCATCTTATCCTTAGCGGCAGCGACTTCCGGATTTGGCATATAATAGCGGCTACGATCGGAGAAAGAGAATTTACGTTTGAACCAACATTCATTGTCATCCCCATGATAATGTTTCTTCCAATTCTTTGGTTCTTCCAGCATTGCTTTTTCTAAAACATCGATAAAATGAGAAGTTTCTTTTCCATGATAGATCATCTCTTCCATATAAGCCAGAGCGAACAGCGCTTCACGCATCGCATAAGTCAATCCCGGACCGACTTTTAAAATGCCAACACCGTCTTCCACAAGTTCACGCAGTTTGAATTTTGTCTGGTAATCTGTAGAATGACCCTCGAATACCAAATTTGGGAAATCTTTGATAGAAGCCATCAATTCAGCAGCTTTGGCACGGTCATATTCTGTACATCCTGCATCTTTTTCTTCAACACCTGGCTGTACGACAACACCAATGACATCTTTCCAAGTTTCTTCCAGTCCTGCATTTTTAAACGCTGTTTCAAATGCTTGTACTGTAGCTTTGAAATCCTCGACTTTGGTAACCTGCATGCCTTGATCTTCGCCTTGTGCGCCTCCTGGGATAGGTACTTCACTTCCAACGATATACACAGGACGAATAGCATTTGGATCTGTTTTCAACAATTCTTGGTAGGTATCTTCACAAACTCTTGCAAGTTCTGCCCCACGGCGAGATATCGTTTCATCGCTTAAACGTGTGTTTGGATCATCATCTGCGACTTTCATGCTGGTATCGATGTGGATTTTGGTAAATCCGGCAGCGACATAACAGCGTACCAATTCTTTTGACAATTCCATTGCTTCTTTTTCATTGTTGGACGCAAATGTCAAAGGACCCAAGTGATCGCCGCCTAAGAAAATGCGATCGGTTGTGAAACCTACTTTTTTTGCAATGCCATGTACGAATTGTTTAAAATCTTCCGGTGTCATTCCCGTATAACCACCGTTTTGATCAACTTGATTGGCAGTGGCTTCAATCAATACGCAGGAATTATCGCGTTTTGCAGCTTTGATTGCGGCTTCAATGACATATGCATTGGCGCTGCAACAAGAATAAATTCCCACGCTTTCTCCTTTCTTTTGTTTTGTTACGATTTGTTTTAATGGATTAACATTCATAAAATATCCTCCTTGATAGAATCATTATAACACTGCCATTTTTAAAAGTAAAATAAGAAAATCAATGTTGCTATTTTATGTAAAAAAATGAATGAAAAATACAACGATCGTAAAAAGATTGTATTAAAGTTAGATTAAAGGTAAGGATGTGAAATGATTTTATAATTGCGCAGCTTTTTCCATGATGTGTATTTATTGTGACCCATGTTCATGTTCTGTATTTGTGTTATGGGGTTGTATTTCATTGTTATTTTTTTGTGAATTTTTTAGGGATGCTTTTTTACGCTTTTTCCTGATTATGATAGTCATAATGACCAAAATAATAAACAGTAACACACATCCTATATAAATCAACAGTGAAAAAATATTTAGACCGTTTGTATGAACCGAGTTATTTTCGATGATATCATTTCCTTGACTTGAGGACGCTGCGGGCGTAGATATAAGCGCATAATCACCAAGTTTGTCCGTAGTAAATGTAATATAAGAATTGCTTTGTGAAGTTATCATCTGCACAACCTCACCGTCTTGATAACGTAAAACGACGTAATGATTATTCAATTTTGTTTCTTCCGGTTTTTTTATCGAAATAATGAGATCATCTTGTATTTCAGCTTTATGAAAATTGACATTGGCAGATAATGAAAAACAATATTCCAAAGTATAGCCATTGCCTTCTCCCACTTGTTTCAATAAGGTTTCATGATCCTTATCAATTCCTTTGGAAAAAGTAAAATTCAGTACCTGCGGAAATAGGGAAGGTGGATCCAATTGTGTGGCAATGCCTAGTCCGGATACGCTCATATCACTGTCGTCATCGGAAATCATGACTTGTAAGGAAAATCCATATGCCTTTTGGATACAAGCATCCAATATTCGATATGCTTCCAAAGATAAATCCGGTGTTTTGTTTTTCATGATTTCTTCTTTAACTGAAAGAAATTGTTCTTTCGTATCCGCATCCATCGAATCATCTATGCTATAAGAATGCAACAGTGATTGAATCGTTTCAAACAGCTGTTCGTGCTTGTTTTTTTGTACATCGCTGACTTCTACATCATAAGATGTTTGAATTCCTTGATAGGTCACATATAATGTTTGTTTACCGGCCTTTGAAAAGTCAAATCCACTTACCATGGAACTGTTTAAAGGAATATCTTTTTTTGCTCCCTGTGCAAGTGTTATGGACAAGACGCCGTCTTGTACGTCCAATGGTTCATCTACTTCATATGCTTGTTTCGGCATTTTGGAGAGTTTTGCCTCTTTCACGCTCGCATATTGTGCAGTATATGTGATTTCCTTCTCTGCGGCAGACAGTTCTTGATTCCATTCCATAAACAGTGAACCTTCTTTAATGGGCGGAAGAATGGAAGGCATTTGCCCTGCAGGAATAAACAGCGTTACTTTTGACGCTTTGTTTTCAAATTTGCCGTCTTGTGCATCAAAGGTAATCGGGTAGCGAATGATGGATTTTTCTTTCGGTTCTTGATTCAAATAATCGATATCGGATTGCTTAACATAACCGACGTTTTTCTGAAAATCGTAACTATACGCGTCCGTTGACGGATCACATTGAATTTGATACCACGCACCTTGTTGGCGCAAGATCAGAAAGGCAAAATCTTTATTGCCGTGTGTTTCATATAGCACCTTTGCATCTTCATTTGGCGATGCATACACGCTTACATTTTTTGTTCCCTGCACAAAACCTAACGTTTCTTGTTGGAAGGCATGTTTTCCCAATGCTTCATCCAAACGACAAAAATACTGCGCCGCTTTTTCACCCCAATAGGGATCGGATGCATAAGATACGTTCATGCCGCTTGCTTTATTGCCAAAGTATCCCCCATGCCATGTAAAAGAATCCGGATTCAGATAACTTTCTTGTAAATAATGCAGGGCATGAGAATAAACGCTGGCGGATACGCTTTGATAACGTGACGCATTTTCTTCAACGGCGGAATCAAAAGCCGCATGACCAAATAAATTATTGCGGGTAAATGCGAGATAACTTCTGCCCACTGCGCTTTCATTCATCGATAATGCCAACATCATCATCGCATTCACACCTAATTGATCCTGATATTGCAAAAACGCTGCCATATTGTCTTTGAAAAGACTTTGCGTTAAAATGCCATGGGAGGAAGTATGAATACTGCGGTAGGTGGTAAGGGATCGCCGGATATGTAGTTCATCCTGAACATATCGATTCAAATCTGTTTCTCGATAATCACTGGTGGAGCGATGCGTTAGATATTGATAATAATTATAATAAGGTGTGCGATTTATTGCATGTGCATTCGTTTGTTTTCTTACATCGTCAATCATGTCATGAAAACCGCTGAAATCATCGCGTACCGCATAGAAAAAATGTCCATCATAGCTGTAATATTCACCATCTGTCAACTCATCCGGCGCATCTCCCAATAAAATGGAGTTGGAATAGCGCTCATCATCCATGTCCGTCTTAATATGATGATAAAGCCGTTGATCTTTTACTTGATAAATTGATACAGTTTCTGCGTTTTCAATGGGCAGTAATGTCACATCATCTTCACTTGTGGAACCGAAAGCACCGCTGATTAAGAAATTTACCATATGATTGTTCTGCGTGGAAAGATATGCCCCGTCAATTCCATAACAGCCGTTGACATAGCCATCTCCTTGTGCAGTTTGATAAGTTACGTTATAGTCACAAGTTTCACTTTTTTTAAACAACACAACACCATATTTCATATCCAAAACGCGTTTCGCATTGCGTAATACAAGATTATGGGATGTGGAAAGATGTGCTTCATAGGCAGCGCTTGCTTCGGCAAGAATCGATGTCTCTACAATTTTGGAAACGCTTTGATCCGGTTGGATTTCTTCAACGATATACTGCTGCGTTTCTCCATGGGCACACGGCATATAAAGCAGATGTATACATAATACAATACCCCCTATTAAAATGTGTTTTTTCATCATGGATGCATTCCTTTCCACTGTCTGTCTAACATTATATAACAGATAAACTTCTTGTGAAAGGTCATTGTAGAAATAACCCGCAATTTTATTTTTGTTTGCGTATCCATCTTGTTTCATAAACAAAGAAGAATTGGGATACAATAGAAACAGGAGGAATGTTATGATGTATGAGAGATGTGTTGCTTATTTGGATCAGCGTGGCGTTACCTTGGATGATATTGCGGATTGTGTGCTGTTTTTACAACAACGGTATCATCCGGAACTTACCTTGGCGCAATGCAGAAACGTCGTTGAAGAAGTGCTTCATAAACGTGAAGTGCAGTATGCGCTTTTAACAGGCATCGGCATTGATGTCGCAGTAGAGAATCATCGCTTTTTAGATCCACAGTTGGAAATGATCGTTCAGGCAGATGCGCCTTTGTATGGCATTGATGAAGTATTGGCATATGGTATTTGTAATTTATATGGATCCATCGCTTTAACGAATTATGGTTATATTGATAAATGCAAACCTGGAATTATTGAAAAGCTGAATCGGGATCACGCAGTGAATTGTCATACATTTTTGGATGATATTATTGGTGCGGTTGCGGCATCAGCAGCCGGTAAAATTGCGCATAATTATGAAAAATAGTGAGTGGCTTTTAGAATGGATGTGGACATGCATTAGATTTCTACCCTTGCCGCTAAATGCTTGATAAGCACAAAAATTGTTTCAACGACTTGAAAAATCTTACTTCTGTTGGCTGTAGGTTATCAATACATTCATAAAAGCTTTTGCCTTGTTTTACACAGGGCGTTTTAAGATTGTATTTGCATACGCTTTTTGGAATGCATTTTTGCGATGATCAAAACAAATAACAAGGATAAAATATTGGATAGGATAATGCGGATGATCATGCATTCAATGCCGACAACTATGGAATCCCCCTTCCCTTTCTCTCTTTGTACATTCATATTACATAAAATTTATTTATTAGACAAAATAAAACAATTTACCGCTATATCGTTTTTTGGAAAGATAAAAAATCGGGTGAAAGTTTTTCTAAAGCCATTGACAAAGATAGGTATGACACTGACCATATGAACAAAAGCAGTCAAACCAGAGGTGTTACGGTGCCAAAAAGTTTTTCAGAACAAAAGCGGGAATATATTAGACAACGATTGAAGTCATATAGTAAAAGGAGGGCATATGATACAAATTAGCATGAAAAAGAAATATACTAATTTATCCGAATATGAAGAATTAGAATTAACATCGAATGGTGATTTTGTAATCAAAAGGGCATTAGCTGAGAACTATGAAATGATAGATTTTCATTGTCATTCATACGAATGCCTATTCCGGCTCTTTCCACTTTTTTTACAAAAAAAGAATCTGATTTTAATAAATCGTTAATGGATTTAAGCTGTTTCCCATTTTCTATTGATTTATTTGATTTGAATAAAATTTACTTTTCCAAATGTCCAACAAAACTATTTAGTCTTGTCGGATTACGCACAAAAATAAAGTTGTTTACGGGTGTATTTGTCTTGAATTATACAACGGAAACTGTTAAAAGATATGGATAATAATTGTATCGGCAAAGTAGTTATTCAGCAAATAAACCCACCTAATAAAAATAGTGCGGATATTATGGAGAAAATCGTAACCCAAAATGATCGGCTATATACATTTGGGGCAATCCACCCTTTTGATGAAAATATTGACAGTAAAATAAAGCATTATATGAATTTACATATCAAGGGTTGGAAGATAAACCCTCATGTATGTGGCTTTTCCGTTGACTGCATAAAATCATTGGCACTCATAGAAAAAATATCCAAGACAGATTTACCAATCTTATGTTACAGCGGATTGGGTTTATCGCAAGATGTACTTATAACGAATGTTCCATCTAAACAAACAAACAAAGATATACAAAATCAAAGATTGGATAAGTATGAGATAATATTAGATACTTTTCCTAATACCACATTCATTGTAGGAAGATAATCATGGGGAAGCAATCTAAAACTTACTTAAAGACCGTTTTAGGTGTAGGCTATAAATTTGCTTCGAATAAGTGACAGACAGATTTCTATTGCCAGATAAATATAATAATCCCAGTGAACCACATAGAATGTAAAGGAGAAAATCGTATGGAAAAATTGATGTACATGATGATTGAGAAAAGCAAGACCTATACCATATGGAGGGAAAAATAACCATTTTATCTCACATGAGCAAAAAAGCAAGGCTTGCAGGAAATTCGCCGCTTTTTGAGAATAGGCTTGTAAGCCCATTGATAAAGCAGTCTGAAAATAAACGATAACCCCCATACATTGATTAGGTGTGTATCGATCATTTGTATTCTCATATGTTTGTGCGACAAAAATCTCTTGTATTGGAATCGATGATCAAACATACGCAAGTAACACATCTTTTGAATCCCCATACGGTTTCTATCGAAAAAGATAAAATCACTTTTCATATCAACTTTTTTAAGGTATAATTTTATCACAGGGAGGCATGTGCATGAAGAAGTTTTTGATCGCATGTTTCGTTATGGTACAGCTGATGGGATGTAGCGCTCCTTCGAAACAAAGCAGTATGAAAAAAATAACCGCAGATGAAGTCATCCGTCGCTTACAGATTGAAGACGATGATAGTTTTCTTTTGGTGCTGACGACCACAGATTGTTATTCGTGCGATGAATATGCGAAAGTCGTGGAACAGCTTCAAAAAGAAAAGCCATTTGATTTATATTACATTGACATCAATGATGAAGATAAGGATAAGCTGGATGAGTTGAAAATTACGCTGGGAGAAGTGATTACGTTACCGATGACCTATTATTTTGAAGACGGCGTTTTAAAACCGGACAATATCAAACAGAATTATATAGAATTGGAGGCGTATCGTGAATGGCTGAAATTGTTGAAAATATATTAAATGAGGATGGTATCGGCGACGTCGTCGTGAAAAAAGACATCAAAACTCAACTGCTCAATTTGGGAATCCAAAGAGGTATGTCTGTTTTAGTGGATGCACAAAGCGATCGACTGGGATACATCAGCGGCGGTTCACAGACATTGATTGAAGCATTGATGGAAGTCATTGGTTATGAAGGTACGATCGTAATGCCTGCATTTACACGAAATAATCTGGATCCTGCATGTCATGGCGCTGTGAACGTTGTTCGAGAAAGTTGGAATCTGGTACGTGAAAACGCAGTGCCGTTTCGCAAAAAATTGAGTGTTCCCAGCACGAAAGATCCTTTGGTACATCAGTTTTTGATGAATGAAGGTGTATTTCGATCCAATCATCCGATTTATTCTTTTGCGGCTTGGGGAAAATATGCGAAGATCATCTGTGACAAACATCCGCTTCATTTCGGTCTTTCTAAAGATTCACCACTAGGGAAACTGTCTGAACTCAATGGTTATGTGTTGCTTTTGGGATGTGATTATCAAGACTGTACGATGTTTCAAATGGCACGTTACAGTGGTGATCAGTTGCCGATTAAAATCTTGTCATCTCCAATTGAACAAAACAATCATGTTACATGGATTGATATGTTGGATTTGAATTTGAATTATCAAGGATTTGATGTGATTGGTGAAGTGATGGAAGAGCGCAAAATCGTGCGCAGCATGTATATCAATACAGCGCGTTGTCGTTTCTTTTCCGCCAGGGAAGCTGTGAATATCGCAACCGCATATTTCAATATCAATGAATAAAAAAATACGCGTTCTGCGTATTTTTTTAGCACATTTCGGATTGACTTTTGGAAAATTTGTCGTATGCTTTTTTTATGTTTTGTTTTGTATCAGCACGTAATTGATACCATCCCTGTGCACTCATCATATCATAGACATCACGCTGGATCGTAGAAATACATTGATAAATACCATCGATGGTTTCATATAGTTCTTGGTTGCTTGCTTCTTGTGTAAAAATATTGAATTCTGATTTCATGTGTTTTAATGTCACCAGCAAATTGGTGGAAATCTCTTTATCGCCATAGTTGCTCATTTAGTTTGCCTCTCTTTCCAAAACGTTCAACAGCGCATCGTATTGTTCGCATAGTTTTTGATTGACTTTTTCAAAACATGTTTTAACTTTTTTGTCTTCGATCATGGTAAGATCATTGCCAATCCGCTTGTTTAATACCAATATCTGATCCAATAAATCGGACAGATATAAGACATCCTTTGGGGTCAACATAAACTCTTGTTTTTTCATCATCCGTTTCATGATGCAGTTTATCTGCATCATCGCTCCTTTCTGTTCATCCATAGTATGTCTTGTATGTGTGTCTTTTATTCTGAAAAGCCAAAAAGTATGTTATAATGAAACACGTATAAAAGATGAATCATGAAGGAGTTGATGAAATGGAACTGCATGTCAACGATTTTGTACATATTCAAAGTTTTAAGCATGACGGATCTTTACATCGTACATGGTCAAAGGCAAAAGTGTTGGAAGTGAGTGCGCAACAGATCGTAGCTGTGACTGACCGGTCTATTGTCGTAGAAGCCAATGGAAGAAAGTGGAAGACAAGAGAACCTGCCGTTTGTTTCTTCTATCCGGATCAATGGTACAATGTCATTTGTATGGTTAGAAAAACAGGAATTCATTATTATTGCAATATTGCATCACCAAGTATATATGATGGTGAAGCGATTAAAAATATTGATTATGATCTTGATGTGAAAGTAATGCCCAACGGACAAGTAAAAGTGTTGGATGAGGAAGAATATTTTTGGCACGCAAGAAAAATGCAGTATGGTGAAAGATTGGATCGAATTTTGCACAATGAACTGCGTCGTTTGTTACAAGTGATAGAAGAAAAAAAATCACCGTTTCGTAAAGAAGAAGTGCTGGATTATTTTCAAAATTATTTATCGCTGCTTTAAACAGTGAATGAAAGAAAGGGAGATTTTTATGTATATACGTTTCATAAGAGCAAATGCAGAATTGAAAGCGTAAGCTTTGGATTTCAAAGAAGAATTTTTTGATTATGGTGAATGCACAATCAATGGAAGTGAGCGTTTGGATCAGTTGAATTCTTATGAAGAGTGGCTTAGCGCTGTGACAAACAATGCTCATGAAGAAACAAAGGATCCTTATTGGGTAGTGTGCGATACTTTTTTCGCAATTGATGCGTTCGATCATATTGTCGGCATTATCGATTTTCGACATACGCTGAACGATTTCTTAAAGGATTTGGGGAATTGTGGTTACAGCGTACGGCCTACAAAAAGAAATAAAGGATATGCGAGTGAAATGTTAAAACAGCTGGTTGAATATGCCAAAGATTTGGGTTTTCATAAGCTGGATGTATCGGTAGAACGCAATAATCAGCCATCCATTCGCACGATTGTAAAAAACGGCGGTGTTTATGAGCGCAGTTTTTTGTTTGAGAATGAACAGGCTGATATTTATCGATTGGAATTTTGAAACATTTAAATCAAATGATGTTGTTTGCAATAATGATAAATACCATCGTCGGCGACATTTCCGCAACAATCGCTGGCGATGTTTTTTAATTCCTGTGATGCATTTCCCATGGCAATGCTTGTACCAACGGCTTGGAACATTTCGATATCGTTGTTCCCGTCACCAAAAGCCATTGCTTGTGAGGGATCCAAATGAAAATAATGCAAAACTTGACGTATGCCGTTTCCTTTTCCTGTTTGTGACGGGATGATATCTACAGCGCGATCCCACCATGATGTGATTTTTGCATGATGTGTATTTTGTAATAGCTGCGCATGATCGCTTTTTCTGCATCCCAGCATGATTTGATACACTTCTTCTTTTGCCACCTGATCAAAATCATCTGTGATTTCGATTTCGAGATTGGCGAAACTGTAGTACATGGCCAAATCTTTATCTTTACCATTTGCGGCAACGCGATGTTTTGTTGCAATGGATACCGGTCTTTGTATTGCGGCAGCATTTTGCAATATGTTTTTTACATCTTCTTTTGGAAGCGGACAGCTATATATCGTCTGCGCTTGATCAAAACAGTATGCGCCGTTGAAAGTTATGTAAGCATCAAAGGTGATGTCAGGAAAATGAGGAAGGGTAATGACACTTCTTCCGGTCGCAATACATATTTGTATATTGTTTTGTTTCAATCGTTTTAATGTTTCTGTCATTTTCGGACGGATTTGTTTTTTATTCATATCGATTAACGTACCATCGATATCAAAAAATATAATTTTTGGTTGTGCCATTGTGTTATCCTCCTAACTTTTTACACAAAAACACGCTTTTAAGCAGCGTGTATGTTAATGATGATAGAGCTTTTTTGTTTGATATTTTGCTTCTGCGGTTAAATTGACCTTTAATTTTCTGAATACATTCTTATCGACTTCTGAAAGAATTACAGTACTGTGCGCTTCACACCCTTTTAAATGTTCCAGCTGTTTCATTGCCAAATGTGAAATTGGATTGGTTGTCGCTGAAATACACAAAGCAATCAATACTTCATCTGTATGTAGTCGAGGATTTTTATTGCCCAGATGATTGACTTTCAGTTTTTGGATTGGTTCAATGATCGTTGGTGAAATCAATGGAATACTGTCGTCAATATGTCCCAGCTGTTTTAAGGCATTGAGCAAAGCCGCTGCGCTGGCGCCTAATAATTCGCTTGTTTTTCCTGTTACGATGGTGCCATCCAATAATTCAATCGCAACCGCAGGGGCATCGGTTTGTTCCGCTTTTTCCAAAGCGGCGTTTACACATTTTCGATCTTGAATGGATATATTTGCTTGACTCATGATCAATTCAATTTTTTCTACCACATCATGGGTAGTCTGACCTTTTTTGACATCTACTTGCGCTTGATAATAGCGGCGGATGATTTCATCTTGACTGGCGTGAATGGCAGCTTCATCATCGATGATACAATTACCGGCCATGTTTACGCCCATGTCGGTAGGGGAGTGATAAGGACTTTCTCCAAGGATGCGTTCAAACATGGTATTCAATACTGGAAAGATTTCGACATCACGATTGTAGTTGACGGTTGTTTCACCATAGGCTTCCAAATGAAACGGATCAATCATATTGATATCGTTTAGATCGGCCGTTGCGGCTTCATACGCAAGATTGACAGGATGTTTCAATGGCAAATTCCAGATAGGGAAGGTTTCATATTTTGCATATCCGGCTTTGATTCCACGCTTGTGTTCATGATACAACTGTGACAAGCAAGTGGCCATTTTACCGGAACCGGGTCCCGGCGCAGTGACGACGACAAGCGGTTTCGTTGTTTCTATGTATTCATTTTTTCCATATCCTTCATCGGATACGATCAATTCAATATTATTTGGATATCCTAGAATAGGATAGTGCAGGCAAACATGGATACCTAGACTTTCTAAATGATGCTTAAAGGTATCGGCACTAGATTGGTTGACGTATTGTGTAATTACAACGCTGCCTACATATAGTCCGACACTGCGGTAGGCATCGATTAATCGCAATACTTCTACATCGTATGTAATACCAAGGTCATTTCTGATCTTGTTTTTTTCAATATCGTTTGCGCTGATGACGATAATCACTTCTACTTTTTCTTTTAACGTCAGCAACATCTTTAGTTTTGAGTCAGGTTGAAATCCCGGTAGTACTCTTGCGGCATGATGATCGTCAAATAATTTACCGCCAAATTCTAAGTAGAGTTTATTGTCGAATTTTGAAATGCGCTCCAGAATATGTTTTGATTGTAGTTCTAAATATAATTGATTGTCAAATGCTTGTTTTTTCATCCTCTTCACTCCTATCCACGTTGAGTATTATATCATGTTATGATAGGATTGATAAAGTAAAATTAAGCATTTCTGTTGTGTGAAATGAATTTGAATAAAAAAGAGTTTGTCATGAAAATAATGAAATTTTATCGCATAAAACAATGATTTTGCTCAAACTATTGGTAGTGAAGAAACCTTGTTTAACAAGTGTTCCTCTCCCATTGTATTGAGAAAATGGAAGGTTCATCTTGTGAGGATCGCTTCCCTTTCTTTTTTTGTGTTTTACCATAATGTATGAATAATAACTAGATGATTTTAGCGATTCATTCATCATTTATTTTCAAACAAAGAAATGACAAATTTTATAGCTATTATACGTAAAATGCATTATAATATATCTACACTTTTGAAAATGAATCACATTCTTGTGATGAATGTATAGAATGGTATATCGGAAGGAGAAGTCTGGGTATGGAAGAAGTTATCAAAATAGAAGGTGGACATAAACTACATGGCACTGTGCGTATTTCCGGATCCAAAAATGCGACTGTTGCGTTAATTCCAGCTGCGATTCTGGCCAATGGACCTGTGACTATCTGCGGCGTTCCCCAAATATCGGATGTCAATTCTCTTTCAGAACTTTTAAAAGATCTTGGGGTAGAAGTTATTTTAAAAGGCGATGATATTCTTATTATCGATCCTAGTAATATGACAAATCGTCCGATGGTACAGGAAGCTGTCACAAAACTGCGTGCGTCTTATTATTTTATGGGAGCTTTGCTTGGCAAATATGGACATGTGGAAATGAAAATGCCAGGGGGCTGTTATCTTGGACCGCGTCCCATTGATTTGCATTTGAAGGGTTTTGAAGCGTTGGGGGCAGATGTTCGCTATGAACACGGTACGTATATCATTGACGCGAAAGAATTAACAGGAAACAAAATCTTTTTGGATATTTCCAGTGTGGGGGCGACCATCAATATCATGATGGCGGCAGTATATGCAAAAGGGAGAACAACAATTGAAAATGCGGCAAAAGAGCCGGAAATCATTGATGTGGCGACTTTATTAAACAAAATGGGCGCCAAAATACGTGGTGTGGGCACCAATGTAATTACCATTGACGGTGTTGATCATTTGGATGGCTGTTTCCATGAAATTATACCGGACCGTATAGAAGCCGCGACGTATTTGGTATTGGCCGCAGCCGCAGCGAATGAAGTCATTGTAGAAAATATCATACCGCAGCACTTGGAATCATTGCTTTCTAAATTAGATGAAATCGGCATACAAATGGAAGTGGGAATCGATCATGTTAAAATCATTGGAGGCTCTCATACTTTACAAGCAACAGACATCAAAACCCTTCCATATCCGGGCTTTGCGACAGATATTCAACAGCCTTTAACTGCATTGCTTACACAAGCAAAAGGTCAATCCATTATCACAGAAACCATCTATACGGAGCGATTCAAACACTGTATGGAATTGAATAAAATGGGCGCCAATATCAATGTCATGACACCAAGCGCAATGATCAACGGTCCAACAGCTTTGACCGGCTGTGATGTGGTTGCGACCGATCTACGCTGTGGTGCTTGTTTGGTAATTGCCGGACTTTTGGCGGAAGGTGTGACGACCATTTATGAAATTTATCATATCGATCGCGGTTATGATAATTTGGATGGCAAATTGACTGCTTTGGGCGCAAAAATATGGAGAGAAACCATCCATTAGTTTATTTTTGAATCTTTATTATCCATCGCACATGTTTCCTTGTAAACAAGGAAGATGTGCTTTTTTTCATAGACGTTACATGTTATAATGATGAAAACGAAAGCATGAGGTGAGGGTCATGTTAAAAATCGCAGTGCTTGAAAAAGAAAGTGTCGCAAAAGATTTGATTTTTGAATGCGCAAAAATGCTGAATGATATGGAATGGACATTTTCTCACTTTACCAAGATTTCGGAATTTGCGAAAGCGGAAGAATCAGGACAATTTGATGTTGTATTCTTTCATGAATTATTCTACACACCAAGAGTTTCTGCATCCTTTGTGGAACGTTTTCCACAGCGAATCGTTATTTATTGTATGGAACAACTGAACGACATGCAGAAAGAAATCTATCCGATGAATCGTATTTTATTTATACAACGGCGTCAAGTAAAATCAGAAATGATGAGAATCAAAGAACATTTGCATTCCCTTTTGCGATCACACAAAGACTATTTGCTTTCTTACAATGGACTTTTGATAGCGATTCGCATACAGGATATTTACTATATTGAAAAAAGCAATAAAAACTTAATATTTCATACAGTAAGAGGCGTATTCAAAGAACGAAAAACAATGATGCAGGCAGAGGAATATTTTAAGAACTATGATTTCTTACGCATTCATGCCAGCTTTTTGGTCAATGTACAGCATATCGTAAAAATACAAAATGATATGATTGAATTGCATCATCAAGAAACACTGCCAATCGCCAGAGCCAGAAAAAAAGAGATCATTGACTGGTTTCATGCGTATGTAAAAGCAAGATAACTATGGAAAGAGGAAAAGGTATGGACAAGAAGATTATGGATGCTTATACATCTATATTACATGAAGAACTGATCCCGGCCATGGGATGTAGCGAACCAATCGCCATTGCGTATGCGGGTGCCATTGTAAGAAAGGCGCTGGGTAAACTTCCAAAGCGCCTACAGCTTGTGATCAGCGGCAATATCATTAAAAATGTCAAGAGCGTGATCGTTCCGCATACCGGTGGAAAAAAAGGAATATCGGCAGCAGTCGCGGCAGGCATTTGTTATGGGAACGCTGACAAGGAATTGGAAGTTTTATCACAAGCGACATCATCAAATTATCAAATGCTGGATTCATATTTAAATCAAGTGTCCATAACGATACAAGAATCGGATGCGAACAGTTCGTTCGATATCCAAATTCATGCATTTGCGGATGATGACAATGCATTTGTACGTATTCTTGGCAATCATACAAATGTTATCAAAATTCAAAAAAACAATGATGTTTTCATGGAAAAACCTTATCAGGATCAAGTGATACAAGCGGCAGAAAATCGCAAGCGATTAACCGTGAAAGACATTGTTGCGTATGCGGATGAAGTCGATTTGGCATTGGTGAATGCTGTAATAAAACGGCAGATAGAATGTAATCAGGCAATCGCAGAAGCTGGTATGCATGGAGAATTTGGCGCCAACATCGGGAAAATCTTAATGGATGCTTATGGCAATAGCGTACAAAATCGTGCCAAAGCATATGCCGCAGCTGCATCAGATGCACGTATGCACGGATGTGAACTGCCTGTTGTGATCAATTCCGGAAGTGGTAATCAAGGAATCACCTGTAGTGTGCCGGTCATTGAATATGCAAAGGAATTACACGCTGATGATGCTTTGTTGTATCGCGCACTCATTGTTTCCAATTTGGTGACCATTCATTTGAAAACGCAGATTGGCTGTTTATCTGCATATTGCGGCGCTACAAGCGCAGGTGTAGGGGCAGGCGCAGGTGTATGTTACTTATATGGCGGACAATATGATGAAGTGGCGCATACCATTGTCAATGCGTTAGCGATCAATTCCGGTATGATATGTGATGGCGCCAAAGCCAGTTGCGCAGCTAAAATTGCATCTGCGGTGGAAGCCGGTTTATTGGGCATGCAGATGTACCAGCATCATAGTCAGTTCTATGGCGGCGATGGTATTATTGAAAAAGGCGTGGAGAATACCATTCGTGCAGTTAGTCAAATTGCACGTGTCGGTATGCGCAAAACGGACCATGAAATCATTCATTTAATGATGGATCCATCTTATTCCAAATGTTCTTAATTTGTGCTTGAGAAATGAAATCAACTGATTTTGCCGTTAAACTTACCAAAAAAGCCTTTTAGCTTTACGTATAAAGTAGATTGTTTATAATAAAGGTGTAAAAAGAAAGACAAGAAAAGAGAGCGGTGAGAACATGGGAACAGATGATCGTTAGATTATAAAAAGCCATCATAAAAAACATAATCTAACATAATTAAAAATGGGCGATGGAACATCGCTATGGGATTCTTATAGGGCATGAGACAATCGCATGATGCAGAAAGAACATGTCGCAAGGAATCTTGAAAGAAGATAGGAAAATGATAACCACAATTCTACGATAAACGTTTATCAGAAACAAAGCGCAGATATAGATGTGGACGATCAATGAGCAGACATTTTGAACAGGTAGAACGTTGAAGTATTGTAGGTATCAAAAGAAGTATCAAGACAAGAAGGATGAAGTGAATCGGACAAGCATTTCAGAGATTGCGTGTTGATAGTTCAAAATTACAACTGAATAGATAAGAGGAATCGATTATAGAGAGGAATCGATATAGATGTGCAAACGCAGCGTTTCTAAGTATGAGTGAAACCATGTGTAAACCTATATAATCATAAAGAACAGATGAAAAAGTCTGTTCTTTTTTATTTTCGCAACGAAATTAGAATACCATGCTTTCTCTTTTGACAGTTTGAAATCGCTGTATCTATTACGAAGTTTCACCTGTTGAACATAACATTACAAATCATCATCTTTTCTATATATAATTAAGGTGTTAATAAAATGAATAAATTTATAAAAATTATACAAATAATGGATAATTTTATATTATAAAATTATTATTTTGTTTAAAATAGTAAAAAATAAATGTTGACAATAAAAAAGTTAGAAATTATGATATAAATAGGTGAGCGTCTATGAAGATGAAAAAATACAGTGATATGGAATTGATCACAATGGCACAAAATGGAGATGAGGAAGCATTTACCGCACTGTATGAGCGTTATGTGCGGCTGGCATATTTTATTGCGTATAAACTGTGCAAAAATGAAGCAGATTGCGAAGATGTGGTACAAGATTCGTTTATTCAAATCAAAAACAAAATACAGGATTTGAGAAATCCTGAATTATTTAAGTATTGGCTGAATCGCATTGTTATTTCCAAGTGTAAAAATTTATTTCGTAAAAATAAATATATGACATATCAAGATGAACATTTTGAAACAAAAACAAATCTGGTGGAAACAAGAACCTATCATTTGCCGGATGTCACAATGAAATTTTCCAGTGATAAGGATGTGATGAATTATTTTATCAATGAGTTACCGTTGGGTCAAAAAGAGGTTGTGGTGCTGCATTATTTACAACAGCTGAGTGTGGAGGAAACGGCCAGTATTTTAAAACTTCCCGAAGGTACGGTCAAAAGTCGACTTTCATATGCTCGTTCCGCTTTAAAAAACAAGATTGAGTTATATGAGCGACAAAATGAATGTAAATTGAATTTTCGTTCTGTGGATGCCTTCATCTCTTCTTCTCTTACGTATGCGATGGCGAAAATGGTGCTTCCGAAATCTTTTATTCCAAATGCTTGGAATTTCAAATTTCATTTTTCTAAAAAAACAGCCGCAATTTCTTTTTCGTGTGCCGCAGCATTTTGTACGATTATCGGCGGTGCGTATTTATATGCGGCTAATGATGATGTGGAGGAACAAAAAATTGTAAATCAAGAAAAATTGTTTCCTGTCATTGTTGTGAGGGACAAAGAAATACGATCGGCAAAATCTGGCTATTTTACCTTGAAAACTTGGGCGCATTGCGAACAGGAAATGCAGGCGTTGGATGATGCATTTTTAAATGATGTCAATACGCTGTATCGGGCTATGAAAAAGGATAACAGCAGCTATTATCAAAGTCTTGTGGAGGAAGGCTGGGTTACTTCATTTGAAAGCGTTTATCAAAAAAATCATTAATTTTAAAAAATATATCGAACCGAATTTTTTTATCGTGTGTCCAAATATTGATTTTATATAAAGAACAGGTGGATTATACACTTTTGCGATCTTTATATCTTCAATTGCTTGTCTGAATTAAGGGAAAGGATAGAGGACTGTGACGAAGAAACTATGGAGTTTGTTGGGATGTTTGATATGTTCGATAGTAGTTGCATATATGTATGTAGGCAATGATTTTTTTCAGCGGCTGAATGCGCAAAGTGCGCCAACTTTTGAGCTTCCGAAAGGTGCGAAAGTGGTTTTAGGCAAGTATAACAATAAAGAAGTAGTATGGGATATAGGGAATAACAATAATAATGGTAATTATGTGCTGATGAGTAGTAAGCCAATCGTGAACAGTATTGCAAAATATGATCCGTCAATAGGATGTATTCCGGTTTATCCTAATGATGGTCATGTGATAGCTTGCTTAAAATGTCCTAATACAAAACTTGATAATGAAGTAGGTAAAATTGTAAAAAATGATGTGGAGAGCAAATTGTTGGTAAAGGATTTTTTTATTCCAAATTATCAAGAAATAAAAACCGGAGGATCGCTAGGTTTATCAATTTCTGACCGTGCTTATTTGTCTACATCCGGGATAGCACATTATTGGTTGAACGACAGAGGACTATCATTAGGATGGGGCGATCCTGGCACTATATGGGATGGTGATCTACAAACGCTTTTGCAAGGTATGAGGGATAGTTATGGAAGTGTGTATGGTTTACCGGAGAGTGATGTTATTTGGGCAGAGGCAGATTACCAATTCAATAAAAATACTGGCGCTGTCACGACTATAAGAGAATCAGCATTAAGACCTTTTGGTATATTGGATAAGATTAAAGTAAATTTCGCTGCGAATATAGCATATACGGACGGTAATTGGCATCAATATAAAATAGATACTAATAACTTGAGTGAAAACAATGAATTAAATCCAAATAAGTTAAGAGTGCAGTCATCTTTAACAGTGTCTTTACAGGATATCAAAAGAAATGATCATAGTACAAATAAAATAATGAAAAATGGTAGTGTTGATTTATCAATAAATGCGAATATAGGCACTAGTACAAGAATATCGGTAATCTTATATAATGAGACAGGAACAGATATAAAATATTATAAAATGTTGGAAGTCACAAAAAATGGTACAAATGAGTATGTTTTAGATTTAACCGGTGTGGCAACAGGAAAATATCAATTGGCCGTCATTAATGAAGAATATGATGCATCATCTAATTTGCCAGTAGAAAGTTCACCAATATCTGATCTGTTGCCTTTAGAAATCGTTGAACCGTTATCTAATTTGTCCTTTACTTCCAAAACAGATTTGAAATTTAATCAGAATGTGAATGTAGGAAATACTATTGGAACGATATCTTCTCAAAATGGTGCCGGGACACCTGTTTATACAATTATCCCTGATCCGGCGTATCCAAATGAATATACCAACGTAAGTTTAGCAAGTGATGGGAAAACAGTAGTAGTAAATGGAGCACCACTTCATGCAGGTACTTATCATTTTAAAATACAGGCACAAGATCAAAATGATGATCCCGATCCAGCTTTAGAAATAAGTGCATCCTTTACTGTAAATAAAACAAATCTTTCTGTGGCATTTGATGATCCGAATCAAACAAAGAAAAGTATTGCACAAGCGACTACAGGTTGGAGTGAAACAGCGAGCGTAACGCCAAGTATCGGCGCAAAAGTAACGTATTCAAAAAGCGGTGGAAGTGTCGGCATCATCAATCTTGATCCAGATACAGGTGCGATAACGTATACAGGCGGTACTGCTTATGGGAAAATCACAATCAAAGCTATCGCAGATGATGATCCAAACAACGGTTATGATGATTATCAAGCTAGTGAAGTCACGAAGGAAATTGTTATCTATCGAGAAGTGGATGGAAATGTAACTCCGGATAGTGCATCCAGTGATTCCGGTATACCGACATTTAAAACAAGTGATGCCAATATCAAGCCAAATGGCATCATAGGAACGATACATGGCACAATGGGTACTCCGGACAATATAACAAGCGGATCAACTACATACACATATGGATTGAAAAATGTAGATGATCATTCTTATTTCAGTGTAGATAAAAGTACAGGTATCATTAAAACAACAGCTGATTTAAGCGCAACGACAGGAACCTATCAAATTATAGTAACTGTCAGTGATAAATGGAGCACAAAAGAAATATCGGTCACAATTAATGTAGGAATGGCGCCAGCGGAGAATTTAAAGTTTTATGAGAATGCCACATCCAATACGATGATCACTTCAAAGTCCGCAAGTTTAACCGATACAGGTGTAAGCGTATATGCGACAGTAAAGGGTAGTTCCAATAATAACCCTGTGACTTATCGATTGAAAGACGGAGAACCAACAAATGTGATAGATGTGAATCCAAACAGTGGCGCAGTCACAATAAAAAATGTAGGAACAGTTGTGATCGTCGCAGAAAAACAAGGATCCGGTGGACAAGCTGACGCAATCACAGAATTAACATTCACTGTAACAGCCGGTTCACAAGAATTCATTTATACGGATGTAAGTGGAAATGAACTGCCAAAGAGTGGAAACAGTTATGATGATTACAGTGAAGTATATGGAAAAGGAAAGACATTTCAATTATATACCTCCGGTAATCCAGTTGGAACGGATGTAACGTATGCATTACAAGCAGGCAGTCCTACAGATGTGATATCTGTGGATTCAAATGGATTGGTTTCGATCTATAATGCAAGTATGAATACACAAATTGGAAAAGTGATTGTGGAAGCGACAAGTCATGATCCAACCGGTAACTACAGCAATAAAACAATCGAACTTCCAATCACAATCACAAAGGCAAATCAAACGATATCATTCAAAGATGTCACACCTGCACAAAGCGGAAAAGGCAAAGTAACACCGGTCATCATTACGCAAGACATATCCAGTAATGAAGGTGGCGTAAGTGTCAATGATACAAGTTACTATATTACGATAGATCCAAGTATACCTACATCTCTTGCATGGACAAGCAATGGTATCGATATAGAATACAATTATGACAAAGAAGAAGGAATGGAAATACCGTTACATGTAGAGAAAGCAGGGAATCGAAACTATAACAAAGCAGAAGCGAATGGAAAGATGAGGATCTTAGGACCGGATGAAAGTACATTAACGATCAATCGACCGGGAAAGATCGTATATGGAGATCACTTTACATTACGATCCTTACAAGACGACAGTTCAAGTTCCAATGTCAACTATACATTTGAAGTGGACAATACGATCTTTGTATCAAGTCCAACTGTGAAAGGAAATCTAGCAGAGTTTGATGCATTGAAATGTAGTAATGGGTCAAAAATCAATATCACAGTGACAAGAACGGCAGACAGTGAAGTGACATTAAGTAAGAAGATCACAATCGAAGTATTACCAAAAGACATCAATATCACAATCGATGATAAAACGAAACAAAAAGGGGAAGACAATCCGGAACTTACATTTCAAGATTTCACAAGTCAACTGGTTAGCTGGAATGGCGTACAAGATGTGGTAGACAGTGGTATTGTCAAACTAAGTACCACAGCGACAAAAGATAGTAAAGCAGGAAGCTATCCGATCACAGGCAATACAAAAGAAATGAACACAACGTATCCAAATTACAATTTCATCTTCAAAGAAGGCAAGTTGATGGTGGACAGTAACATTGATA
The DNA here is from genome assembly GCA_910576345.1 of Erysipelotrichales bacterium. Taxonomy (GTDB): domain Bacteria; phylum Bacillota_I; class Bacilli_A; order Erysipelotrichales; family Erysipelotrichaceae; genus C-19. The sequence goes on from CAJTIT010000004.1 coordinate 26,451, forward strand.
AAGATGTGGATGGTGATGGGAAACCGGATTTCAATGATCCGGATGGCGATGGATGTCCGGACCTCAATATCAAATGGAAAGACGATAATGGAAATTGGATAATCATCAACGGTGATCGAGATTATGATGGCATACCTGATCTCAATATCGATAGTGATGGAGATGGAATACCGGACTTAAACATCGATACAGACCACGATGGAAAACCGGATATCAACCTTGTGATTCTAAAGAAAACAGATTGGAAACCGACAAAGTGTGTTGTTGTAAGTGACATTGTAAAAGAAGAATATTGTACAGGAACAAGCGCAAAACCACAAATCAATGTGGATACAGACAATGACAATATTCCTGATATCAATATCGATACAGATGGAGACATGAAGGCAGATCTTAACATTGCCCAATCAGGCTCCACTAAACCAACCATTAATCTATTGCCTATGCATTCTATATGGAAACCGGATAAAGATTATAAAAAAGATGATTTTCTCTATGATTCTATAGGAGAACACAAACCATTATTAAATATAGATACAGATAACGATGGAAGACCAGATATCAATTTAGATTTGGATGATGATGGTGAAGCAGATTTGAATATCGATGTGGATGGAGACTATATACCGGATGTCAATATCGACAGTAAGGGAGATGGCAAGCCAGACGTTAATATAGATAAAGATGGAGATGGTATTCCGGATGAAAACATTATAGAAATTACAGAATGGAAACCAAGTAAAGATGGGAATAAAGATGGATTCTTATTTGACACAATGGAGATTGAACAAAAAACAGAATTGGAAGATAACGGAATCAAAATCGAAAAACCGGATGGAACACCATTCTTACCAAACTTCGCATTAAAAGTAGAGGATGTAACAGATACAAAACAATCAGAAATTACAGAAGATGCGAAAGAATTCATAAAAGAAACACAAGAAGTAAAGAAAATATATGATGTAAAACTGTTGAAAGATGGAGTAGAAGTACAACCGGATGGAACATTAAAGATAAAAATACCATATGAAGGAATAAAAAATCCAATTCTCATCAGAAAGAATGCGAATGGAGAATATGAAAGAATCGAATACAAAACAGAAGAAGGTTATCTCGTATATGAAACAGATGAATTAGGCATTGTATCCATCATAGGAGATAAAGAATTTAATACAAGTGTAAAAGGCACTTACACCCCAAACATTGGTGGAGCACTGACAGGAGATGGAACAAATATTTATCTCAATCTGATATTTATTCTGATAAGTTTTACATTTCTTGTATATTTAAAACAGAACAAACAGAAAGATACATTTCAATAAAGAAAAGTCTGAAAAGGTAGACATAAATAGAGATAGGAAAAACTTATTGAAATATATGTTTCTGAATAAAAAAACAGGCATTTTTATAACAAAAACACCTGTTCAGAAATGTCTACTTAAATAGACACTTTAGGGAAAGGATGTATGGTTATGTGGAAGAAATTGTTGATAACTTTCATTGCATTAACGGGGACTTTTACGGTGGGATATGCTTATTATAATTATGAAATGAGTGCCGCTGTAACTCCCTTTCAATTACAAAAGGGCCAGAAGGTGGTATTAGGGACTTATAATGGTAAAGAAGTAGTTTGGGATATTGGTAATAATACAAGTGATTATGTGTTAATGAGTAGTAAGCCGCTAAGTTATATTCAAACATATGATTCCATTATACCACTTATGGTAGATACAGTACCTACTTTGAGTGAGCGTGACAATTACTGTATCCAAGTCCATAGAAGTTCAGATAGTCGTATAGGTTATTGTCCTACACAAAATTTGGAAAATGAAATTGAAAAAATACAATTAAATAGTTCAGAAAATAAAACAATAGTTCGTAACCCCTTTCTTCCTTCTATTTTCGATGTTAAAACAGGCGGAACTCTTGGATTGACGTTGAGCGATCGAGCTTATAAAAAGGAAACTGACTACTGGTTAAAAGGAAGAATATCTAGTCATGAATACACAGGAGGGGCAGAAAGCGCAACTTATGGTAATGTAGTCCAAAACCCTATACTAGATGCTAGCTGGGGAGAAGCAAATTTTAATTTCTTTGAATTTGATACTGGAACAGTTATAACATCTAGCGAACGAATCGGATGGATGTGGAGTGTTGATTGGAAAAATACAACAGGTGGAAGAATTTACAAAATGGCCTTAAGACCTTTTTCAGTGATAGATAAAACTAAAGTAAATTTCTCGTCAAATACCTCTTATACAGATGGGAATTGGCACAATTATGTAATTGATACAACTAATCTAAATGAAAATAATGAATTGAATCCCAATAAGTTAAGAATTCAATCTTCGCTCACTGCTACTTTACTGAATATCAAAAGAAATAATCACAATACACAAAAAATTGCAAAAAATCAAAGTGTTGATTTATCTGTAAATGCAAACACAGGAACAAATACACAAATATCAGTGATTCTCTATAATGATGCAGGTACAGATATCCAATATTATAAAATGCTAGAGCCTACAAGAAACGGATCAAATGATTATACACTGGATATAACAGGTGTTCCTGTAGGGAAATATCAAGTTGCAGTTATCAATGAAGAATATGATGCTTCTTCAAATTTACCAGTAGAAAGCTCTCCGATATCTGATTTATTACCTTTGGAAATTGTAGAACATCATAAGCTTGCTTATACAAAGACACCGCAAAGTGGGGCAAGCAGTGGTAAGGATTATGAGTTCAGTAAGAATGTGAATGCAGGTCAAGCAGTAGGAAAGATAACAGTCAATCCACTAGGTGTTACACCTCTTACGTATTCTGTTGAAAGTAATGGAGATAATAGCTATCAAAACTTTGAAATCGATGGTTTGAATAGTAATAATGAATCAAGCACAAATTCATTGAATGTGAAGATTAAAAGTAATGCGCCTGATTTAGTCAATGGTGGATTAAAGGCAGGTAGTTATCAATTCTGTGTGAGTAGTGTAGATGCGAATGGAGATCCTACAACGGCTACCTCTGATTCTAAGATATGTACAACGTTTACAGTAGAAAAGACCAATCTTGCGATTGCTTTCAATGATCCAGCGATGACAAAGAAATCGATGAATGATGCAGGTACGTCATGGAGTGAAACAGCGACAGCGAATCCTTCTTATGGTACAAAGGTCACTTATTCAAAAGTTGGTGGAGATATCAGTATGATTGATATTGATCCAGATACTGGTGCGATTACTTACAAAGGAAACAATGCATTTGGTAAAGTAAAGATACGTGCAACTGTGGATGATGATCCGGCCAGCGGTGAGGATAATTATAATCCTGCCTATGTAGAAAAAGAGATTGTGATCTATCGAGAAGTCGATGGCGTAGTCACTCCCGATCCTGCCTCCGGTGATACGACGATTCCAACTTTCTCTGCCAGTGATACCAATATTAAAACGGGTGGAACCATTGGTAAGATACAAGGAACGCTGGGAACACCGGATACGATCGGCGGTTCTACAACGACTTATTCTTATACAATTAAACCAGATCCAAGCAGTGATGGCAGTATGTTTCAAGTGAATGCAAGTACAGGTGTGATCAAAGCGAATGCCAATCTTGGTGTAGATACTTATAACTTTGTGATCATTGTTTCAGATAAGTGGAGTTCCAAAGAAATAGCGGTGACAGTGAATGTAGGAATGGCTCCTGCAGAAAACTTGAAGTTTTATCAAAGTCCTACATCCAATACAATCATTACTACAAAATCAGCTGCTTTAACAGATACAGGCGTTACAGTATTTGCGGCAGTGAAAGGTAGTTCCAATAATAACCCTGTGACTTATCGATTGAAAGACGGAGAACCAACAAATGTGATTGATGTGAATCCAAACAGTGGCGCAGTCACAATAAAAAATGTTGGAACAGTTGTGATCATCGCAGAAAAACAAGGAAGTACCGGACAAGCAAACGCAATCACAGAATTAACATTCACAGTAACGGCCGGTTCACAAGAATTCATCTATACGGATGCGAGTGGAAATGAACTGCCAAAGAGTGGAAACAGTTATGATGATTACAGTGAAGTATATGGAAAAGGAAAGACATTCCAGCTATTTACATCAGGAAATCCACCAGGAACAAATGTAACGTATGCATTACAAGCAGGAAGTCCGACAGATGTGATCAGTGTTGATCCAAATGGATTGGTTTCGATCTATAATGCAAGTATGAATACACAAATTGGAAAAGTGATCGTAGAAGCGACCAGTCATGATCCAACCGGTAACTACAGCAATAAAACAATCGAACTTCCAATCACAATCACAAAGGCAAATCAAACGATATCATTCAAAGATGTCACACCTGCACAAAACGGAAAAGGCAAAGTAACGCCGATCATACTAACACAAGACATATCCGGTAACGAAGGTGGCGTAATCGTCAATGATACAAGTTACTATATTACAATCGATCCAAGTATACCTACATCTCTTGCATGGACAAGCAACGGTATCGATATAGAATACAATTATGACAAAGAAGAAGGAATGGAAATACCGTTACATGTAGAGAAAGCAGGAAATCGAAACTATAACAAAGCAGAAGCGAATGGAAAGATGAGGATCTTAGGAACGGATGAAAGTACATTAACGATCAATCGACCGGGAAAGATCGTATATGGAGATCACTTTACATTACGCTCCTTACAAGACGACAGTTCAAGTTTGAATGTCAACTATATATTTGAAGTAGACAATACGATCTTTGTATCGAATCCAAGCGTAAATAACAATATGGCAGAGTTTGATGCGTTGAAATGCAGTGATGGGTCAAAAATCAATATCACAGTGACAAGAACGGCAGACAGTGAAGTGACATTAAGTAAGAAGATCACAATCGAAGTATTACCAAAAGACATCAATATCACAATCGATGATAAAACGAAACAAAAAGGGGAAGACAATCCGGAACTTACATTTCAAGATTTCACAAGTCAACTGGTTAGCTGGAATGGCGTACAAGATGTGGTAGACAGTGGTATTGTCAAACTAAGTACCACAGCGACAAAAGATAGTAAAGCAGGAAGCTATCCGATCACAGGCAATACAAAAGAAATGAACACAACGTATCCAAATTACAATTTCATCTTCAAAGAAGGCAAGTTAATGGTGGACAGTAACATTGATAAAGATGTGGATGATGATGGAAAACCTGACTTCAATGATCCGGATGGCGATGGATGTCCAGACCTCAATATCAAATGGAAAGACGATGATGGAAATTGGATAATCATCAACGGTGATCGAGATTATGATGGCATACCTGATCTCAATATCGATAGTGATGGAGATGGAATACCAGACTTAAACATCGATACAGACCACGATGGAAAACCTGATATCAATCTTGTGATTCTTAAGAAAACAGATTGGAAACCGACAAAGTGTGTTGTTGTAAGTGACATTGTAAAAGAAGAATATTGTACAGGAACAAGCGTAAAACCACAAATCAATGTGGATACAGACAATGACAATATTCCTGATATCAATATCGATACAGATGGCGACATGAAGGCAGATCTTAACATTGCCCAATCAGGCTCCACTAAACCAACCATTAATCTATTGCCTATGCATTCTATATGGAAACCGGATAAAGATTATAAAAAAGATGATTTCCTCTATGATTCTATAGGAGAACACAAACCATTATTAAATATAGATACAGATAACGATGGAAGACCAGATATCAATTTAGATTTGGATGATGATGGTGAAGCAGATTTGAATATCGATGTGGATGGAGACTATATACCGGATGTCAATATCGACAGTAAGGGAGATGGCAAGCCAGACGTTAATATAGATAAAGATGGAGATGGTATTCCGGATGAAAACATTATAGAAATTACGGAATGGAGACCAAACAAAGATGGGAATAAAGATGGATTCTTATTTGACACAATGGAAATTGAACAAAAAACAGAATTGGAAGATAACGGAGTCAAAGTAGAAAAACCGGATGGAACACCATTCTTACCAAACTTCGCATTAAAAGTAGAGGATGTAACAGATACAAAACAATCAGAAATTACAGAAGATGCGAAAGAATTCATAGAAGAAACACAAGAAGTAAAGAAAGTATATGATGTAAAACTGTTGAAAGATGGAGTAGAAGTACAACCGGATGGAACATTAAAGATAAAAATACCATATGAAGGAATAAAAAATCCAATTCTCATCAGAAAGAATGCGAATGGAGAATATGAAAGAATCGAATACAAAACAGAAGAAGGTTATCTCGTATATGAAACAGATGAATTAGGCATTGTATCCATCATAGGAGATAAAGAATTTGAGACCAGTGTAAAAGGCACTTACACCCCAAACATTGGTGGCGCCATCACCGGGAATCAAATAAATACAAATTTTTTCCTTGAGATGTGCATCTCATCATTAAGTTTGATTGCCTATTTATTATATAAAAGAAATAAACAAAATATTGAGAGTATCAACAAATAAAGTACAAGCCAAACAGGAGGTTTTAATAGAACTGCCTGTTTTTTTAACACTGTTTAAACTCAAAAACAAAAGTACTTTATTGTGCCTAAATCAACCGGTCCCTACGGTTGTGAGAAGCCAAAATTGTCCGTATCACAGAAACAAAAATCAAGTGACTTGTGGGACATATGTGCAGATATAAACAATACCCAAACGTCCCAATGAAATATATTTCCCGGGAAAAATTTACAAACGCAAAAGAAAACAGCTTGTGTAATTTACACAAACTGTAATATCTTATGCTTCATCTTTTAACTCTAATAAAATATCCCGCAATTCAGCTGCTCTTTCAAAATCAAGAACTTTTGCAGCTTCTCGCATTTCTTTCTCAATACTCGCAAGCAGTTTTTCTTTGTCCTTCTTGCCCATCTTTGTTTTCTTATTCATATATTTTGCAGTCATTTCCTGCGTTTCTTTGGAACGCACAACTTCATGAATTGGCTTGATAATGGTTTTAGGCGTAATGCCATGCTCTTTATTATAAGCAATTTGAATACTTCTTCTTCGGTTGGTTTCATCCAATGCCTTCTGCATACTATCGGTAATGGAATCCGCATACATGATGACCTTGCCATGTGCATTACGCGCTGCACGCCCGATAATCTGAATTAAGGAACGCTCGGAACGCAAGAAACCTTCTTTATCTGCATCCAAAATCGCAATCAAGGACACTTCCGGAATATCCAGTCCTTCTCGTAGTAAGTTAATACCAATCAATACATCATATTTTCCTTTGCGCAAATCGCGAATGATTTCTGTTCTTTCAATCGTCTTCACTTCATGATGAAGCCATGCGACTTTCATATCCATGCCTTTTAAATAATTGGTCAAATCTTCTGCCATGCGCACTGTTAAAGTTGTGATCAAAACACGCTCATTTTTCTCTATGCGCTGTTTAATTTCATCAGTAAGATCATCAATCTGACCATTTGTTTCACGAACTTCTACTTCCGGATCTAAAAGACCGGTCGGACGGATGATCTGTTCTACAACTTCCCCGTTGACTTTGTTCAGTTCATAATCACCGGGAGTCGCTGAGATAAACACAGCCTGATGAATCATGGATTCAAATTCTTCAAACCGCATGGGACGGTTATCCAACGCACTTGGTAAGCGGAAACCATAATTGACCAGTACTTCTTTACGTGCGCGATCGCCGTTATACATTCCGCGAACTTGCGGCAATGATACATGAGACTCATCGACCACCAGTAAATAATCCTGCGGAAAATAATCAAACAATGTATAGGGGCGCTCACCTGGTTTTCGACCATCGATATGACGTGAATAATTCTCAATACCCGGACAAACGCCAAACTCACGTAGCGCTTCCATATCATAACGTGTACGCTGTTCTAATCGTTGTTTTTCTAATAATTTTCCTTCTTCTTCTAATACGCGAAGACGATCTTCCAATTCTTCGCCAATAGTGTCGGCGGCACGATTGATGATATCTTGACTGGTTGCATAACCGCTTGCGGGATATACGACATAGACCATATAAGCATTTAGCACTTTTCCTGTTAATGGATCTACTTCGGTGATTCTTTCGATTTCATCGTCGAACATTTCAATGCGTAAAATATAGGCATCGGTGTGTCCTAGTCCAACTTCAATGACATCGCCGCGGACGCGAAACGTGCCGCGTGTCAGATCCATATTGTTTCGTTGATATTGTTGGGAAACAAGTCGTTTCATCAATTCTTTTCGATCAATATGATCGCCTACATGGAGTGAAAAAAACATATCTCGGTATTGGTCCGGATTGGAAGCTCCGTAAATGCACGCAACCGAGGCGATAATGATCGTATCACGTCGTTCTAATATGGAATTTACCGCTGCCATTCTCAACATATCCAATTCCATATTTGTTGTCGCATTTTTATCTATATATGTATCAGAACTGGGAATATAGGCTTCCGGTTGATAATAGTCAAAGTTCGATACGAAGTATTCTACACGATTATGTGGAAAAAACTCTTTGAATTCACTATATAATTGACCGGCTAATGTCTTATTGTGAACAAATACCAGCGTAGGTTTATTCACTTTTGCAATCACATTGGAAATCGTGAATGTTTTACCGGTTCCGGTCGCTCCCAACAACACTTGTTGCTTTTTTCCTTCGTGGATACCCTTGACCAGTTCTGTAATTGCTTTTGGCTGATCGCCTTGCGGCTGATAATTGGATACAAGCTCGAATAACTTTTCTTCCATATGCAAGACCTCCTTCTTCAGAATTAGTTTATCCTATTATGAATAGAAAAACAATGTTTTTGTGTATTTAAAAACGGTTTGATTATATATGTGTAAATTATAAAAGCTAAAAATGATTACATAGTCAATATGTGGCAATGATAGTAAGATTTACGTTGATTAAATCCCATGTTGCTAAAAAGGGGAAGGGGGAGAGGATATGAAATTGTATATTTGTTGGTAGATCTCTTTGGTCCTGAGTTTGTAAGAAGAACCTTTAACGGATACTTTCGCTGTAATTCACTTACTGTTTTACTTCGGTAGTCGTTTCTTCCTTGCTTGAACTACAGCTCGTAATTTTTTTAAGTATAAGTTCTCCGCTTCAAGATATCGTATACGTTCCTTATTATATGATTATATGTATTTTTCTCTTCTAGTGTCATTTCTTCGTATTTCTTTTTTAACTGATTTTATTTAATGTTTTCTTTTCTGATATGATATTCTTTGGATAATTCTTGTAAGGTTCTTTCGCTTTCCTTTTTCGCAAATTTCTATTTTTTGTTCTCTTGTTAGCTTTGAATTATAAAAATGCACCTCCATTATTTGTATCCAAAATTTGGGTGCACTTCACATCAAATCGAACCCATATTAAAAGAACCGTAATCCTATGGTATGATTGTTGCCGTAAGATAAACGGTTCTGTTATTTTACACACTACTGCTTTACATATACGTTATAGGTTTTATGTTATTTCATAAGTTCCATTGCTTTTATCATCTGTGTATCCAGTTTATCTTGTTCATCATGCCATTTGAGAGAGCAACTGCTTAACAAACTCTGTACGCTTTCCTCGTTAATTTGTCCATTGGCATTTAATTTATGTTCTTTTTGATATGCTCTTAAAGCATCACTGGATTTTACAGAAAAATATTCATCTTGACGATCGACAGGATAACCCAAAAACTTCAAATAAATTTGTACCGGTTTTGCAAAAATAGAAACTGTGTCTGCGCTGTAGAATTCTCCTTCTTCCATTGTTGGAACGCCTGTTTCGATGGCAGGATCTAGGGCAATCTCATAATCTGGTTTAATACCTTTATTATTGATATGTTCGCCTTTTGGTGTCAGCCACTCTGCGATTGTATATTTAAATGAAGATCCATCTTCAAATGTAATTGGCATTTGCACAGTACCTTTTCCATAAGAATTCACACCTACAGTTACTACATTTTTTATTTGTTCTTTCAAACAACTGGTCAAAACTTCAGAAGCACTTGCGGTTTCATCATTGATTAAAATTACAATTTTATCAAATTTATAACGCGGGTAATCATCAAAAGAATATTGCTGCTTGATTTCTCCGTTTTTGTTTTGTTCTTGGAGAACAACGCCGCCTTGGTCGATTAAATAACTGGCAATCTGTAAAGCCGCATTCACATATCCGCCACCATTTCCACGCAAGTCAATAATCAATTTTTTGATATTTTTTTGCTTGAATTCAGCTAGATACTTTCCAACTTCATCTCCGCTTGTTTCCGCAAAAGAGTTAATTTCCAAAATACCCACGCCGTTTTTATCGTATCCATATACAGAATCATTGACAATCGCACGTGTGATCGTTAACTCTTTTTCAGCGTTTTCTCTAATTACTGTTATCTTTACTTTTGTTCCTTCTTCACCTTTGATCATTGCAGAAATTTCATCTAGTGTTTTGGTAGAAACATCAATACCATCTACTTTAGAAATAATATCGCCTTTTAACATACCACCGGCTTCAGCGCCACTTCCTTTAAAAACACGATCGACAACGAATGTATCTGTATCTTGTGCATAATATTGAATACCGATACCAACAAAATTCCCTTGTAAAGAACTGGTGAAATTTTCAAATACTTCTGGCTCCATATACATTGTATGTGGATCTAGATCATTTGTAGTCATTCCATCAATAGAATTGGTCAATAATGTATTTCTTAAATCTTCCACATCTTTGCCAAAATACCAATTGTTTGCCATTACATCATAGATTTGTTTCCATTTATCATATTCATCCGATGATGCGACTCCTGATTGATTCATAACACCATTCATCATAAATCCGGATAAGAAACAAGCAATACAAATGCAAATGACAATAGCGATTTTTAATCGGTGATCTTTTTCTGCTTGAATTTCATCTGGCCATTTATGTTTTTCTAGTCGATATCGAATTACTTTTTTTTCTTTATTTTGTTCTTCCATTATTTACACCTCATTTATATATCATAATGACATAATCATACCATATTTTCAGTACTTTTTTAAGTAGTATGAATACATTCTCACAAAATTTATGGATATACACTTTTTGTTAATAATAACAAACGATTTATTAAAAAATGCCTGAAGTGAAAAGTTAAATTCCACTACAAAAAGCACATAAAAATAAGTAGAATTTACTGTTACAAAAAGAAAGCAGATAGACAGGATTAGGATATATCAAGAAAAAAGTCTTGTGGATTTTAGTTTTTCAGTTATAATGTATATGTAGATAAGTCAAAAAAGGGCATAACGAAAACAGGTAGAAAAAGCAGTTCAAAAATTTATGAAAGACTTAATTCCACCTTGTTGAAGTGAATAGACTAAGTAGGCTGACAGCCAATTTTGCTTATCTATTTCTTAATGAGATAGGGTTTTAATATGACCTTATCCTTGTCAATTTTGGTTACACCAAAATCATAGAATTTCTTAAATAGTAATGGATTCAGAAATTCAAGATACTCAATGGGCGATTTTCCGTTGAGTTTTTCTTTTGGTGAAGAATTGACATTGATGCCTAAGCGTGAGTCAATGAGGGAAGAGCGATACTCTTTATGTGCGATATCTGGGGAATAGACGAATTTATCGAAGCGGCACCTATGAAAATTAGTGCAGCCATTACAGGCTCCTGGAGAGCGATCCCTACGTGCACAAATAAAAGGAATAAAGTCAGGACATGCGGAGGAACACAAACGCCCATGACTGCATTTTTTGTAAGCAGAGCATTCCAGAGGAAGTTTACATTTGTAAGAGCAAGAGCGATGAAGCTTGATTTCCTTGCCGATGGTGGACTTGTCTTTTCCTAAGGTGTCAGCAATAGCTTTTTTAGAGGAACCGTTACGGATACCATTTTCAATAATAAAACGTTCTTGAAGAGAGAGATGTTTGTTTTTGTTTGAGATAGCATTCATAAAAAATCAGCCTTTCTAAAGTGACGCTGTCAGCCATATAAACAATGCCATTATGTAAGAGTAAATTCAACTAGAATTTACTGAAAGACTGAATTCCATTTTTTACCCTTTGAAGTGGAATTTAACTTTTCACTTCAGGCGCCAGTTTTTTGTGCATTTTCAGATTGCGTAAGCGCTAACAAAATAGTATAATTAGATTATGATAATTTAGGAGGAACATGAGTTATGATACAAGAAGTTTACGAAAGATGGCTACATCATCCAAATTTGGATCCATCCTATAAAGAAGTGTTGGCCAATATGGATGAAAAAGAAAAACAGGACAGTTTTTATACGACAATTGCATTTGGTACTGCAGGAATGAGAGGTTTATTGGGGCCTGGAACCAATCGAATTAATCTGCATACGATTCGTAAAGCAAATGTTGGATTTGCACAATATATTTGTGAAAACGGAGAAGATGCAAAAAAACGTGGTGTAGCAATTGGATATGATAATCGACATATGTCAAGAGAATTCGCTATGGACTCCGCAAAAGTATTGGCGACATTCGGCATTCGTTCCTATGTGTTTGAATCATTGCGTCCCACACCTGAATTGTCCTTTGCGGTTCGTCATTTCAACTGCTTTGGTGGAATTATGGTTACTGCCAGTCACAATCCAAAAGAATACAATGGGTATAAACTCTATGATGAAAAGGGTTGCCAGTTGGTGCCTGCACTCGCAGAACAGGTCATCGCAAAAGTAAATGCTGTAGAAGATGAACTGGGTATCACAGCAGATGTGAATGAAGAACAAGAAAAGCTGATTACTATGATTGGTAGCGACGTGGATGAAGTATATTATGAAAATGTTATAAGTATTCAGTTAAATCCGGATGTAGACAAAAACAATGTGAAAATTGTATTCTCTCCGGAACATGGGACAGCCAATGTAGCGGTAAAAGCATTGTACGATCGATTGGGATATCAATATGTGGCGGTGGAAGAACAATGTACACCAGATCCTGATTTTTCTAACACGCCGACACCAAATCCAGAAGAAAAAGGCGCTTATGAATTGGCATTGACGTATGCGAAAAAAGAACATGCGGATATTATTTTAGTTTGTGATCCGGATGCGGATCGTATGGGGGTAGGTGTATTGCACAATGATGAATATGTATTATTGACAGGAAATCAAAGTGGTTCTGTATTAATTGAATATATTTTGTCTCAGTTAAAGGCGAAAAATATGATGCCACCATCTCCTGTGATGTTCAATACCGTTGTGACAAGTGATTTAGGTGAAAAAATCGCTGCGAACTATGGAGTTGAAACAGAAAAAACACTGACCGGCTTTAAATTTATCGGTGAAAAAGTTGCGAAATATGAAGTGAATAATGAAAAGCAATATGTGTTTGGTTATGAAGAAAGCTATGGTTCTTTGATCAAACCGTTTGTACGTGACAAAGATGCACCGCAGGCCTGCTTGATGTTGGCAGAGGCCGCATGTTTCTACAAAGCGCAAGGAAAAACGCTTGTCGACGTTTTACATGGCTTATATGCCGAATTTGGCGCATACGAAGAAAGTCAGACATCGCTTTCATTGGCTGGACAGGAAGGTGCGCTACGCATTCAACAAATTTTAACGAATTTGCGTACCAGTGGTCTTCGTGAAATCGCAAATACGGCAGTTGTGCGTTTTGAAGATTACAAGGAGTGTCGTATATTAGAAAATGGTGAAGAAAAAGCACTACGTGGTTTTACTAAATCAGATGTTTTGAAATACTATTTGTCTGATGGTAGCTGGATCGCCGTTCGGCCAAGCGGCACAGAACCAAAATGTAAGTTCTATTACTGCATCAAAGGTGATACGATTGCGGATGCGAAGGCAAAAACGACAATGTATCAGAAAGCTGTTAATGATTTAATTCAATAATTGCCTTGTATTTCATAAAGCATTTGGATGAATGAAAATCTGAATGCTTTTTTTCTTTATGACCATAAATCATTATATATTTTAAAGCTGACGGTATGAAAAAATATTGAATATGAAAACAAACATGAAATGTGCGAAACGGTACGATATCACTCATTTATTATGGAGTAGACAATATTCTTGTCGTGCTTTGTAGAAAACGTCTTTCTGAATTATGATTACTTGATTTGGAATGTGCAAAATAATTGTCGCATATATAAATTATTGTAGGAACTTCCTTTTCTTGTCATGCTTGTTTGTTTATTTTTAAATGATGCTCATATCGGTAAGTATGGTAGAATGTGTATTTTTAAACGTATTTTCTATTACTTTATATAGTAAAAGATAAGAATATGTTTCATGTTTGTTTTCAAATATAAAGATATGAATAAGTATATAATTTCATATTTCAAATAGAATAAGAATATCATCTCTTAAACCGACCAATATCTTTAAATAAAACCAAATTTTATGTAAATAAACCTTTTCAAATCAAGAAAAATGCAGTACACTAATCATAGTATGAAAGGAGGAATTATGATGGCATTGGTATCTGCAACTGAAATGATTAACAAGGCACATGCTGGTCATTATGCGGTTGGTGCATTCAACATCAACAACATGGAATGGACAAAAGCAATCCTGTTGGCTGCGGAAGAAGCAAAATCACCAGTTATGTTGGGAGTTTCTGAAGGAGCCGGAAAATATATGTGCGGATTCAAAAACGTTGTCGCGATGGTAAGAGAAATTCACGATTTCTTAGGTATTAGCGTTCCTGTGGCACTGCATTTGGATCATGGTACATATGAAGGGGCGAAAGCATGTATTGCGGCCGGATTCACATCTGTTATGTTTGACGGATCTCATTATCCATTTGAAGAAAATCTGGAAAAATCCAAAGAAATGATTGCTTTGGCACATGAGAAAGGATGTTCTATCGAATGTGAAGTAGGAGGCATCGGCGGAGAAGAAGACGGTGTTACTTCTATGGGAGAACTCGCAGACCCTAATGAATGTGCAACAATCGCAGGCCTTGGAGTTGACTTCCTGGCTGCCGGTATTGGAAATATTCATGGAAAATATCCAGCGGATTGGGCAGGATTGAATTTTGACCGTTTGGAAGAAATTCAGAAAGTCACAAATGGAAAGCCTTTGGTTCTCCATGGTGGTTCCGGTATCCCTTCTGATCAAATCGCAAAAGCGATTTCTTTGGGCGTTTCCAAAATCAATGTAAATACTGAACTGCAGCTGGAATTTGCGGCAGCGACCAGAAAATATATTGAAGCCGGAAAAGACCAAGAAGGAAAAGGATATGATCCACGTAAATTGCTGAAACCGGGCGCTGACGCAATTCAAGCAAAAGTCATCGCTATGATGAAAGAATTCGGTTCAGCCGGTAAAGCATAGAATCTACCTTATAACATGAGAATACATTTCTCAAAACTTTTCTAATATGAAATTACCTTTTCAAATCTAACTAAGTTTGTATAATACATTACTTTATTCAAAATTCGCGCTTATCTAAGCGCATAAGGAAAATCATAAAGCAGGCTGCTAACCTCAACAAGCAGCTTGTTTTTTTAATGAATTTCATAATAATGTGTAGTTAAAAGACTTTCTCCTAAGGCGATAAACAAAAACAATAAAGGCGTTGTGATTGGCTGATTGATGCTGCAACATGCTTGTACACCATGCGCAATCAATATGCTCAAAAGTATCGTTGCCGTATCGCTTTTGTTTCGAAATAAACGAACCATTGCACTGACATAGAAAATCAGATAGGAAATTAAGCCAAACAGACCGCTTGTCATCAGATATTGCAGATATTCATTATGCGCATTGTCGAAGTAGATACTGTCTTGTACCGCTACCATTTGCCCCATGAGAATGCGAACGCTGTCCAAACCGTAACCGAATAATTTCTGAAACAGTGAAAAATCATGCCAATAAAGATAAGACAATGATTTCCAAGCAAATCCTCGTCTGGAACCCCAAGCATCGTCAAAGTGCAAATAGCCGGACAGATTACCTAAATTCATATCCGTATTTACAAAAGAAACGTATAAAAACAGAATGAGCAAGCAAATCAAGCATAAGCTGATAAAATATACAATATGTTTTCGGATGCGCAGATAGACCCTTTTTTCATATATGTGATGTCGATGATAGAGATATAGGAACAGATGTAAACACAAACAAATTGCCGGAATAAAGCTGTATATAATCGAAGAAAAACCGATGTAGGTGCGCATGGGAATTATTTTTGAACACAGCCCAAGTACCACAGCACAACCGTTACCAAACATCAAAACTTCAAGGAAACGCTGTAACCGTTGATGATCCAAACAATTTTGATACCAGTGAAACAACAGAAAAGCGCTGATACCTAAATAAGCGCTGTCGATATTGGCGATATACAGTCCAATGAAACCGGAACAGACGCATAAAGCATAACAATATCGTTGTTGATACGTATGGGATGTTTGATAAAGAACACAGCTGATTGGAAGAAAAAAGCACATCAAGTGTGCAAAAAAAGTCACATTGCCCGTGGTAGAGAGATAACGATATGCGATCGTGACATCCAATTCTTTGAAAATGCCAAATACATCCCATCCGCAAAAATTGCACATGCCTAAGCCAATGACAATGAAGCAGCTATACAGAAAAACAGAAAGGATGGATGAAATCGATGGTAGAAATCTAGTAACCATCAGATACATGCAACCAATCGTGAATGTGAAAATCAAACCACATCCTCTTCCGTATGTACCCCATATGCTTTCATATGGATAAGGACTGCATATGGTGGTAATGACATGACAAGCACTTAAAATATATATGGACCAATCGCAAATCGATTTTGGATAAAATATGGAAAAACAAATTTTCTGTTTTAAACATAAGCAGGAAATAAAAAGAATACATAATGTTCCATAGGTCAAAAATAGAAAACACTGATACTTACTTGCAGTGATATCAAAATAACCATCATGGAAATAAAAAAGAAAGATAGAAACCATAAGCGCCGCATAAATTTGTACGATTTTAGATAAAAAATCATTGATTTTATACTGTTTCATAGATTTTCCTTTCCTCTCATATTCTTCTTATAAGTGAAAAAAGATAACAAAATATGAGATATCATTAAAAAATTACAAAATTTTTTTAAAAAATTATGCAAAAACTATTGCATTTTACACAATTATAATTTATAATGTGCACATGCATTGGATAAAACAAGCATAGAAAGGTATAGGATTCAAATGAAAGGCAAAGTTAAGATGTTTAATCAAGAGAAAGGATACGGATTCATTAAGAATGAAGACGGACAAGATATTTTCTTCCATTTCTCACAATTGGTTATGGAAGGTTTCAAAACTATTGAAAATGATGCTGATGTAGAATTTGAACTGGTTGAAACTGAACGTGGCCCACAGGCACAAAATATTGTGAAACTGTAAAATGAAGAAGGTGAGGCAATCGCTTCACTTTTTTTATACCCTTAACATTATAAAGGAAAACAAACTAAATGAAAAGATGTCCATTCAGACATCTTCTATAAATCATTGTTGTTCATCATGTCCATGCGACGATATACATCCATGAATTCATGACATAGCAGTTTGAAGGTTTCAGCACTCATCAGCTGATCTTCCGCATGTATGAGCAGAATGTTGATTTCTGTTTGATGGTTTACATTCATTTCCAATAACTGTGCATGAGCGCGATGGCCTTTCGCAAAACACGCATTGCCTTCTTTTAGCAGATGATTGCACGATTCATAATTGCCTGCTTTTGCTTCTTGGATGGCTTCGATATATTTGCTTCTGGCTGTTCCAACATCCGTAATGATTTGCAGGCATAACATTTGCTCGTCTTTCATACTCCACTCCATGCGTTAACGGCTATTTCTAACGCTTGTGCGCCATCCAAACTGCCAAATGTACGCATGTCCAATACGCGTACCGGTTTGTCATTCGCAAGCATTTGTACCTTGTCAAGCAGATAACGCAGTTGGGGACCAAGTAATATCACGTCCGCTTTGTTGATTTCTTGGTTGCTTTCATGAGAACTGCAGCTCCAGATGTTTGCCTGCATATTCATTTTTGACGCATGTTCACGCATTTTCTGGACAAGAAACGTAGTGGAAATTCCTGCTGTGCATAACAATAATATGTTCATTTCATGGCTCTCCTTTCTGTTTGTTTTGTTCTGCCTTTATTTAAACATGTTTTTCAAAAAGTTTCCATGTTTTTTTGTAAAAATTGCTAGAAATTATATGAGATTATCGATCGTGATGAGTAGTATATAAAAACAGTCCAACGTTGATTGGACTGTGCCTTTCTTATTGCTTTGTGATTTCCAAACATTTCACTTCTCCGGGTTCAAATAATAACGGAATATTGTGAAATGCGTCATATTTTACATCTTGAATGAAAGGATTGTGGCTGGAATAGATTTGACGAATATTCCGCCACACAAACGGAAGTTTTTCCAGCATGTTTTCTGTATGTATGTTTAACGAACGCTGTGTATGTACATTGACATTGCATACGACAAGAAGCGCTTTGTCTTCTTCCATGTAAGTGAATCCAATCCCATCATCTTTTGGATCGTCAAACCAGACGGGGACGCAATGTTTTAAATCTGTAATGGCGTGGATGTATTTATTGCGAATGGCGCTGAATTGTTCCAGTTGATTGATAAGAATATGATGGTCTTTTCTTGTGTAACTGTAATAGCTGATATCGAGAAGACTTTGACGATACAGACGTGCATCTTCTATGTTTTGCGCTTCTAAAAACCGATGATCACAATATGGGGATAATTGTTGCGGATGACGCTCCAAAGAAAGCTGTCCGCTTGCTAAATATGGCACGGTTTGCGGCAAGAACAGATTCATGAACATGAATAATTTTGCCAGCGTTTCATTTCCTTCATATTGTGTGATTCTAGGTGTATCACGAAATTCACTTGCGGCAAGAACAGAGATTGGCGCTGTATATCTGGAATATGCGAAATTATGATAGGTGTAATTACGAATGTCGTGTATGGAGTATGCACTGGCACCGCTTATCATATCTACGCCGATTTTGAGCCAAGATTTTGCCTGATCCTCTAGCGTTTCTTCAACAATGATTGCCGCATGGCGATTATGTTTACGAAGTGTATGAATGGCTTCTTTTAAAAGTTCTCTTGGATAATGATATGCTTCGCTGATATAGAAACCGTCAAAATTGAAATCCTTGATCCATGCAGTTGCGGATGTGACGATCATTTCCCAAACATCAGCTTTGCGTTGTTGCCCACAAAACAAATCCGGGCGCATCGTATCCTGAAGCAGATAGGGTGCCTGATCACATGGTTGGTCTTCAAAAAAACGAAGCAATGTGGTTTCTGTTTGGATTGGTAATTCTGCATTGATAACATCAGAGAATGTCGGTGCGCTTGTGCAGTGAAACTGTGTTTCTATCTGTGATAGATAATCCAATGATTTTGGTTTCTTTTTATGGTTTTTCGTTTCGGGGTGTGTTACAAATTTTGATAGATGCTGCTTTGTCTCTTTTGATTCATAAAGAATGTCACAGGCATTGGTATTGGGAATGCAGTGAAATGGCAGTTTTTCATTTTTTGGCGGATGATAGTTTGCTTCTTCTTCTTTTCTAATCCAATAAAACCAGTCAGGATGATCCCACAAGAGAAGATTGTTTCTGCCCATTCTTGCGGATGGAAATTCTCCTAATACATGCATATGCAGACGATGGGCAACATCGATGAACAGTTGAAATTGTTGTTCTGCGCTCATGCTCTCCAGCAGCGGATCTCTTAATTCTTCATTGATTTTTAAAGGATGGAGAATGGCGTGGGGATCGCTGAAATCATGCGGCGTGCGTGATGTATCGAGTGCAAGATAATGATGAAGGATCAAAGTGGTAATCCCGGCACGTTTTAACAGCGGCAATAAGATGATGGCTTTTAAAAATGTTCCCTGTTCACAGAGTGCATATAAATCGCTTTGTTCCAAATGTTCACTGCGATCATGATCCCAACCGGAGAATGTTTTCAGATCCAAATCGTACAGTATTTCACTTTTGATCCAGTTTCCTTGTTTTCCTTGGTCTTTTTTGCGTTTTGCAAGTTTACGCATTTGTCTATCCACAGAGTTAAGCGCAAATGCATAAAAATCATATGGATCGACGATCATTTCATTGTTTTTTAAGCAAATGCCTTTTTCATATCCAAAGGTGTTCCAAGTTTGCGGAATTGTATAATTATAAACAATGGATGTTTGATTCTGCTTTTTTTTCAATCGCTTTGCGATTTCGTTCAAATCATTCATGTGATAACTCCTCCTCATTACCATAATTGTCTATGAACGCTGAGAAAAAGTCAATAAAAAGATGTGTTTTTATAAAATTAAAATTTTCTTGACGGAATGGATAAAAATATAGTGAACGCTCTGATTTTTATGGTACAATGTATTCATGTGTAAAGAAGGTATGTAAAATGAATTGGGAGATGTTTTTTGAACAAGAAAAGAAACAGGCGTATTATCAAAATCTTATGAAATTTTTGGATCATGCATATGAAGAACGTGTTATATATCCGCCCAAAGATGATTTGTTTTCTGCTTTTTCTTATTGCCCGTATGAAACGGTGAAAGTAGTGATATTGGGTCAAGATCCATATCATCAACAAAATCAGGCGCATGGTCTTTCGTTTTCGGTTAGAAAGGGCGTCAAGATACCACCAAGTCTTCGCAATATCTATAAGGAGTTAAACAGTGATTTGGGCATTGTGGCTCCTACGCATGGCTGTTTGATTGATTGGGCGAAACAGGGTGTGTTTATGATCAATGCCATCATGAGTGTGGAAGAAGGAAAAGCTGGCAGTCACAGAAAAAAAGGATGGGAAACGTTCAGCGATCATGTGATGGATGTGCTGAATGCACATGTGGAACCCATTGTATTTGTGTTTTGGGGTAATTGGGCAAAAGAAAAGGCTAGCCGGATCACCAATCCCAAACATATGGTTTTGTGTTCGGCACATCCTTCTCCGTTGTCAGCGTTTCAAGGATTTTTTGGATCCAAGCCGTTTTCTAAAATCAATGCGTTTTTAAAGGAACATCAACGTGATGAAATAGATTGGAGACTTTTTGAATGACTGTGGCTGAAGTGTTGAAGGAAATAGAAGAAAGGCGAAATCGAGGAAAAGGCATTGAGAATTTTTCAGCTTATTTATCGACCATTCATAATCCACAGAACTCTTTACGCTGTGTGCATATCGCCGGAACCAATGGCAAAGGGAGTACATTGAACTATTTACGTGCGATATTGCAAAAAAGCGGTTATCGGGTTGGAACGTTTTCTTCTCCGTATCTGGAAACACATTTTGACCGCATTCGCATCAATGACATACCTATCTCAGAAGATGCGTTTATGTCTTATTATGCGCATGATCATGAGGGATGGTATACATATGATCTTTGTTCGTTTGAGATTGATACGGCAATCGCATTTCGTTATTTTCAAGATGAGCGATGTGATATTTGTATCATTGAAACCGGAATTGGTGGAAGATATGACTGTACGAATGTGTTGAATCCCTTGGTTTGTATCATTACCAATATCGGTAAGGATCATATGGATCAACTGGGTTATCGCTATGAAGAAATTGCATGGCAAAAGGGGGGGATAATTAAGTTTGGCGTACCTTTGATAACAGCGGAAAGGAAAGAGGAATGTCAGTTTGTTTTAAAAGAGATTTGTAAGGAACAACAGTCAGATTGGATGGAAATTCAAGCGATGAGATTACAAAGTTTTAATTGTGAAAAACTTGTGTTTTCTTATCGTCATTTAGTCATTACATTGTATCAGGCAGCACGTTATCAGATGATGAATTGTGTATGTGCAATAGAAGCAGCGTTTTGTTTGCGGTCGCGCAATGGTTTTCAAATCAACGATGATGTGATTGTTTCTTCGTTGGCAAAAACGCATTGGAAGGGGAGGTTCGAGACAATCTCAACAGACCCTTTGATTATTTTGGATGGTGCACATAATGAAGAAGGCATACGGGCATTGTGCCATACACTGCGGTCCCTTTCACCGGTCAAGATCTTATTTTCTGCCTTGAAAGACAAAGAAAGCGATGTAATGTTACGGCAGCTTTGTGAAGTAAGTGATGAAGTATGGGTCAGTGAATTTGATTTTTACCGTGTAAAGCCAGCAAAGGAATTGGCACAGAATTTTCCTGTGCATGTGGAAGAAGATTTTCGCTTTGCGATACAAGCTATGATAGAAATGAATCATCGGCCATTGATTATTACCGGTTCTTTATATTTTATATCGGAAACAAGAGCGTTTTTATTGCAGGAATATTTAAGCAAAAATTAAAAAAAAGCTGGATTTTTTCTGTGTTGTATAGTAATATAATATAGCAATCGCAGAAGTGGTGGAACGGCAGACACGCTGTCTTCAGGCGGCAGTGCGAGCAATCGCGTGAGAGTTCAAATCTCTTCTTCTGCACCATATGTTAATGAAAGCCCATAACAAAGGGCTTTTTATTATACTTATTTTTTCTGTACCACTGATTATACCACCTTTTTACACTTTTCTTTATTGTGAAAGTATGTTATATTTTTAAAAAAGGAAGTGGTATTATGTCAGTTTTTAAACGTGATGGAAAATGGTATATCAAAGGTAAAATCAAAAAAGATGATGGTTCCTATTATCAATATACCAAATTGGCAAAAGGGTGCAGATTACAAAGAGATGCGATAGAATATGAACGTTTGTTTCGAGTACAGTATCAAGATATTCAAGTGTCTGCTAGAAATAAAACATTTGAAGATGTGGCAAATGAGATGATGGAAGATGAAACAAGCATCAAAGGGTCTTCTAAAATTGCGAATACCGAAAGACTTAGAAAGGTATTGCCGATCATAGGAAATAAAAAAATCAATTTGATCACAAAGGATCATTTACAGAAGATGATCAGAAATTTTGAAAAAGATTACTCTGAATCATACGTTGAAGCAATCTATAGCGCTGTTAATAAAGTGTTCAAATACGCGGTTTCAAAAGATTATATTCAAGTCAACCAGTTATCGAAGGTAAAGAGAACGATCGACAAAGATACAGTTAAAGAAGAAAAGCAGTTCTGGGAACCAGATCAATTTGAGTTGTTTATCAAAGAAGTTGATGATCAAGAGATGAAAGCGTTCTTTACGTTCTTGTTTTGGATGGGGACAAGGCGAGGGGAAACGCTGGCATTACAGTGGAAAGACATTGATTTTAATACCAATACCGTATCGATTCATAAGACGACTACAAGACGCGTAGAGGGTAGAATATGGGCGATTACCACGCCAAAGACAAAGAACAGCATCCGTAACATTACGATGCCAGAAGTGGTAATAAACGAACTGAAAGCATTGAAAGAAGTACAAGAACAGATGTATGGTTATAATGAAGATGTTTATTTGTTTGGATATCATAGACCGATGCCAGATGATTATCCACGCCGCTATTTGGTCAAGACTGTTAAAGCGCTTAATGAGATCTCCAGGGAAACACTGAAACAGATTACAATACATGAATTCAGACACAGCCATGCATCCTATTTGATCAATAACATGAGCGATAAATTCACTGTATATGATATAGCGAAGCGGTTAGGCGATACTGTGGAAACAGTACTTGAAACTTATGCACATCAATTTAAAAATGCTGATCGCAAATTAAGTGATTTCATCAATCAAGACAAAGCGCAAGTGAAAAAGCAAGCTCAAACGTCTGATATGAAATACAGTGAATTGATTGAATTAAAACAGTTGTTAGACATGGGAGTTATTACACAATCTGATTTTGATACCAAAAAAAGGCAAATGTTAGGTTTATAGAAATAGAAAAAAGATCCTTTGTGGATCTTTTTAATTCGTTATTGTACGAGAAGCAATCGTTAATCATAAAAATATTACTGATTTGCAAAATTGATAATTATCTTTATTCGTTAGTGTTGCCATCTTGATCTATAAGAACTACTAACTGTGAATTGGAATTTATTACTTCGATATCATATTTATCAACAACTTCAGTAATGATAGGTTTTAATTCATCATTAACGTATTTAATAGCTTCATCTCTAGTTATATTTTTTTTGATTTGGATACTTGCTGAATACCCACCTCCATTTAGAGTCAGAATATCAATACTTTCATAATCCTTTAATTCCTTTTGAAGTTCAGATTTTATTTCATCTTTACTAAGAGCCCTTTTTTCGTTGTCGGAAGATTTTTCCCCTTTTGATTTCAGTTTCCTTGTTTTAAAGTCATAAATATCTTCGGTATTGTATTTGTCATAATAACAGATATCATAATCATAACTTCTTAACGTTACTAATTCCCATTTTTTACTAAGATAATCCAAACTTAAATATGCTTAAAGAGTTTCGTCGTTTCCTTTAAATTTTACAAATACAGTACTATTACTTCCGCTCGGTATATCTTCTTCAATGTCAGATATTTCTGTAATTCCCAATTTATCTAATTCATCTTGAAGATACTCTCCCCATTCGTATTTTCCAAAAGCATTAGAAGAACAAGCGGTCATAATTAAAATTGTACATAACAAGAACAACACCTTGATTTTTTTCATTCCATTTTCCTCCTAAAATTTACAATAAGATTGTAACATAAAACCGACCATGCAAGAGTCGGTTTTTACATAATTTACCTTTTGTCATTTTTTATGATCTTAATTTAAACTAAATGTACCTTGTCAATATTGGCAAGGTACCAAGGGCGCTAGGCCGTAATAATGAATTAACAAGGGCGTAAAGCCATAATTCGATATTATAATAGCGCCATTTTTAGTATATCAAGGTATTTTGTTTTTTTTTATTCACTTGAAGAAGCATCGATAAATTCAATTAATTTTTCGTGATCCCACAATAGTACTCTGTTTTTTCTTGCTAACTCAATAGCATTACTGGTAAAATGTGCGTTTGTCATTACAACACCTATGTGACAATCATAATAATCGCGTCCTGTACATACTTCTTGCACAGCCGAGTTACCTACATTTTCAGAATAAAATTTACATTGAATAGCATACTTTATCTCATCTTTTATTGCAATAATATCAACACCATAATCATTGGACGCTTGAGTTACCTTAACATTGACAAAGCCAGAATTTAATAATAATTGTGCGCAATATGCCTCAAATTCTAGCCCACTTTTTATCCCTTTAAATGCCAAACTGCTATTTTTTAGGACGAGATCTTTATTTTTGCTTAAGGAGGAATAATGCTCTAAATGAGAGATATTTTGTCTTATGATTTTATATGCCTCAAGATAAGACTTAACATATATTTCTCTATCTTTAGATCCTCGACTTGCGCCTATAATTTGTAAATCTTCTAGGCAATCTATTAAACGAGCAGATCTTGCATATCCAATAGATAAATAACGCTGAATTTCAGATGTCTTTGATTTTCTCATTTCAACAATAATTTTAAGTGCTTGGGGAAATAAAGGATCGTCTATTTTGATTGGCAATAAATTATAGTCATTCATAAATTGACCATAATCATAAGAAGGCTTTGTAATTATTTTTAATAATTTATCTATCATTTTCTTATACCTTTCCCAAAACCTTACCAACACATTTTATGTTCTGGAATTCATTCAAAGCGATGTCGTTATAATTTGGATTAAGACTATGTAAGCGATCGCCTTTGAATTGTTTTAGATAACATGTGCTGTCTATTACAAATATACCAATTTCATTCATTTCAACAGTCTCTTGCGCTTTGACAAACACACGATCGCCATCATCGAACTTTGGTGTCATACTATCTCCATCCACTTTCAGAATGTAGTCGGCTTTTCTAGCGATTGGACTATCAGCGATTTGTACCGTTGTTTTCGGTACATCCCATTCGTCCAAATAATTACCGATACCAGCGGAAACGCCATAATCATACTGGGTCATGTATAATCTTTCAGATTCTACAATAAACTGATAATCTGGGTTTGGCTCTTGAATGTGTTCTGTTTCGGATTGTTTTTTCATCATCATTGCATGATCATATTCTTTATCAAGGATTGTATCAACAATGTCTTTTCCGTGGTCTTCAAGACTGCGGTATTTTTTTATATGCATATATTCTTCTGATTTTAGTTCATAAGAATGAAAAACATCTTTATTATCTTTCAATCCTAAAAGATAATCGATGGAAACGTCAAATGTTTCAGAAATTTTAATTAGAAAATCTGATGCTGGTTCTCTTGCTCCAGTTTCATAATTATTATAGGTCGTATATTTCATGCCCAAAAAGTTAGCAAACTCTTTTTTATTCATATTTTTGCTTAATCTTATTTCTTTTAATTTTTCTGTAATCACGAAAACACCTCCTTGTCCCTATATAATATTACCCATTTTTCGTATTGTCAATAAAAAAATACTCATTATGAATAAAAATTTTCAAATTGAGTATTGACATATTTTCAAAATGGGTATAAAATCTAGTTGTGAATTCACAAAACGAGTAAAAGGAGGTGGGAAAATGGGTTTTCCTAATATTGAAGCTGAACGCGGTAGATTAGGATTTACAAAAAAAGAGTTTGCCAAACAAATAGGTGTTTCAACAAAGACTTACTATAACTGGATTGATGGTATTACACCTATTCCAAGCGATGCATTGATGAAATTATCTAGCATGTGTCATGTAAGTGTTGACTATTTGCTTAATTGCAAACACGACACAACGTAGAAAGGAGGTGAGTAAGTCATGAATAAGGTATATTTAAACGCAGAAGGCAAAGTTTTCGTAAATGATGTTGAAGTTGAACATGTTAAATCAATTTCAAGTAAATCGGACTATTTTGGTCATTCGGTTATTTTAGAATTTGATGCGGATTATAAATGTGATTATCGAAGTAAAGTAAAAGCGCACTCATTAGATGAATGCACTAAGAAAGACAATTAAGGTATTAACTTGCTTACAAGGACAAGGCGTCGAACCAAACGAATTGTTTCAAAGAGATGGGTAGAAAGGAGTGGGGCATGAAATCTCGAAATGAATTAGATAGTATTGCAATAGAAATTGTCAATCTATTATCAAAAAAAGACATAACTATTAGTGAGTCAAGTTATGTCTTAGAAAAATGCAATTCTATAATTGTAAATTCAACTAGAGTACAAAGAATTAAAGATTAGATTTTTTTATATCATGTAACGAATTTGATATAGCCTTTAACGCCTTTTCAGAATTATCTACAGTTGGATGTGTATCTGGAAATGGATTATCTGCATCACCATCTACGAAAAAGCAATCATTGTATTTCTTTGTTGCTGAATGATAAGTAATTTCAAATGTAAATTTTCTATTTTTTAGGGAATGAGCAACTAAAGGGCATATTTTAGAATCGCCTGGTGCTAGAGATGAATTACATAATGACTTAAAAGGATTTCCTTTAACCATATTTCCATCGGATTCAGGAATATAAAAATCTGTATTAACATTATCAATATGAGCAGTTGATGTGCCAAAATTTTTAATTATGTAGTACAGAACACCATCAGAATATTTTGAATATATGGAGATTATTGGTCTTGTTGCTTCTTCTATCATTTTATTGTTCTTAATCATTGTAATGATTGAAATAGCAATGGCAGTTATACTCGTGAACACAGAAACAACTATTTCCCAAAATAACAGCCAATCAGAATTAGTAAAAGTGTCAAACATTTTCTTCACCACCTTTCGTTTAAATTCTACATCAAAAGGAAGAAGGGGACAAGGCACATATACAGAAGCAAGCGATGGATAGAAAGGAGATGAAAAACATGGTAAACAAATGGGAAACATACGCAGAAAAAGAACTTCATAAAAGTATTGATTACATTATGGACTCTATTTGCGGAAGATTGACAAATGGGCTACTTGATGATCATTATCTGGATGAATGCAAAGTGGCGCTACAAGAAAGTGTATCTAAATTCATTGATTGTAGAAAAGCTGAATTAAACGTCCCTAAGTATATAACAGGGCAAGACATTCAGGCAATGCATAACGAAAAAAATCCAGATCATCCGATTGGTTATAAAAAGGCACTTGACATCAAGGATAGTTGCAGAAATTCTTATGAAAAGGAATTTGGAAAAACTAAACTCCATAACGATAAAGAGATACCTCTATCATGGTATGAAACGTATTATGGAGAACAGGCATTGGATCCTAGAATTAAGCGTCAAATACAAAAAGAAAAGGATGCTCCAGCAGACCAAGCTTAGCATCCTAATCAAGGTTGAGAAACCTTATATCTCAATCAAATTATACAACGATTGGGATAAAAATGCAAATTTGAAAGGAGAAACACATGAATAAATACCAAAGAGAGTATATGACTGCAAAAAAAGAATTGGCAGATGCAGAAGAACAAATGAATAAGTTGGAAACTAATTTTTTGAGAAAGAAAGGTTTCAATGTCGCACATATTTATTGCATATCTGATGAACAAGAATTTAATAAGTTAAATGAAGAATTCGCTGCTGATCCGAAGGTACAAAAAATATGGTCCTATTTGTGTCATGCAAAGGATATAGAAGAAAATGCAGAAGAAAGTTTGATACAATATGTGCTTTCAATTATTCCAAAAAAAGAAAGAGAGATTTTAAGAGCAAAAAAGAATGATTGGAACATTAGACAACAAGTGTTAAAAATTTTTATAAAAGGTTTAGAAGGAGAAACACATGAAAAATAAAAGCAAGTTTGTGCCAATAGAAGGCGATAGATATTTCTTTATCGATGCAGGCGGTGGAATTAAAAATCATGCATATTGCGATGATAATGTAGATGAATGGATTATAAAGCATTATCTTGTCTTTCGGACGTACGATGAATGCGAAGAATACAAGCATTTCCTTGAATTGTTGGATGAATATACATTCAAGCCAGATTGGGATGATAACAGTCAAGATAAATGGTACATATATTATGACCACGAACGAAAGCAAATTGACTTGATGTGGTCATGTCGCATGCAGTATAAACAAGTTTATTTTGATTCACATAGAAAAAGTTTAGAGTTCATTGAAAAAGTCGATGAAGACGCAATCAAACGATACATGTTTGACATATGGGGGTAGGCATATGAAGACATGGAGATTAAGCGAAATAGTCGCCTTATTGCTTTTCGTTGCATTATTCACAGTCGGTGGCATTGCAATAGGAATGCTCATCACTGAGCCAATGATAGATGAAGCCAGTTCTATGTGTGTTAAAACAAGTGATGAATTGTCTCAAAAGAAACAAATCATCAAAAGCCAAGAGTCAATTATCAACACAAAAGACAAGCAGATAATCCAGCTAAACAATCGAATTGACGAGCTTGAACAAAAAGGCATGAAATCCCTAGGGATGTTTAAAATCACGGCATATGGACGTGAAAAGTGCTTGTGAAGGGAGAAGCAGAATGAATAAAAAAAATATGTCAAAAGCATTGAAAGCCAAGATAGACGATTGGCTTAAAAACATTGATGATCCTGAAGTTGTAAATGCTATTAAATCTGATGCGATTGTTACAGGCGGTGCGCTAGTATCACTTATTACAGGAGAAACCCCTAATGATTATGATATATATTTTAAAACCAAAGAAGCGTGTTTGATGGTTGCAGAATATTACGCAGATAAATGGAACACCATGTATCCCCAAAAACCTAAAGTTATCATTGAAGTCGGCAGCAAGGGTGTTGACGGTAAAGTCATAAATGAAGATAGGGTAACTTGCTTCATAAAAAGTGTTGGAATAGCTGCAGAAGATGATGAAAATGGAATTGATGATGAAACTGAACCAGTATATGATGGTGAACCAAATGTAGAAGAATCTACAGAAGTGGATAAACCTAAATATCGACCAAGATACTTTTCGACTAATGCAATTTCTTTATCAGATAAAATTCAAATAGTAATTCGTTTTTATGGACCTGTACAAGACATACATAAAAATTATGACTATGCACACTGTACATGTTCTTATGACTATAAAGAAAATTGCGTAACTCTTCCCGAGAAAGCCCTTGAATGTATTATTAACAAAGAATTATATTACATGGGCAGTAGATACCCGTTGTGTTCCATCATACGTTCAAGAAAGTTTATTATACGTGGATGGCATATAAATGCAGGGCAGTATCTCAAAATGTGCTTGCAATTGAATGAGCTTGATCTACATGATTTTGAAATCTTTAAAGATCAACTTGCAGGAGTAGATTCCGCATATTTCGCAAAAGCAATTGATGGCATAGAAAAGCGAATGCGCAATGACTCCGATTTCAAGGTTGATAATAACTATTTATTTGAAGTTATTAACCATATATTTTAAAGGTGCGTTGGAGATGAACCTTTATCAAGACAGCAAGCATTACGTATGTCATGAATACAAAAGTCGTGATGAATGGCACACAAATAGGATACAAGGCATCGGCGGTAGCGATGCCTCAACATTAATCGGCAGAAATCCATGGAAAGACAATAACACATTGTGGAAGGAAAAGAAAGGCATTATTGTTCCCGAAGATATTTCTGATAAACCATATGTCCAATATGGAACTAAAGCAGAAGAATATTTACGAGAACTCTTTGCTCTCGATTTTCCAGAGTATGAAGTCCAGTACATGGATAATGTAACTCTACAATCGGTTTCTGAACCTTGGATGTTATATAGTCCAGATGGATTATTGTATGAACCATCCACAGGTCGTAAGGGAATACTTGAAATCAAGACTACTAATATACTTCAATCTATGCAGAAAGAGAAATGGAAAGCTACATTACCGATGAACTACTACATACAAGTGTTACATGGATTGATTGTTACAGGTTTTGATTTTGTAGTATTAAAAGCACAGTTAAAAACAGTCTACAAAGACAATGACATAAGGATTGAAACAAAGCATTTCTATTTTAGCAGAGAGGAAAAAGCAGATGATCTTGATTGGTTATTAGATAAAGAAAAAGAACAATGGGAAAAGTATTATCAAGGCGATTTTGAACCGCCAACAATACTAATTTTTTA
The DNA here is from genome assembly GCA_910576345.1 of Erysipelotrichales bacterium. Classification (GTDB taxonomy): domain Bacteria; phylum Bacillota_I; class Bacilli_A; order Erysipelotrichales; family Erysipelotrichaceae; genus C-19. Next base: position 57,455 of record CAJTIT010000004.1, read on the forward strand.
GGAAGGAGACAAAATGGAACAAAGATATGAATTAGATTTGCGAATGAGCGAGTCTGGAATAATAAGTAATGCGTCTACATTACAACAGATGATTGAGGATGGTTTGAAATCATACAACTATGTTGTTGATGATACAAACTATGATCAAGCATCAAAAGACAGAACCAAATTAAATAATCTGGAGACGAGATTGAAAGAAAAACGCGCATCGTTTGAAAAGAACGAATTAGGCGAATGGGCGAAAACAAAGAAAATCATCATGGATACGGAAAAGAAGATCAAGGCGGTTTCGGAATGTCTAAAAGAGGGCATTGATGCGATAAATGAAAAAGAAAAAGTATCAAAAATGGAACGCATAAGAGAAAAATTCAATGAGATTCCATTGCCTTTACCAATCAGATTTGAACAGCTATACGATCGTAAAGACTATGATCGTAAAGCCATGACTGAAAAGAAGATCATGGAAAGTATGCAAGCGAAAATTGATAAAATCGTTGAAGATGCTAAAATGATGGACCTGTTTCTACCAGATAATCCAGTGGAACGAGAACAGATTAAACGTGTGTATTGCGAGACGCTTGAAATTGGAGCGGCAAAACAGAAAGCTGATGATTTGGTGAAACTTCATAAAGAAGTTGAATCTAAAAAGCAAGTTTCTACACAACCAAAAGAAGAAAGATCAGAGGTTGAAACAATGGCTAAGCCAAAGGTAGAGACATTGCGGCAACAGCGTATTCTGGTTGAATTTGTGGCAACAAGACCGTTCTATGATGCCATGAATAAACTGGTAGCCGAATATAGACCACATTGCAAAGTAATAGAAAGAGAGGATGTGTAAACATGGCAAATGTGAATAACAATCTTGCGGCATCAAGTCAAAAGCCAAAATTCAGCATGGTATTACAATCAAATGCAATTCAGAAGTTGATCAACAATACTTTGGGTGACCCAAAGAAAGCACAGAGATTTGTTACAGCTATCTCTAGTGCAGTGGCAACCAATCAATCATTACAAGAATGTGACAGTTTCTCAATTATCAACTCCGCATTGCTTGGAGAGACGTTAAACTTATCACCCAGTCCACAGCTGGGGCAGTATTACATGGTGCCTTACAACGATAAGAAAAAGGGAAAAGTAGCCACTTTTCAGTTAGGTTACAAAGGCTATATTCAATTAGCAATCAGATCAGGGCAGTATCGTTCAATCAACGTCATTGATGTAAAGGAAGGGGAACTAATAAAGTATGATCGCCTATCCGAAACTGTTGAATTGTCATTCATTGACGATGAAGATGAACGTGCAAACCTGCCAACCATTGGATATTGTGCCATGTTTGAATTGGTCAATGGCTTCCGTAAGGTCATATATTGGACATATTCCAAAATGTTAAACCATGCGGATAAATACAGTCAAGCGTTTAGTAAAGATGCAAAAGGTGGTAAATATCCAAGAATGTCATATGCAGATTATAAAGCTGGAAAGGTAGCGGACAGCGATTTATGGATGTATTCTTCATTTTGGTATAAAGATTTTGACGGCATGGCTTTTAAGACAATGCTCCGTCAACTCATTTCAAAATGGGGCATTATGTCAATAGAACTTCAAACAGCCTTTGAAAATGATATGACTTTCAAAGATAAACAAGATGGTCAATCATTCTATGTTGATACTGAGGAAGCATCAGACAATCAAGATATCGTTGTTAGTGAACAGTCAGAACAAAAAGTGTTTATTGAAGAAACACCACAAGAAACAGTGGTACAACAGGATTTGTTGTGATGATTTTTGAGATTTTAATCCCTGGCAAACCAGTTGGGAAACAACGACCCAAAGCAACGATACGAGGACATCATGCAGGCGTGTATACGCCAAAAGAGACAGTGGCATATGAAAGATACGTGGTCGCAATGTTTTTACAAGCATACCCATGCGCTAAACCACTAGAGGGAGAGGTAAGAGGCTATATCAAAGCCTTTTATCCCATTCCTCAATCAACGAGTAAAAAGCGTAAGACAGCGATGTTAGATGGCTCTATTCGACCACTGGTGAAGCCAGATTTAGACAATGTGGAAAAGATTATCTATGATGCTTTGAACGGCATCGCATACACAGACGATAGCCATATTACAGCTATGGCGATAACGAAGCATTATAGCAATAATCCAAGAGTTGAGATTACGATTGAGGAGGTATAGTAGTAAATGCAAACAAAATACAATATCGGTGATATGGTGTATGTCGCTGATGTAGATGAATTGAAAATATATGTAGGAACAATTTATGAAATTACCATTGATGACAATAGGATAACATATAAAGTATCATATATGTACTGCGAGGAAATGCAATGTTATTTGACGTTTGAAGAAGCAAGGGCACATCTCATTAAGTACATATATGCTCATTTCCAAGGAGAATTAAACAAGGTGCTTGCATTAAAAGATGCAGATAAAGCGAATTAGAGGTGATTTTAAATGGCGAGACCGCCAAAGAAAGGACTTGATTACTTTCCTTTGGATTGCCACTCAGATACCAAAATGAGAATAGTAATAGCTTTGTTTGGTCTACCTGGATTTGCGATTGTAGTAATGTTGTGGCAAAGGATATATGGAGAAGAAGGCTATTACATAGAATGGAATGAAGATTACGGAAGACTCTTTTCACTGGAAAACAATGCAGATTATGACATCGTTTCAAAGGTAGTAGATGAATGTTTGAAAAGAGACATATTCAGTCAAGAAAAGTTTCAAAAATATTCAATATTGACATCGAATGGTATTCAAAAGCGATACCTAATGATGACAGAAAAACGAACAGGAACAAGCATACTCGACGACTATGCTCTTTTAAATGTACCCAGAAAAATCGTTTCTGCAGAGAAAACAGGGGTTTCTTCTCCGAAAACTAGGGTTTCTGATGGTAGAAAGTACACAAAAGAAAGTAAAAGAAAAGAAATAAAAGAAAAAGAAACAAAAGTAAATAAAAATATTGCCGCCAAACACAAGTTTGGCGAATACAAACATGTCCTATTGAGTGATAGCGAATATCAAAAATTGATGGATGAATATCCAAACCATGAAGAACTAATTAAATTCCTGGATGAAGCAATCGAAATGAAAGGCTACAAATATAAAAACCATTATCTGGCTATCAAAAAGTGGGTAGTGGATGCGGTGAACAAACAAAAAGCAAAAAACAAAGAAAGTGAGGTACTTCCATTTTGACATATGAAGAAACAAGATCGATTTTGACGGTCTTAAAAATCAATTATCCCCAATCGTTTAAAGGATGGACAGCAGAACAAGGCGAGGCATTCTTAAACCTATGGAGTGAAGCATTTAAAGATGATCCTGTACAAATGGTCGCAATGGCAGTTAAAGCAATCATCTACAGCGATACCAGAGAATTTGCGCCCAATATAGGACAGGTAAAAGACAGAATGGTAAAACTAAGCAATTCAACGACTCTTGACGCTGATCAAGCGTGGGCAATGGTATATAAGGCGTTATCGAACTCTATTTATAATTCAGAAAAAGAATTTGATAAACTGCCTTCAGAAGTACGAGCAGGAGTCGGAAGTCCTAATCAATTAAGAGAATGGGCAAAGATGGACACATCAACGTTAGAAAGTGTCATCGCATCAAATTTCAAAAAGGGATATCGTGGAAGAGTGAAAGAAAAGCAAGAATTTGAGAAACTGCCGCAATCTGTTAAAACCATGATTCAAGGCTTAACGGATTCAATGCGAATTGGTAGCGGAGAGCGATAGACTATGAAACAAGCTTGGAAAGCAATGCAAAATCGCTCTGTGTGGGAAAACAGCGTCTTGCTTGATCACGATATCATACGAGGGTTGGAAAAAGACATCATCCGATTGCTAAGCATATCAAACAACAATCAGCGCGTGAACGAAGTTATGAACAAGATTGATTTGATCATCGAATATGCCACAGAAATGGGTATGGAACTTGAAAAATGTGGATGCGGTAAATCCGCAAGAAACAATTTATACCGGACACGGGAAGAAAGGGCAAGGGAGGTATGACCCAAACAGACATTTTCAGTTACCTGTATCCGGAATACAAAATCACAAAGCCTATACGATTGATTGAACTGTTCGCAGGAATCGGAAGTCAAGCCATGGCTCTGCGTGATCTTGGCGCAGATTTCACACATCACAGAGTGGTAGAGATGGATCCGTTTGCAATTAAATCATACAACGCAATCCATGGCACCAGCTTTGTACCAACAGATATAGCAACGGTAAGTGCGCTCGACCTCAAAATCACTGATACAGATCGATACGAATACATCATGACTTACAGTTTTCCGTGTCAAGATTTGTCAATAGCCGGAAACCAACAAGGTATGGAAAAAGGCAGTGGAACAAGATCGAGTCTATTATGGGAAGTAGAACGCATATTGCTTGAATTACGAGAACGAAATGAACTACCACAGGTGCTATTAATGGAAAATGTGCCGGAAGTGATCGGAACGAAGAACTATCAACATTTCATGAAGTGGTATTCCTCACTTGAAAGGATGGGGTATCAATCATACTACAAATTGTTAAATGCCAAGGACTACGGAGTACCACAGAACCGTAACCGATGCTTTATGGTGAGCGCTCTAGGCGATTACAATTACACGTTTCCTAAACCAGTACCGTTGAAAAAGCGGCTACGTGATGTGTTGGAAATAGAGGTAGATGAAAAGTATTGCTTATCTGATGAGTATGTTGAAAGACTTTTGCAGAGAAATAAAGAGCAGAAGGACAAAGGAAATGGGCATATATTTAAGCCTAAAACGGAAAACGATATATCCAATGCGATAATGAGACAAAGAGGATCATCCGATGATACTTATGTAATACAAATTGGCAATTGTGTCCGATCAAAAACAAGAGAAAATCCGCAAGCTGGAAGAGTGCATGCCACAAAGGGAATAGCGCCAACGTTGAATTGTATGGAAGGCGGAAACAGACAGCCGATGATCTTACAAAACAGCCAGGGATTTAAGCTCTTTGTGGGCAGCGATCAACGTATCCGCAAACTTACACCGCTTGAATGTTGGAGACTGATGGATTACACAGACGATGATTTCCGCAAGGCACAAGCAGTCAACAGCGATACACAGTTGTACAAACAAGCCGGTAACGGCATCGTAAAAGCGGTGTTGATGGCGATATTTAAGGAACTGATACAGGAGGAACATATGAAGCCAATTTTAGATGTATGCTGTGGAAGCAAGATGTTTTATTTCAATAGAGATAATCCTCTTGTTCATTTCAACGACAAGAGGGAATTAAACGAGGTTTTATGTGACGGAAGGAAATTGGAAATACATCCGGAAACACATTGGGATTTTCGACATCTTCCAGTTGCCGATAATACGTATTATATGGTTGTGTTCGACCCTCCACACCTTTTAAAAGTCGGTGAATCCTCATGGTTGGCCAAAAAGTACGGAAAATTGTCAACTGATTGGAAATCGTATTTGAAACAGGGCTTTGATGAGTGCATGAGGGTGTTAAAGCCATATGGCGCATTGATCTTCAAGTGGAATGAAACTGATATAAAGCAAGCAGAATTATTTGAAGCATTGGAGACAAAGCCTGTGTTTGGTGATAGAGGCAGAGGAAATAAGACATATTGGTTTGTGTTCACGAAAGAAAGTGAATCAGATGGATAACGAACTAACCCTATTTGATCGGTTGAATGTAATCCGTGACGTGGTTAAAAAATACGGAGAAGATAAGTTTTACATATCGTTTAGCGGTGGCAAAGACAGCACAGTATTACATCACTTAATTGATGAAGTATTACCAGGAAATCGAATTCCAAGAGTGTATGCCGACACAGGCATCGAATATAACGATGTGAAAGCATATGTGAAAGAATTACAGGCCACTGATGATCGTATTGAAATAATCAAGCCATCAGTCAATATTAAGCAAATGTTGGAACGTGATGGGTATCCGTTTAAAAGCAAGGAACATTCGCTCTTTTTATCGGTCTATCAAAATAGCGGAATAGGACTAACTGTAAATAGATATTTGAACGGCGATTGTAGACATCCTTGTCCTAAGGTTTTGAAATATCAATTTTCAAATGAATTCAATTTGAAAATAAGTGATAAGTGTTGTAAAAGGTTAAAAAAAGAACCATTTAAAAAATGGTCAAAAGAAAACGGAAAAACAATAGCGATGACTGGCATGATGGCAAGTGAAGGAGGTTTAAGAGAGTCTATACAGAACTGCATTATAACGGATAAAGATGGGAAATTGAAGAAATTCCATCCATTATTGAAAGTTAGTGAAGAATGGGAAAACTGGTACATCGAAAGTCGAAACATCAAACTGTGTAAGTTGTATTATTCCCCATACAATTTCAAGCGAACAGGCTGCAAAGGCTGTCCGTATGCGCTAGGACTTCAATACCAATTAGAAGTCATGTATACACTACTTCCGAACGAATACAGGCAATGCGAATTGATATGGAAGCCAGTCTATGACGAATACAGGCGCATCGGTTACAGATTGAAAAAGAACATTCAAACGAAATTGGATGTGTGAAAGGAGAAGATTAACGATGATAAATAAAGTGATACTTGTCGGAAGAATTATAAAAGACCCAGAACTTAGAAAAACACAAAGTGGTGCATCAGTTGTATCATTCACACTTGCCTGCAATCGCAGAGTTCCAAGTCAAGGACAGGATGCTGATTTTATCAACTGCGTCGCTTGGAACAAAACGGCTGATTTCATGGCGCAGTATGTAAGAAAAGGTGCGTTATTGGGAATCGAAGGGCGCATACAAACGCGAAACTACGATGACAAGGATGGCAAGCGTGTCTATGTGACTGAAGCCGTGGCGAATAGTGTGCAACTCTTGGAAAGTAAAAAGGACGCTCAGAGCGAAGCCGCCATGCAAAACGACGAATACGATGATTATGTAGATGGTGGCAGTCTGCCGTTTTGATAGGAGGGAAACAGATGAAAGCCAAAGAATGGATTGATAAAATACAAGATCGCATCAATCGGAATATGATTGATGTTGAAATTGATCAGGAAGCAGTGGATGAGATCAAGGGCATTATGGAAAAGGCAACACCAAAGAAGCCTAATTGGATATATGACGATGAGCCTTTGTGTCCGAATTGTGGTGATGTGCTTGATGGCACAGAGGAACATTGTGATGGATGTGATCAACGATTAGATTGGAGTGAATGGTGATGACCAACGACAGAAGGAGGAGAACCAAGGAAATGAAAAAGATAGATGGATATTGGATAGATGAAAATGGCAATCGTTGGAATGATTGCAGCAAAGAACGTGCGAAGGAATTAAGCAGCAGTATGATTAATTGTTATAATTGCGATAATTGCTGGGATTGCCGTAATTGCCATTATTGCCATGATTGCTGGGATTGCCGTAATTGCCATTATTGCGATAATTGTTATAATTGCGATAATTGCCATAATTGCCATAATTGCAATAATTGCGATAATTGCCGAGATTGCTGGAATTGCGATAATTGCGATAATTGCCATAATTGCCGAGATTGCGAAGATTGCCGAGGTTGCCAAGATTGCGAAGATTGCCGAGGTTGCCGAGATTGCGATAATTGCCATAATTGCCTAGATTGCGAAGATTGCCGAGGTTGCCAAAAATATACAGATAACCCCATGTTGTATAGAACCGCTGAAATTGGATCAAGAAAAGCTCAAACTTTATTCTACTTTGGCAAAATCGCGAATGGCACATCCCTTCAGATTGTGTGCGGCTGCTTTAGAGGAAATTTAGAGAAATTTGAAAAAGCGGTACTGAAAACGCACGAAAATAATGAAGTTTACAGAAAGCAATATTTGGAAGAAATACAGAAGGTTAAAGTATTGTTCGGGATGCAAAACGACAAATAGGGAGGGATTGGAATGTCGCCAAAATCGATCATATATAAATTGAATGAATTGAAAGAATTAAATGTGCGGAGATTGACAGATAGTCAGAAAGAAGCATTGAACAAAGCAATAGAATCAGTAGAAAGGCACAGGGTCGCTAAAGAATATGATGTAAAACAGGACAATGTAATTAGATATCATTGTCCTAATTGCAGTGAGTTCATGGGTTTTAGATATAGCATAATCAATATGCCATTTAATTATTGCCATAATTGCGGTCAAAAATTGAGATTACCAAAGGAGGAAAAACAAAATGAAAAAAATTAGTTTATTACTTGCTTTATTTGTATGTATATTATGCGGATGTAGTACAGATGCCGAAACAGTGACATACAATATCAAACAAGATGCGGAACAATTTAAAGTTCTAAGACGTGTGATTTTCATCAATAACATTACAGGAGAATATCTTTTTCAAGCAGAAGGAAATTGTTCGGTTGAGACAAATACAGCGGCGTCACGTTTAGAATTAACGTGCAAAACAGGAGAAGATAAGTATAAGGTACATTATTTTGGCTTGTCAGATAATACCAGTTATTTGGTTGAACAAATGGAGTGGCAAGAAGCTAATAAATATCGGTACAAGATTATTTTTAAGCCTGAAAGCATTATACCGATTGAATTTGATGCGGAGTAACAATAAAGGAGGGACAAAGATATGAACGCTAAGAAATGTGACAGATGTGGGAAGTATTATGAAACCGAAAATTCAGCTACAATACAATACGTATATGGTCAAGTCAAATTCGTACCATTTATTGGTTTATGTCCAGAAAAAACTACATACGATTTATGCGCAGATTGTGCCGAAGAATTTCAAGAGTGGATGAATTCATTAAGCGATGATACTCTTGCCGAGCAAGTGGCGCAAGAACCGCATGGAACGGAGTAAAGACATGGAGGACTATGTAATCTTGCGTAATAATAAAGTTATGATAACAGTGGCATTAAATTATTATTCACAAGCACGTTGGAAATATAGAAATTGGGAAGTTGTTCGTATAGTCCTGGCAAGGGGGCGAAACAATGAATTGGCGAGATGAAGCGGCACCAAAAATGAACAAAGAAACACAAGTTAAGAATTTCATTAAAAACGAACTAATGAATTATTACTTCTACCTCGAACGAAGAATCGAATGCGAGGAAACAGTTAAGATGTATGAAGAAATGTGCAACGATCCATCTGTGGGAAGCAGTTTGGCTAAGATGCCAGAACCGTCACAAATGGGGCTAAGTCCACAAGAGCGTATTGTCTATAACAAAGCCGACGCTGAAAGTAATCTAATGTATTATGAATTTAAGTTAGAAACATTAGATAGCTGGATGAATGTGCTAACAGAAGCACAACATGATACTGTCAAAGTGTATGTTATGAAATATCAGTGTGAAGATATTGAACAAGCAGCATCAGAATTGAATTATCAAATTGACACTGTCAATAAGAATACGAGGAGAGCAATAAAGAGAATATATTCGAATATGAAGAAAATTTGTTAAAATTGTCCTACAGTGGGATACGCTTTCCGTGTTATAATGGTACCATGGAATAGCGAGGGATAAAGATGATCTCTTGAAGTTCCAGTTTCTCTTTTCCAAAATTTACGTAAGCCAGCTGTAAAAGGCTGGTTTTTAAATTGAAGAAATGGAAGGGAATATAATAAGCTCATCTACGGTCGTAGAGGGAGAAGCAGGAGTGTGATAAACGCATTCATTGTTTTATTTAACAGTATTTGGTATAATGTTTTATATTAAGAGAAGGGAAAAATTATGCTGAGTAAATATGATATTCAAAAAGAAATGCTTAAAACCAATATTTGTGTTGTTCCGTTTAATTATGATAACATAAAAGAAAATTCAGTAAATTTATGTACAAGTGAATTTGCATATACTTTTGGAAGTTATAATGGAGCTTATAAAGGGAAAACTATAAATCTAAAAGAGAAAGGAAGCGCGGTTGTTGGTATAGATGGTAAAGATAAAATAATTTTTTTACCTCATGTTGTAACATTGATAGAAACAAAAGAAGTTATTTGCGTCCCCAATAATATTGGAGGATCATATCATTCAAAAGTTGGTATAGCAATGAAGGGAATTGGGCACATAGGGACAATGTTAGGCCCGAATTTTAAAGGGCATTCATTGATAGCATTAACTAATAATACTGATGAAATTATAACTCTCGATGTTGGAGAGTCCTTTGTATCAATAACATTCAATTATCTAAAAACTCCTATAACAGAAGAAAATCCTACTAGAAATGGGCATGAAGACAAATTTGGGCAATTTGGCATTGAGGAACCTCATATGCAAATATTAAATGAAGATTGGAAATCAAAGACAGAAGAAATAAAAAAAAGATTTAAAAATGAAGAAGATTTCAAATTATTAAAAGCAGATTTTAGTACCAATGTCAAAGATACTGTATCAGGTTATGTTTCGTTAAGAAATTTGATCATAGTTTTATTGCTAATTGTTATTATAGCATCAGTTATTGTTTATATATTTATTATAGATGATGATTATAAAGCTAATTTGATTAATGGTTTGATTATAGCTGGCTTTACGTCTATATGTATTTTTTTTGCAAAAAAAATTAAGAGAAAGTATTAGTTAAGAATAAAATTGGATATGACAGTAGTATATATAGGAAAAGCGAAGAAAATTATGAACAGCACCCCAGCGGTGCTTTTCTTTTGCATAAATAAAGGAGTGAGGTGAATGCCAAATGAAGAAAACTTAATACCAAATGAAAAAAGAACACCGAAAGAGCGCCGAGAAAACGCTAGAAAAGCAGGCATTGCAAGTGGTAAGGCAAGACGAAAAAAGAAATCGATGAAACAAGCCATGAACTTACTACTTTCATTGCCTGTTAGTGAGAAAAATATGGAGACATTGGAACAATTGGGAATAAACACAGATGATGCGGATAATCAAATGTTAGTAATGGTATCAATGATGCAAAAGGCCATAAAGGGCAATGTATCAGCTGCGCAGTTCATAGCTAACATAACAGGCAGTACAGCTATGACAGAAGCAGAAAGAGCGAAGATATGCCTTGATAAAAAACGTTTGAAAATGGAAGAACAACATATGGCAAAAGCAAGCGAAGAAGATGATAATCAACGTACACAATTGCAAATGAATGCCATTGATGGAGTGATCGAGCAAATGAAACAATTAAACGAAGGAGATGAAGAAACATGACACAACCTATGTTGCTATTATCGCCTAAGTTTAAATATTTCCTAAAAATCAAATGTGAACGTGAATTTTTAGAAGGTGTGACGGCTTGCGGTAAAACAACCGTTGGCATATTCAAATTTATGTGTCTTGTTGCAAATAGTGAAAAACGTTTTCATGTCATCGGTGGTGCTGATCTAGGGACCGTTGAAAAGAATGTGATAAATGGCGAGCGCATGCTGCTAGACCAATTCAATGGTCTTGCTGAATATTATCCGTCTGGTAGGCGTAAAATCAGACTTCCACATGTTGAATATCAAACGAACAAAGGCACAAAGATTATATATATTTGCGGATACGACAATAAAAAACGATGGCAAAAGGTTCTAGGTGGTCAGGTAGGCTGTGTTTATATTGATGAAGTGAATATAGCAGACATGGAATTTTTAAGAGAAATCAGCCATCGATGCGAATACATGATGACCACAAGTAATCCTGATGATCCTAATCTTCCTGTATATAAAGAGTTTTTAAACCGCAGTAGACCACTTAAAAAATATATCAATGATTATCCGTCTGAATTATTGGAAATGTTAGACGAACCGCATGTAAAAGGATGGGTGCATTGGTATTTTGGCTTTCATGACAATGCCGCATTAACTAAAGAAATGATACAACGTAAAATAGACGCAGTAGCACCAGGAACGAAGATGTATAAGAATAAAATACTTGGATTGCGTGGTAGAGCGACAGGACTTGTTTTTGATTTGGTACCTAATCATATTATCACACCACAACAAGCCATGAAATTTAAATATGCTCAGTTTTCGTGCGGTGTTGACACATCATACTCTAGGCTATCGGATGACAAGATAGCTTTTATTTTTATAGGCATTACAGAAAGCCGTTTGCTTGTTGTGCTGTCGGAAGAAGTTTATAACAATAGAGATATTGTAAAGAGTGCAAAAAGAGCTTTGGCACCTTCCGATATTCCACCACTTTTGATTAGCTTTTTGGAGCGCAATAGAAAGAGGTGGGTAGAAGGTGGGGATGCATATGCGAGAGATGTTTTTATTGATTCTGCCGATCAAGCGACAATGAACGAATGCTTGAAATACAACAACGAAATAGGAACATTATATGACTTTTATAACAGTTGGAAAAAACTTACAATCATTGACAGAATTCAACTTCAACAAGGATGGATGAAAATAAAAGATGAAGTATGTATAAATGGTGTGCAGGTTTGCAGTGATTTTCTTGTAGTGGATGAGTGCGGGGAGTACATTAGGGAAATGAACACATATAGTTGGAAAGAAGACAAGAATGAGCCAGAGGACGCAAACGACCACACGCATAACGCATGTCAATATGCATGGATTCCACACAAACACTTAATAGGAAGGATGGTGCCAAATGAGTAAAATTTTTGATTTCGCAAAACAGAAAATAAAAGATTGGTTGGAACTAGATAAAGGAATGAATCCTTTAACCGCAAGGATTGTTGAACCAATGAGTTTTGAGGCAAATGTATTCAAAAATCATTTATGGTATAGAGGTGATCCATCAGAATTACATCAATTTTATACATCTATTGACGATATGATGGGAAATACAAAATTTTGGCAAGCGGAAGCAACAAACGGCATTGATTTTCGTAAAATTCATACCGGTTTGCCAAGTATGATTATTGACATATTATCCGATATTGTTTTTGATGATATGAATGAGTTTGAATTTGATAATGACAATGCTAAGCAGATTTGGGAAGATATAGAAAAAAGCATGCCATCGGATTTCTTTAAAGATGCATTTAAACAAGCAATGTATTTGGGCGATGGAGCTGTGCGGTTTTGTATGCATCCTAATGAAAGTCATTATCCGATTGCACAGTTCTATGGTGCTAATCAAGTTGATTTTGAATATAATCATGGCAAGATCGTTAAGATTATTTTTAAATTACCTTATATGATTTCAGATAAGGAGTATATCTTAAAAGAAATTCATACAGAAACAGGTATAACATATGAACTTATCAATGATCGATATGAAAAAGAAAATCTTTATGATTTTGAAGAATTTCAAAGTGTCCGAACATTATACCATTCTTGTCGTTATTGGACGGCTGTACCGATAATCATAGGAAAGTCTCCCAAATACAAAGGTAGAGGGAAATCGTTATTTGATGGTAAAGAAGACGCATTTGATAGCTTTGATGAAGCGTATAGTCAATGGATAGAGGCTTTAAGGGACAACAGAACAAAGCAGTATATACCTACCCAGGTAATACCGAAAGATGGTGCTACAGGAAATCTTTTAAAACCGAATGTATTCGATGGGAGATTTGTTGAAATAAAAGGTATCATAGGTGCAGAAGGTACAGCACCACCGAGAATAGAAGTAGTGAATGGTCAGATTGATACAAATGGATTACTTGCAGCATATACGACCGCATTAGATCAATGCTTACAAGGACTTATTTCTCCATCCACATTAGGTATTGATGTAAAAAAATTGGACAATGCAGAAGCACAAAGAGAAAAAGAAAAAGCGACATTGTACACAAGAAGTAAAATTATAAAAGTAGCAGAGAAAGCAATACCCAAAATTATTATAGCTGCCTTGAACATCATGGATACGATGCAAGGAGAACCTTTCAAAGAATATGATGTAACTTGTGATTTTGGCGAATATGCTAATCCATCTTTTGAAGCAGTGGTTGAAACGATGGCTAAAACAAGACCGGGAGTACCCATTATGTCAATTGAGGCATCTCTTGACGAATTATACGGAGATACAAAAGATGAAGAATGGAAACAAGAAGAAGCTAAGCGATTGAAAGAGGAACAGGGAATGCTGTCAAAAGACTTGCCAACAATCAATGAATTTGATGAATTAGGAGGCATCGTGCCTAATGAAGATGATTATATGCAGGGTATGGTTGAATGAGTAAGAAAGACGATGAGAAAAAACGTGATGATCCATACGCTTTAAGAGATATATTTGCAGAAATGGAAATGGATCTGGTTCGTTCTTTTCAGAGAAATTTTATAAAGCATGGTGTTGATGAAATTAATGCAGGTTTTTCATGGGAAATGTGGCAAGTAGCAATGCTACGCAATATCAATGAATACCATCAACAAAACAAAAAAATTATCGGAGATTATCGTCCTGCTGTAAAAGACGTTATTAAAAATACATTAAGTCATTCATATACAAATGGAAAAAATAATGCAGAAAAACAAATGGAACAGGCCCAAATTCAATTGGATGCGGGTTCTTTTTCTTTTCCACAAGACAATAAGAATGTTGTTGAAATTGGTAAGACCCCACCGCAAGAGGAAAACTTTTTCAGAATCAATGAGAAGAAAATAGATGCCTTAATCAAAAGCACGATCGATGATTTTGAAGACGTAACACATGCAGTATATCGAAGAATGGATGATATATACAGACAAGTGATACACGGTGCAGAAATCCAAATGACTACAGGTGCGTATACATTGTACGAGGCTATAGACAAAGCATGCGAGAAATTCTTAACTAAAGGTATTGATAGTATTGTTTATAAGAATGGTGCGCATGTAAACATTGTGTCATATGCAGAAATGGCATTGCGTACAGCAAGCCACAGAGCCACTCTGCTTGGTGAAGGTAGTGTAAGAGATAAATATAACCAACATTTGATTTTCGTGTCAACGCATGCAAACTCTTGCCGTCTATGCTTGACATGGCAAGGTCAAGTGCTGATAGATGATGTATTCAGCCATCCAAACGATGAATATATAAAAAAATACAAAACGAAATTTAAGTTACTATCTGAAGCTGTCAAGTCTGGTCTGCTTCATCCTAATTGTCGTCATTCGGTAGCTACATGGTTCGAAAGCGTTTCGAGATTGCCAAAGCCTGTTGACGATGAGATAGCAATAAAGAACTATGAGATAGAACAAAAACAACGCCAATTGGAAAATGCGATTAGAAAAGCAAAAAGGCAGTATGCTGGTACATGTGATCCTGTCAATAAAGCAAAAGCGAAAAAGAAACTAACGGAACTTCAAGCAGAGTTACGCCAACATCTTAAAAAATATCCTGAATTTAAGCGAAACAGATGGCGTGAAAAAAATCATTTTAATGATGTTAAATTAGGCAATGGAAGTTTTGTAAAAGGCGAATTTGTTGAGCATATAAAAAGTATAAAAGATGTTGACAAATTTATTGAAAAGTATGAAAATAAAATACAGGATGCATCAGTAGAGCATGCCTATGTGATACATGGTGATGGAAAAGTAATGAGATACATAGGTAATGAAAAAGGTGTTCAAATACCTGTCAATGGTATAGAAAACGCAATAATCACACATAATCATCCTGTTGTTTCAGATATAGATAGCAATTGTTTTGGAGCAGATGATTTTAGATATTTGCAACAATGCGGTTTACAGATATCTAGATTAAGGGCAACTTATGGAAATATTCGTTATGAAGTAAAGGTATTAAAAGATTTATCGCAGCTATCATTTTCTGAATATCGTAAAAGAGGTAGTGCGTTTTTAGATATTACTGCTGATTATATTGATATGGATGAAAACGCATATTTATTACTTGCCAAGGAGGGATATATTGAATACATTAAAACCCAAGCAAAAGTTAAATGAAAAACAACAAAAGCTTTGGGATGAATGGGTGTTGAAAGACAAAGAAATATTGGACGAATTGAATAAACTTAGATTGGGGCAATTGAGTAGCAGCTTGGTACGAAAGCAAAAAGAGTTACAAAAGAAATATTTCAAAATGATTAGAGAAGCAGCAGATTAGCACTCATGATGTGGGTGCTTTTATTATATCAGGCAAAATAAGCCTGTTTTTTTATGGAAGGAGTGAATGTGGTGAATGATCCGCCCCAATAGTATTTATCGTATGTCCTTTTCGATGTTTGGACGTTAAATAAAACATTGTGAGGTAATCGACACCTAAAGTCGAGGGAGGATAATATGAACGAAGAAAAAAAAGAGCAACAAATCAACGACGAGAAAATCAGTAATGCTTTTGGAAACGAGCAAAATCAAGAGAAAGTCGTTGAAAATGAGGCTGATCCTAAGGCCGAGGAAAAGCAAGACAATGCTGAAACCAAACAGGAGGGTGCTGTATCTGCCAGCAAAAACAAAGAGCAGAGTGAAAGAACGTATACACAAGCAGAAGTCGATGCAATGATGACGAAAGCACGAAAGAAGTATACAAATAAAGCAAATGGTCAAGAGCTCAACAAAGAAAATCCTTTGGAAAATGAAGAACCTAAAGCAGAAGAACAAAACATCGAACAACCTAATCAAGCATTGGATCTTTCAACAGGCATTACCATTGAACGGCTGGCGCAAGCGGAACTCAAAGCACAGATGGCAATATCTGGAATAGATCCTAGCAAAGTGCAAAGAGCGGTTCGTCTGATTGATGTAAATGAAGTGCTTGAAAATGGTCAATTCAGCGAGCCTAAAGCAATTGAGGCGGTTAATCTGTTATTGCAAGAATGGCCAGAATTGAAAAAAGCAAAAGATGAGCAACAAAATGTTTTTTCTTTTGGTGCACCTGATCAACAAGAGCAACAGAAAGAAGAACAAAAAGGAATGTTTTCAAAAATTTTTGGCAATCAATAGAAGGAGTGATAAATTATGCCAAATGTAATCAATTATGTAACGTTGTTTGAAAAAGAACTAATGCAGAAATATGCACGTGAGTCCATGACATCAGATCTTACTACGCCAAATGTGCGATTTATCAATGCTAACACAATTAAAGTCCCATATATTGAGGTAGCTGGGTATAAAGATCATAGTCGTAATGGTGGATTTAATCGTCAAGCGGTAAAGAACGATTTCCACACATACACATTGGCACACGATCGAGATGTTGAATTCTTTGTAGACGCAATGGATGTGGATGAAAGCAATCAAGCGGTCGCTGCGGCAAATACGACAAATGAGTTTGAAACGCAGCAAGCCATTCCAGAAACGGATTGCTATCGTATCAGTAAACTGTTTGCGGATTTCAAAGAAAACGGTGGCACAGTAGACAATACGGCTTTATCTGTTGAAAACATCTTGTCTGAATTCGACAAGCAAATGAAAGACATGACGGAAGCAGAAGTTCCTGTCGAAGGACGTGTATTGTATGTAACACCAGATGTGAACGAGATCCTAAAACGAGCGAAAGATATGCAGCGTTTTATCGATCTTAATTCCAATAACGGAAACATTCAAAGAACAATTACTTCGATCGACAACGTTAAAATCAAAGAAATCATTTCAAGCAGAATGAAGACAGTATATGATTTCACTGACGGATGCAAGCCTGGAACCACAGCTAAGCAAATCAATATGATTCTGGTACATCCTAAGTCTGTAATTGCGTGCAACAAGCACAGTTATATTAAATTATGGCCTGAGGGGTCTCATACTTTAGGTGATGGATATTTATACCAGAACCGCCAGTATTGGGATTTGTTCGTGATCAAAAATCGTGTAAACGGTATTTATATCAATGCCGAGGCAGAATAAAGGAGGCATGAATTATGTTGACAGCTATAAAAGGTAATCGTGAATGTCGTATCACAGAAGACCAAAAAGATGAATTTCTTAAATCCGGTTATGATATTCTTGACGAAGAGGGTAATCGTACAGCTGCACCAAGTAAGACTGTGCCATATGCCGAACATCAAAAACTTCAAAAAGAAATCGATACATTGAAAGAACAAAACACGGAACTTCAAAAAGAAATCGATACATTGAAGAAAAACGTAAAGCCAACAAAAGAAAAAGATTGAAAAATTTAAAGGAGGCGTACATATGTATGTAACTTCTGAATACTACACCAATGAATTTGGTGGAAAACTCATATCACATGAAGAATTGGAAAAGAAACTAGAAAATGCTTGCGAAGATATTGATCATTTAACATTTGGTCGCATCCAAAGAGTTGGATTTGATTGCCTATATCCAAGGCAACAAACTTTGATACGTAAAGCGGTATGCATGCAGGCAGAGTATAGAGAGCAGTATGGTGCTGCGCTTATCAATCCCATCAAAAGCTATGGCGTTGGAAAAACTAGGGTAGAGATGGGGAACGTGACATGTGGTGGTATCAATACCACGCAGGATGTCATCGATAAATTAGAGGACACTGGACTACGATGCCGAGTGCTGTAATAAAGTGTCCTTTTTCTAATTCTTTTCCGGATGTTGAGGCAACAGCAAAAATCAGAATCATACAAGAGATTGACACAGAAGACCAAGGACCTAGTGAGATGCTGATCTATGAAGGCAATGCAATATATAGCCAAGAAACAAAAACTGTTTTCAATTCTGAAAGCAAACAAATCGCATTGTCTGGTGATTTAATTATCAAGGGTGATGTACAGCATATAGGTGCGTTATCAGATGTGCAAGGCTATGTTGAAATTGAGGGAATAGGTAAAAAGCAAATCTATCAAATGAGTAAACCAGTACTGATGGGGTTTGTATATTCTACCGAGGTAACATTGAGATGAAAGTCAGCAATGTTAAAATACAAATCAATCAAACAGTAATGAAGACTTTAAAAGATGCTGCAGGTAGAGCAATGGAATTGACAGCACAAGCGATATTGTCAGATTTAATTTCAAGACAGGTTATCCCAAAAGATACCAGTGAATTGGAACGAAGTCATTTTGTTGAAAAAACAAATGATTTGGTTTATCACATTGTTTCATCGTCCAAATACGCTAGACGATGGTATTTTAATCTTCCGATTGACGATAAGTTAGGGAGACATTATGAACCTGCAGTATTTCAAAAGACAAAAAATCCAAATGCACAGGATCATTGGATGGATTACTATTTAAATGACGAAGGTATGGAATTCATTATAGATACGTTTGCAGACTTTTGGAAAAAAGAGAGTAGGGGTATCATAAAATGATGACCTTAAAACAAGTTAAAGATTGGTTGAAACCTCAAATAAAAGCGGATTGTTGGAAAATTGGCTTTTACGACAATACCAAAGATAAAACAATTTGTGTGCGTAACCTTGCAAGTAGTAAAAATAAACTTGCGATAGGTGGATTATCTGATACACATAGTGTCGTAAAAGGCGTATCCATTGTTGTACATTGGAACAAGAATCCTGATGAGTCAGAACAAACTGCACAAAGCATCTATGATTTATTCTATGGCAAAGAAATAATGATTGATGATTTTAAAGTTGTAAAGTGTGATATGAGAAATGATGAACCGGTATCGGTAGGAGTTGACAACTCTGGAGTATATGAATATGTAATTGAACTTTGGATCACTTACGAAAATTTAATTAAGGAGGTATAAGTATGACCCAAACAATTCAGGGAACATTTCCCGTTTATTATTTTGATTTTAAGATTGGTACAAAAGGTCTTGCAAGCACGGAATCTGATATGGTTTCCGTTGCTGAAATGGAAAGCCTAGGTTTTGGAATTGAGGGCGGTACAGAGGAATGGACACCGATGACAACCAGGGGCTGGGCAAATGCCACAATGACAGGAAAGAAATTTTCGGTTGAGGTAAAAGGAAAGCGTTGTATTGGAGATGCAGGCAATGATTATATCGCAGGTATCGCATGGAAAGATGGACTTGATTGCGACACAAAGGCAACTATTGATTTCCCAGATGGAAGTAAATTGGAGTTTGATTGTGTCGTTGATGTCACAAATGTAGGCGGCGGCGAAAGCACAAATGTTGCACCATTGGAGTTCAAGCTAATCGGAAAAGGCAAACCAACTTTTACACCAGCCCCTACCACAGGAGGTAGCGAGTAATGGCAAAGATGTATGACATTGTCGAGCGATTAAAGAACAAGAACGAAAAGCCTTTTGTAAGATTTGATAAAGACCATTGTTATACCATAGATACAGGTATGGCAAAAGGTTTTAACATTATGGCGCTTTCCAAAAAAGCAGATGATGAAAACAACAAGGACTATAATGATGAAAAATTCATGATGGACGTTGTTGAAATTGCTTTAGGGGCAGAGGCTCTTGAATATATAAAAAATCAAGAGTTTACAATGGATGCTCTTGCATTGGTAATGGAAACCATTATGTCAGCTTATCAAGGTAAAGAATTGACAGAGGAAAAAGAAAAGAAATCAAAAAAGTAAATCAATGGTATGATATCGAAGAAGATTGGGAACTCATTGAATCTAGTTTCGCAATGCAATATCCAACAAAAGTATTGAGTGCAGATATGGAATTCAGAGAGTTCCTAACGTTGCTAAGCGGCATCATGCCAGAAACACCACTTGGTAAGATCATACAAATAAGGTCTGAGACAGATTTCGATGTTTTAAAACATTACACATTAGAGCAAAAACAAATACGTGATGATTGGTTAAAGAAGCAGCGAGAAGAAAAAATGAAGTCGATGACCGAAGAAGAAAAACTGGCAGAAATAAGGAAGATACAACAATTTTTTGCGAAAGCATTTGGATAATAAGTATCTTCCTTTTATTTATAGAAAGAGAGGTGGGAGTATGGCTGAAACAAGTGTGGGCTCTATAAGTCTTGGTTTAGAAGTAAAACCGAAGTTTGACAAAGATACACAAGAGCAAATGAGACAATTGGCTCAACGAGTGAAAGAAATGTTTGCAAATCTGGATACGGACATGTTTAAAGGTCTGGTACAAGGATTTCAAGATGCAATGCAAGAAATGACGGATGCTATCAAAGAGCAAACAGAGAAATCAAAACAAATCATGAAATCATTCATCTCTGATATGTCAAATATGCGCATAAATATATCGCCAGATGATATATATCCAGATGAAACACCAACATCTAAGCCTAAACCACAAACAAGTACTTCTAATAGAATTAGAGGATCTCCGTCAATGGTAAAAATGCCAAAACTTAAGATGGATGATATTTTTGAAAAAGAAATGATGGAACAACATATTTCAGAATTAGAGTCACAAATGGATCGTTTGGATGATAAAGTTTTGAATTTGCAAGAAAAACGCAAAATGCTTTTGAAAACATACTCAGACGGAATGAATCCGAAAGCAGAAAATGAATTGAATGCAAAAGTAATGAGTCTTGATAATCAGATCGCTTCTTTGTTGGATAAAATGGAAAGACTCAATATTGAGTTAAAAGCCTTTGACCGACAAAAAGCAACTAATATGGATCTGCCTAGTTCTGACACATCAAAGTCTTCAAATTTGATGAGCGGTATCAAAAATAAATTTAGCGGTATGATGTCTTCGCTTAGTTCTGGTAAACTAGGCACAATATTTCAAGCAGCGATAAAAGGAGCTATTTCTTTTAAAAATGCATTGAATAACGTCAAAGAAGCAGTTTCTAAATTTGTTATCTCTGTAAAATCAAAAATAAATTCATTGATAGAACCTTTTAAAAAGGTAACAATCGGTGCTTTGAAATTCGGAAAAGCAACCCTTTCGCTAGTTAAAATGGTTGGTAATCCAATCAATACAATCAAAAGAGGATTTGACAAATTGCGTGGTTCTGTTGGTGACGTGTCTAAAAGTACCAAAAGTTGTGGCTCAGGTCTAGGACGTTTGATAAAGTCATTTACGATTTTTTCTATGATTTTTCCTTTAGTAAGTCGAGGTATCATGTCATTGATGACATCATTAAAAGATGCTTTAATGACCAATGATCAATTTTCAACAAGCTGTAAGCAAATCAAAACTAATATGATGGCTGCTTTCATGCCAATATATGAAGCAATACTTCCAGCATTAAACGCCCTCATGAATGCGATTTCTAAGATTACGGCCATGTTTGCAGGATTTATTTCTAATTTGTTTGGAAAAACGTATAGTCAAAGTGTTCAGGCGGCACAAGGTCTTAATAATGCAAAGAACGCAATGAATGGTTATGGAGACGCTGTCAAAGATACCGCTAAAAAGCTAGGGTCTTTAGGATCTATGGATGAGATCAATGTATTAAGTTCAAATGATAATTCAGGAAGTGGAAGTGGTGCAGGATCGGCAAATGAACTAATTCCTACTGATTTTGATGAAAAGCCAGTAAGTGAGTTTGCTAAAAAAATCAAGGATATGTTTGAAAAAGGTGATTTCACTGGAATAGGAAAATTGATTGGTAAAAAAATTAATGAAGGGGTTCTTTCACTTACTAAATATATCAGTTGGGACAAAATAGGATCTAAGATTTCAAGTGCAGTAAAGAAAATTACCGATTTATTAAATAGCCTAGTTGAAACTATTGATTGGGAAAACGTCGGAAGACTTATTGGTACAGGAATTGATACAATATCAAGGACTATATATGAGTTTATGACCATGATGAACTGGGAGAATATTGGTAAGGCATTTGCGGACGGAATTAACGGTATTTTTTATTCAGTAGACTGGGATCAATTAGGGGCTACTCTTGGTTCATATTTTCAATCATCAATTGATGGATTATATGGATTTGTGACCAATTTTGATTGGTCAGCTTTGGGTACATCTTTAGCCAATTGTATAATGGGGCTTGTAAATTCTATTGATTTCGATAAATTTGCAGAAACATTAGGTTTGGGAATAATGGGAGCTGTAAGTTCCGTTCATAACTTTGTTCAAAACATTGATTGGGGAGAGTTAGGTAATAAGATAGCATCCAGTATCAATACATTTTTTTCAACCGTTGATTTTCGTGAGATTAGCAGTACAGGTAGTGAATTAGTCAGATCATTATACCATGCTTTTATAGAGGCTGTTGCAAATATTGATTGGATGGCAGTTGGTGCAGCTTTAGCAGACTGGATATGTGGTATTGACTACGTTGGTATCACAATTGATCTTGCTCATTTATTAGGAGAGGCATTGTTAGGAATTGGAGAGCTGATTATAGGTTTCGGATTGGAACTTGGAAAGAATCTCATTCAAGGTTTGTGGGACGGTATATGTGGCATGCTGTCAGATGTTGGTGCATGGATAAAAGAGCATATAGTTGACCCTTTTATCAATGGTATTAAAAGTTTCTTTGGAATCCATTCTCCTAGTACTGTTATGGCTGATATAGGGGGCGATTTAATTAAGGGCCTATATAACGGAATCGGAAACTTAGTTGGCTGGCTGGTCGATGGTATTGGTAGCTGGTTTGGCGGCATTGGGGAAACAATAGGCAACGTTTGGGACAGTGTAAAATCGGCGGCTAGCGATGCATGGGACGGTATATGCGGCTTCTTAGGGGATACATGGGATGGAATTAAATCAACAGCAAGCGACACATGGGACAGCATTAAGACAGGTGCCGCTAACACATGGGATAATATCAAGAGTGGAGTTTCTGAAAAGTGGTCTGATATAAAGTCTGGTATTGGTGGCTTTATAGGCGGAATCAAAGATAACATTTCAAACGGTTTCAATAGCGCAAAAGATGCAGTGACAACAACCTGCTCTAATATCAAAGATGGTGTTTCACAGAAGTTTACAGAAACAGTATCATGGCTAGGCGGACTTCCAAGCAAATTATATAATACAGGTAAGGACATGTTCAGCAAAATGAAAGATGGAGTAAACGGCACGATAGGTACCGTTAAAGATGCTATTACAACTGGAATGAATAAAGCTACATCTACCCTCAAAAATTTATCAACGGATGCATTAACATGGGGCAAAGATATGGTAAGTGGGATGGCGAGTGGTATAAAAAATAATGCATCTTCAATTGGAGATGCAGTAAGCAACATTGCCAATAAAATATCATCGTGGCTTCATTTCTCACGTCCTGACGAAGGTCCTTTGCATGAATATGAAACATGGATGCCCGATATGGTGGAAGGATTAAGCAAAACATTGAGTGTTAGTTCTCCTAAACTTGTCCAGAGCGTTAAAAGTATGGCACACTCGATGTCAGATGCTATGGCTTTGGAAACACCAGATATAGCGTTTGCTGGACATAGAGATATTGATATTACAAACACAGTAAAACAGAATGATGAAACCGTTGATAAACAAGACACGATTATTAGTTATCTAGGATTGATTTTATCGGAATTATCAAAAGATAAAGACATCATGTGTCAATTGAAAGTAATGCTGGGTGATGAAAAAATAAAGGATATGCTTGTTCGCTTGAATAAAGAAAATTTAGCAACGACAGGCAAACCTTTATTGGCAATTTAGAAAGGAATTAAGAATATGAATTATAATGATATTAAAATCATGATAAACGGTAGCGAATTACCTGAATCAGCACAAGTATCCATTGAGTATTCTGATCTTGATTCTGATGCTTCTATTCGTCCTATTACTACAGGAATCCTTCGTCGGAACCCAATCAGAAAAAACATCATGAAGATAACGATAAAATGCGTATTGGAAGACTTCGATAAAGTGAATGAGATTTTATCAAAAGTTTCTGATACGCAGTTTTCTGTAGTTGTATATGACAATATTTCAAAAACCAGAAAAAACAAGACAATGTATGCAGGTAACAGAAAATTCGATTATAAAGTAGTTGGCGCCAGAATCATGATCGGCGGCTTTTCTTTTAATTTGATTGAGGTGTAAGTATGAGAATAAAAATATTGTATGGTACAACGGATATTAGCGATTACTTATTATCATTTGAAAGCACCATTGAATTTGAAAAAAATAAACTGATTGGAAATACACCAAGTGTCAAAGTTGATATTGAAATTGACAATTACAATAAAGTAATTAATGATTACAGTCAACCAATCTATGTATATGATGAGGATACCAAAATAGGTACTTATCATATCTGTGATGCACCAGAAACTACAGACAAAAAAATGAAAATTACGATCTATGATAGCATGATGTCACTCAATAAGCCATATTTGACAAAAATGACATATCCGTGTACTGTGAATGATCAAATTGTTGAAATGGAAAAATTGGCAGGTGTTAAAATCAATTATCATACTTTGCCATCCTCATTATTGAATAAAGAAATCAACTGGTATGACAATACCATAAATATGAGGTTGTTTATCGGATGGATAGCTGAATGTGCAGGCATGAATGTGTTCGTTGATGCAAATGGTATAATCAATTTTCAATCTTTGTCTCGGCAACAAACGAATGAAATTTCTTTAAATGACATAGAAACATATACGCTTTGTAATGATGTTATGATTTCTAGAGTTGAATTCAATAATGGTTTGAAATTACTGGAACGGGGAGAGGCTGCAAAAGATACATTGTATATTAGTAGTGATAATCCATATATAGAAGATCAAGCAGAAATTGAACGAATATATGATATGTATCAAGGTCTTTCTTTTAAATCAGCGACTTCAATTAAAATAATAGAAATCCCTGAATTAAAACCGGGAAACATCATACAGTATGATATCTATCATTGGATGCCTATGTCTATAAAAACAGTTTATCATGGTGGAGAGTATGCTATTCAAGAAATCAATGGAGAATTTAGCTCAAAAGAATATCAGGTACTATCAAGACAGATTGGAGAAAGTGCCAAAATCAGAATGCTGACGATTGAAGTAAATCGCAATTCAAACGAGGTTAAGATAGTGGCGAAAGAGCAAGACGGATTGAATAAGGCATACGCTCAGCTGGTTCTTGATACCAATGCTATCAAACAAGATGTGAAAAAAACAGGCGAACTCTTATATTTAATGGAAACAGGCAGCGGAAACATCTTTGATAATTGCGATCAGTATGTCCAGAAAGACAGTAGCGATACGGAAGTCAAATATATTGCCGATATGCCTTTAGGTATCAATATGCAGGAGCTCCGTAACAAAGATATCTGCATGGCTGTTGATATTAAAACAGTAAAAGCAATTGCACGATCATTGAACAGTCGTATAGGATGCAGGTTTACGATAACATATCAAGACAACACTACGGATACTTTTGAAGTATGGGTCTTTATCGGGGTCTATACATTAAAAGTTATACGTGGTAATTATCTTGTTGATTATGACAGGCGTGTATGGAAAGCATTTCATGTTAAAGACAAAGAAATCAAATATGTTAGTAATCTAGGTATATATGCCGAAGTTAATGGCGAATATGTTTCAATCGGACATCCGAAAGTAGAATTCGGAACAAAGCCGACAGGTTTTCAATATGATCTAACAGAGATCAGAGACAATATAACGATTATACAAAACGAATATAGCGAGATTAAGCAAGAAGTCGGCTCTATTAGTTTGTCAGTGGTAGATGTAACCAATGAGATAACGACAGTCAAAGGAAAGCAGACAGAGCAAGAAAAAAGATTGCAAAGTGCTGAAATTAAATTGACTCCAACAAATATCATTCAAGCTGTAAACGAAAAATTAAGTGTTGATGGAAAGATCGTTACTTCATCGACAACACTTGACAAAGATGGATTTCATGTAAAAGGCAAAGGAATTGATTTGACTAATAACGCCAATAAAAAAGTATTTACACTTGATGAAAATGGCAATGTTGTGATGAACGATGCGACCGCCAACAATATTATTGCAAATAATGCAAAATTAAGTGGCGAATTTACAAATATCGTTGGAAATAAGACAATGAAATTAAGTGAGGTTGAATTGTCTTTTTACCAAAGAGATTCACAACAAAGAGAAATAAAAACTGTCACTATAAACAATGAACGTATAGATATAAATGCAGCTTCTGGTTTGCCAGTTGCCAGCATTTATGGCTATAACAACTTGATGTGTCTAGGTAATGGGGTAGGGCTTATTGGAATAGTGGGAGAAATGTTTTTAGGAAATTCGACAACAGCTCCAAGCATAGCCTCTGATGGAAGTAATGTGAAAATAACTGGAAGAGGTTCTGTCGGTGGGTTGAAGGTATACAACGAGAAAACATTAGATTTTTCTGTAAATCATGGATTTTGTGTTCTTAATGGTTTCATGCAAATAACAGAAAATTTAACTGTTGGAGGTTCTTTATCAGTCAAAAATACAGGCTATAAAAATAAAGTTATGACAACTGCCACTGGCAGCGTAGCGATGGAGTCTTTAGAGACACCTACACCAATGTTTGAAGATACAGGCACGGGATGCACTGATAAAAACGGCAAAATCAGAATTTATTTTGATGAAATTTGGATGCAAGTAACTAATACGAAACATGAATATTTTGTATTGATTCAAGAATGTGGCACAGGAAAGTTATGGGTATCTGAACGCCGAGAAGATTATTTCGTTGTTGAAGGCACTCCCAATCTATCGTTTATGTGGTGCGTGAAGGCAAGACAGCAAGGGTTTGAAGTAGAAAGGTATCGTAAAGTGGATATGAAAGAATTTACACCACTTTCTGAACAAATACATGAGAGCGTATATCAACCAATCGCAGATTTACAAAAAGAAAGAAATAAGGCATATGAAAATAAATATGACGAAATTTTAAAGGAAAGGACAAGATATTTATGAAAAAAGTTACGGCGTTTACTAAATACGAGGATGGCTTTACAAGTGTTACATTCAATTATAAAGAAGTTAGTGATGAAGGTAAAATTATCAAAGATAATGCGAAGGCTACTACAATTGTTATGGATGAAGAAATCAAAATGCACATTTCAGCGATTGAAGAATTCTTACTTCAGAAATTGGAGGAATAATCCGTGGATAAGAAAATCACATATGAAGATAAAGTTAATTTTATTGATGATACGTCCATTGATGAGAGTGAAAAAATTTCTGCAGAGGACATGAATGAAATAAAAAGGGTAGTGAATGGAATTAGCGAGCGGTGTGAAGAATTGGACGGAAAAGTTAATGTTACCGATGTTGATTCTGAATTGAGCGCAACGTCAACAAATCCAATCCAGAACAAAGCAGTATATGAAGCTCTCCAGAACATCGATGTAAGTGGCGGTGGCGATACACTACCTATCGGCATTATCGTTCCATATGCATCCAGCACGCCCCCAGATGGTTGGCTGTTGTGTAATGGGGCAAATGTAAGCAGAGCAGAGTATTCGGAATTGTTTGCAATTATCGGAACGAAGTATGGTACTACTGGTTCTACAACTTTTAAATTGCCTAACGAGCCAAATCCTTTGGCTTATACGAAAAACAATAGCGCAATTCAATTTATGGAAAGAAGTCCAGAACTTTACATGATTATAAAAGCCAAACAATCAACACCATTAGAGGGTAATGTTGTTAATAGCTTGTCTAGCAACAGCGAAACGGATGCACCTAGCATAAAGGCTGTGAATGATGTGTTAAATGCGCTCTATCCAGTTGGTACTATATTAGAGTTTGATCGTGAAATGGATATGACATCGATATACGGTGGAACATGGGAGTTATTTGGAGTTGGACGCTCAACGGTTTGTATCAATACAAGCGATACAGATTTTAACATCAGATTAAAAACAGGCGGAAGTAAAACACATACGATGACTGTAGCAGAAATGCCAGCACATAATCACGTTGCTTCAACTGGCGTTGCAAAAGTAATGGGAAGTAGCATAAGGGTATGCAAAGGTACTTATACAGCGGATAGTGTTGAAAATAAAGCAAATAACCATGCTCCAGCTACTCCGAACACAGTGACAAATCATCGTGATGCAACTGTTAATAGTTCTGACATTCCAGGTGGGAACCATTATCATGACGTTACAATCAGTGTTGTTGGTTTAGGAAATGCTATGAACATCATGAACCCATATGTGGTTGTGTATCGCTATCGAAAAATAGCCAATTGATGATATAACAAAGAAGGAGGTATAATAATGTCTTTGAAAATTGATAATCAAATTGATGCAACTAACACAATGATGTCGGATGGCACAAATGCAGAAGCGGCTATAAGTAAAAAGCAAGATAGTTTATTAAAGGGCGGATATACTGGAAGTCTTAATGATTTATATACAGCAGGTTGGTATTGGTGCAACTTTAGTAATGTTACTGGGTCACCATACACATCTGGATACGGCTGGGTTGAAGTAATAAGACATCTAGCTGTAAATTCACAAGCGTGCGTGCAGAAAATATATAGATTTAATTCTGGTATTACCGAAATTGCAATACGTCCGTATACAAACAATCAATGGTGGGGATGGAGAAAAGTAGCAACAACAACGATATAGACTTGAAATAAGCTCAAAACAGAAAGGAAGGTTAACATGAAAAAATACAACTTAAAAGATTGGATCGAAAAAGCAAGTATCCGTGCCATTAAAACCATGGCACAAACAGCTGGATCATTGGTCACGATTGGTAACATGGTTACAGACATGGATTGGATTTCCATTATTTCCATTTCATTGACTGCTGGCATCGCATCTATTTTGACATCCATTGCTGGACTTCCAGAATGCGAAGAACAGGAGTATAAGGTATGAACGAGTTTCTGATGACTACATACACGATTGCTCTTCCTGTCATTCTTGGTTATATCATCTGCTTGTTGAAAGAACAAGCACATGCCAGAAATGCAAACAGTGAAGGGACGAAGTGTTTGTTGCGTGTGAAATTGATGGAATACCATGATTTGTATATGAAACTTCAAATCATACCATCTTATGCTCTTCAAAACTGGGTTGAGATGTTTCAAGCTTACAAAGGTCTTGGCGGAAATGGAATGATTGATGGTATGGACCATGAAGTAAGAAATTTACCAATTATATAACAGGAGGACAAAGAAAATGACTAAACTATTCGTAATTTGTGGACACGGGGCTGGAGATCCTGGAGCATGCGGAAACGGCTATCAAGAGGCAGAACGTGTTAGAACGTTAGGCAAGCGCATCAAGGCTCTGGGTGGCGCAAGTGTAATGTTAGGGGATGTGAATAGAAACTATTATGCTGATAATGGTATCAGTTCTCTAACAATCCCAAAAGACTATCAAATCGTAGAACTGCATATGGACAGTGCTACACCAAGCGCAAGGGGTGCGCATGTCATTATTAAAGATGGATTGAATGCAGATCAGTACGATATTGCATTGGCTAAGTTCATTTCTGGAATGTTTCCAGGACGTTCAAAAACGATTTCAAATCGTAGTGATTTGGCAAATCCAGCAAGAGCATATGCCAAAGGGTACGCATATCGTTTGATTGAATGCGGCTTTATTTCAAATGCGACGGATGTGGCGATTTTTAATAGCAATCTTGATAAGATCGCAATTGGCATTCTGGCATGTTTCGGAATTGGCGTACATAATACACAACCATCGAAACCGAGCACATCTAAACCATCAACACCATCCAAAAAGACCAATAACCAAATTGCTCAAGAGGTCATCAATGGCAAGTGGGGAAATGGAGATGCACGCAAGCAGAAGTTAAAAGCTGCAGGGTACGACTACAATGCCATCCAGAAGCTAGTCAATCAGAAATTGAATGGAAATGCGCCAAAGCCATCAAAAACGATCGATCAGCTAGCTAATGAGGTTATCGCTGGTAAGTGGGGAAACGGGCAAGATCGCATCAATCGCCTGAAAGTAGCAGGTTATAACCCTAGTGCTGTTCAAACAAGAGTAAATCAGAAATTGAAATAAAGTAAATTCCACCTGTCCTATATGGATGGGTGGATTTTTTATGATACCTTCAAATAGTATTGAGATTCAAGTTCACAATTAAAAGATAATAATTTAACAAATTTAGTTGATTATTAAACAAATTCATGGTACACTATGGAAGTGAAGGAGGATATAGACATGATAACAGAATTTGGAAAGTGCCTTAGAAATATTAGAATGGACTGTAATGAGCTTTTAAAAGATATGGCAGAAAAACTTAATATGACGTCGGCGTATTTATCAGCTATAGAACATGGAAAAAGAGAAATACCAGAAGGGTGTATTGGCAAAATTATCCGACTTTATAATCTTAATGTAGAAGAATTCATAGCTCTAGAAGAGGCAGCTGCCAATTCTAGATTATCGTTAAAAATAGATTTATTCGGACATAGTGACGATAAAAAGAGTTTAGCAAATGCTTTTGCAAGAAAATTTGAGAATTTAGACGAAGCCCAAATAAATGAAATGATGAATATCTTAAAAAAATAAGGAGGAGACGCAAATGGTTCATTATAAGGCAAGGCCAACCTCAAGAAGAGAATTAGCAAATATCGCACACAAATTAAGAAGACTATTATGTGTAGAACAAGATTTATATTTCCCTATTATTGAATTTATCGAATTGGTCTTGCCCAAAATAGATAAAGAATTCGATTTAGAAATAGTTGAGTCGAGCGAGCTTCCGCCTAATACTTATGCATTAACATATCCAGATGATAAAATAATAAAGATTAGGTCGGATGTATATTATGGAGCATGTGCAAATCAAGGAAGGGCTAGGTTTACTATCGCTCATGAGTTATGCCATTATTTATTACATGATGAAGAAAATATAAGTTTTGCAAGAAGTAAATCTGACATACCCAAATATATGGATCCAGAATGGCAAGCTAATACATTCGCCGCGGAACTTTTAGCTCCAGGGTACTTAATAAAGGGAATGAATGTAGAGGATATAACTAAAAATTGTAGTATTTCCTATCAATGTGCACATATTCAAGAGAATACATATAGATAATAACTCAGAATTTCAACTTTGAATTTAGAAGTTTGGGATAAAAAAAGAACTAAGTTAGCGGCTTAGTTCTCCTGCTTGCCTAGCATTGGTTATGATAGGCTATTGCAATTTTAATACCAAATAAATTGTATCATCATAACCTACACTTTGCAAGCATTTTATGCAAAGGAGGTGCTTGTATGTATATCTTTAGAACATCTTTTACACGTAAAGGTAAAACATATTATGCGCGTGATTACGGTAAGAAAGCATTTAAGATTTACATTAACAAGAAAACCGGAAACATGATTGTTAATCTGTAAAATAGGATAGTATGTGTATAGCCTACATACTATTTTTTTATACTTCTCATGTGAGAGGTAGATTATTTTTTGTAAGATGATATAATATTAGCGATCGTAGTACTCGCACCTCTTCACAATGTGGCCCAGAGTACTCTTTTTTAATGGCTATTATATTAACAATTGAATAAAATTTCATACCTAAAATATACCGAAAAGTTTATAAAAAATGATGAAAACAGCTACACATTACCTGCAAGTAACTGATTAAAAGTATTCAAATATAACCCATGAATAGCTTGAAAACAGCTATTTATAAAAATAAAAACATAAAATCATTATAATCTCTTCTTCTGCACCATATGTTAATGAAAGCCCATAACAAAGGGCTTTTTGTTTTATATTAAGAATCTTGATGCGTCTAAGTGAAGAGAAAAAAGAGGAACAAGGTATGTGAAGAATTAAAGTGATGATTTCTGTTTTCTCATATAGAATGGCTCTTTATAAGGTTTAAGTATGTAAAAATAAAGAAAATCAATTTTTAAAATCATGCAAAAATTTTGTTATTTTTATTTTGCAATTTACCTAAAAAATAGCCCATTACAAATAAATAAATGCAAAAGTTTGTATTAAAATAACCCATTCATCATTATTGTGTAAATCATGCATGGTTATTGGTATTTTGGTGATTAATAAGTTTAAAAACATACATTTTACTATTCATAGAAACAGGCAAAAATGCTCAAAATGCCACTTTTTCAATTTTTGTTACAACTCACCAAAAAATGGTATCTTTATTTGTAATTTTATTGTATACTATTAGCGAGATGAAAAACATTCATCTTACATGCAGATTGTAATCTATCATAATGGATACTGCGTTGTAAGCAATTGTATACGCAAACAATTGGATCTCTACTTACTTCACAATGTCAAAATGGTCATAGCTTGGTTTCTACTTTCTGAGTTATGCCGCATCGAACTCTTACCAATGTTTGTCTGTATGTATAAAAAGAAGGCCGCATCTACCTCTTCCCCGGATGCGGTCTTTACTTTTCATAAGAAAAGGTCATTTTGTACTGTTTTTCACATTTTAAACATGATAAAATAGGACAGTAAAAAGAAAGGATCTTTCACTTATGGAAACCATACGGATGGACAAAGAAGATATACGCTTTGCAGCTTCATTGTTGATGGAAGGAAGTGTGGTCGCATTTCCTACGGATACGGTATATGGTCTTGGTGTTATATATGGAGATCTTGAGGCATTGAATGCATTGAAAAAAGCCAAAGGCAGACCGGATTCCAAGCCAATTCCTTTGATGATAGAAAGTGTAGACCAGCTTCGCGAAGTTGCATATATGACCTTGGAAGCGAAGAAATTGGCAGATGCATTTATGCCAGGGGCATTGACACTGGTCTTGAAGAAAAAAAAGCAGGTGAGTAATGAGTTTACAAATGGAAGGGATACGATCGCAGTACGTATGAGTGACGATCCGTTTGTGCAGTCACTGATTCATTGTTGCGGACATCCTTTGCTTGTGAGTAGCGCCAATCGATCAGGAGAAGCAAGTGCGATGAGCGCTGAGCAAGTGCTTGAACAATTGGATGGTGCGATCGATGCCGTGGTCATGGGGAAAGCGTCAGGTACGCAGGCCAGTACAATTGTGGACGTAAGTTCAGATAAGATCCGTATTCTTCGTAGTGGCGCAATTCGTGAAGATGATATATGGCGTGTGTTAAAGGAGGAAGTTTAAGATGAATATTGGCATAGCGTGTGATCATGGGGCATTCGAGTATAAAGAGATTTTGAAAGATATGTTACAAAAAGAGGGACATATGGTGACGGATTTTGGTACATATGATACAAATTCATGCGATTATCCCGACTTTGCAGCTGCGTGTGCAAAAAGTGTAGCGCAGAAAAAAAATGATTTTGGCATTGTTATTTGTGGTACGGGTATTGGTGTAAGTATCAGTGCCAATAAGGTACATGGAATTCGCTGTGCGCTTTGCAGCGAACCGCTGAGTGCAAAATTAACAAGAGAGCATAACAATGCAAATATGTTGGCAATGGGACAAAGAATCATTGGGGAAGAAATGATGAAAGAAATCGTGCATGTATTTTTGAACACCCCATTTTCAAAAGATGAGCGGCATCAAAGACGAATTGATAAATTAATGGCGTTGGAGAATGAATGATGGATTGGACAGTCGATTATGTTCGGCTGTTTTTATTTGACATTTTATATGCGGCTTTAATGAAAGATGATTGTGATATCGCATCTTCTTTTAGAAAGAAGAAATATCTGTACTTTCACTACCAATCACATGGTTTTATTTCATTTAAAAATGTATGTTTTAGTTTTTAAACTACATCCGTTGAAAGATTTGTTATATATGCATAAATTTCAATAAACGAACTGCCTTCTTAAAGTAAAGCTTTGAAAGTTTTTTTACAGAAAAAGAAATACATTACATAGGAACAACTTCTTCTCCTGTATGGCATAGGTAAGTAAGAATGCTTTATGTTTGGTTTGTTTCAAAAATAGTGTAGCGCTCTTTCCATATATAGATATGAAATTATTAGTATTTTTGTTAATTATGTAATGAAAAAGTAAAATAGTATTTAATTATTGGTTGTTTTTTAAAAAAATATATATATTGACATTTAATTGCACATGAAGTAATATGGAATAAGAGGTGAGCATCATGGAACATTTAAGCGATCTGCGTTTGATTCATCTGTGTAAAGAAAACCATCAAGAAGCGTATGATGAATTATTTAAGCGCTATTATCCAATTGCCTATAAGCTAGCATATCATATTACGAAATCAGATGCAGATGCACATGATGTTGCACAAGAATCAATGGTCTCTGTTTACAAACATATACAGGATTTGAAGCAGCCGCAGTATTTTCCTTTATGGCTGAAGCGTATTGTTGTTGGAAAATGTAACCGTATTTTTCGTAAAAATAAACATGTGGATTATATGAGTGATGATGCATTGTTGATGCAGCATGTGAAAGATAATGTTTTGGATCACAATCCTGTACGTTATACTCGATCTGATTACGATAAAGAAATGCTGGTGTATTTTATTGAACTATTACCTGATACACAAGAAGAGGTTACCCGTTTGTTTTATCTTCGGCAGTTGTCAATCAAAGAGATTTCACGCAGTTTGCATATTTCACAAGGTACAGTAAAATCTAGATTGCATGCGGCAAAGAAGAAATTACGTGAATATGTTTCGCAATATGAGGAACGAGAAGGCGTGCGTTTGAATTTCCGGGATACTTCCATGTCTGCGCTGTTTGGCACAGGTATTTTTCATTCTATAAAAGAATATGGATTTTTTTCTTCCACATCGTTTAAATATGGTATGATCACATTATTGATTGGCGGAAGTGTAGGAATCATTGGTACAGTGAGCAGATTGTGGGATGGTGACGATGATGCGCAGGAATACCCTGCGGAAATTGAAACTTCCTCCCGGTTTCCGTTATTACAGTTAAGTGATATGGAAATAAGTAATGCGCAGGATGCATTTTTCAAACTGCTTATGATTGCGGATAATCAAAATGCGATGGAGCATTTGACAGATGAGCAACGTGCAGATATGCATATTTTATATGAAGGTTTAAAAGAGCATGGTGGAATTTATTATTATGAATTGAGTAGAAAAGATTGCTTTTCCGCACTGAAAAATAAGTAAAATTAAAAAAACTTATTTTTTTGGGGTATCATCGAACTTTTGGTTTTTGAATTGGTACTATACGGTAATTCCGGGATAATAGAGTCAAAAAGAAAAGGAATGATGCTTATGTGGAAAAAGTTGTTTATGCTTTTTGTTGCTTTATTAGGAACGTTTACGATAGTATACGCATTTTGCGATATTCATTTGAATGCCATTATTTCATATATCTCAAAAGGTACAATTACTGGTCGTATCAATCAAATGACATCAGTTTTAACAAGTGAAACGAGTGGTTTACATGTAAGGGATCGTATTTTAACAGAAGTAGTGTATTCAGGGTATCCTGATGAAGCAGTTGCTTTTCAATTGATTAAAAATCAAACTTTTACAGATTATGGCTGTTTGGATGTGAAGACAGTAAAACCAAAAATGGCGATTTGTGAAAATGAACCTCAGAATGCATGGCTTAACGATACAACAAATGATGTAGGAAAGAGGACAGCCTGTATACAAAAGCGTGATTTGGCTGTTGGAGTAAATGGAAAACAAGGAGCGTGGACACATTTACTTTATCCGCCGTTTGTTAGTTCTATAACCATACCGTCATTATTGCAAAATATAACAGCAGAAATAAAAGCAGACAATGATTTATTAACTTTTCGAAATTTAACAAATGCACATACATCTTTTGGAAGTCCACCTAACATAACTGGTCGAAATCATAATTTAGCTGTCAGGGATAATCTTTATTATGGAACATTCGCTATGACTGCAACCTATAATTTTATATTAGACAATGTTTATATTACATGTAATGCAGAAATTGGTATCGTCACATGACCTTCGCTTTAAATTGATTACTAAAACATTTATTACCCGGCTAACGGTGAGGAAATAAAACTTCGACTAGAGAATCCTGATCTAACAAACGCAACCAGCTTTCACCAGTTTTTAAACACAGATCAAAAATCAATTACCAAAATAGTAAAAGATAAATCAGTATTTCTAGATGCAAGCGCAGTGGCAGGAAACGTTGGAAAAATCCAAAGGAAATGCAATGTATGAATTTAATCTTACAAGTATTCCTGCCGGAACAAATAAAATCGTAATCGTAGAGTCTGTTAGTGTCCAAGCAACAACGCTTATCAATCTTCAATATGATGAAAATATCAGTCATGGTGATGTGGGAAACTATACAATTTCAAATGGGGATGTCTACCTTTGTAGATGAGATAAAAAACAGACTTACCGAGCCTGAACATTGATCCGGATGGGGATGGACTTCCAGATTTGAATATCGATCAAGATGGAGATGGCATATCGGAAACAAACATCGATGGTGCGATCACGGGTGATGAAACCAGTGTCAATTTCTATATCGGATTTAGTTGTTTAACATTAGGGTTTATAAGTTATATATGATTTAAAAGGAAAAAGCAGAAAGATACATTTCAATAAAGAAAGTTTGTATAAGTAGACATTTCTGAACAGGCATTTTTTATACGAAAAATGTCTGTTTTTTTATTCAGAAACATATATTTCAATAACATTTTCCTTTATCTCTTTTTGTCTACAATCTGAAACAAAAAAGAAAGGAAAGATGGTTATGTGGAAAAAAATATCTTTTACGGTTATTGGCGTGATCACTTTATGGATTTGCATTGTTGTCAATTATAATTTGACCCATTATGCAGATAAGATGCATGCAGCGCAAAATAAAACATTGGATGATTATTTAGATACGTTTGAATATGGTGGTATCACATGGAAATCCGTGCTGTTGAAGGATGGGCAAACAGGTGAAGGTATTGCAGTTGCATCAGATTTATTGGATGATTTTCGCGGTGGGGTATCTATGTGCTATCCAGATCGTGTGAGCTGTCGACAATCTGACTACTCCAGTGATACACGCTCAGATAATCCATTATATAAATATCTGACGAATACTGTTCAGCCATCTTTTCAAAGTAGTATTTCGTCCACTACCGATCCGCTTGAACTGTATTTGAAAGATATCAATCAAGGAATTATTCCTGACGTTCCAACAAAAGATGAGATTGATATGATCATACAAGCAGGGAATCAAGATTTAATCAAACTTCCCAATCCAGAAGATAAATATCGCACAACGTGGTGGACACAAACGAATTATGGTGCAAATGATTTCTGGTTTGTAGACGGTAATGGTAATCTAGGATGGAATACAAACCAACAATATGGCTATAATGCAAAAGGCAGCGCAGATGATTTTGGTATTCGTCCAATCATGCGTATGAAACTACCACCCGATGATCTGCATATTACCTACCAAAGTACACCGCAGGCAGGAGCCTCTATACCGAATACTTATGAGTACAGTAAAAACGTTGCTATAAATGATGTTATTGGGAAAGTGAATGTGAAAGGAGGCGTTGATCCTGTAACGTATGTTTTAGAAAGTAACAATGATCAATCATATTTAAATTTTGAGATCGCTGAATTGATAAATGGAGCCACATCAGAGAAATCGTTAAAAATCAAAATAAATAGTGATGCTCCGGATCTCATAGAAGGTGGACTCCCCGCAGGAGAATATGGTTTTTGTATCAATGCGATAGATGCACTAGGATTACCGACAACGCCTACGACAGAATCTAGAGTTTGCACAACGCTAAAAGTAAATCCAACAGATTTACAAATCGCATTTCAAAATCTTGCGCAAACAAAACGCTCTATAAATGAAGCCGTCAATGTTTGGAATGAAACCGCAACTTCAACACCCTCTCAAGGAACCAAAGTCACATATGCAAAAGTAGGTGGTGATATCAGTATCATCGATATTGATCCGAATACAGGTGCAATTACGTATAAAGGTAATAACGCATATGGCAAAGTGAAAATACGTGCAACTGCGGATGATGATCCTATTACCGGTAAAGACAATTACAATCCATCCTTCGCAGAAAAAGAAATTGTTATCTATCGAGAAGTAGATGGCGTCATTACTCCTGATCCTGCTTCCAGTGATATCAATGTCCCAACATTCTCCATGGATAAGCCTAATATCAAAACAGGTGGTACAATAGGTAAAATACAAGGGATGTTAGGTACACCTGATACAATCAATGGATCCACAACAACGTATTCTTATGCGATCAAACCAGATCCAACAAGTGATGGCAGTTTGTTTCAAGTGAATGCAAGTACAGGAGTCATCAAGGCAAATGCTAATTTAGGTGTGGACACTTATAACTTTGTGATCATTGTTTCAGATAAGTGGAGTTCCAAAGAAATATCGGTTACCGTAAATGTAGGAATGGCACCAGCGGAGAACTTGAAATTCTATCAAAATCCAACATCCAATACAATCATTACCACAAAATCAGCTGCTTTAACTGATACAAATGTTACTGTATTTGCGACAGTGAAAGGAAGTTCCAATAATAACCCTGTGACTTATCGATTAAAAGACGGAGAACCAACAAATGTGATTGATGTAAATCCAAACAGTGGCGCAGTAACGATCAAAAATGTAGGGACAGTTGTGATCGTCGCTGAAAAACAAGGATCCAGTGGACAAGCTGACGCAATCACAGAATTAACATTCACTGTAACAGCCGGTTCACAAGAATTCATCTATACGGATGCAAGTGGAAATGAACTGCCAAAGAGTGGAAAAGATTATGATGATTATGAAGAAGAATATGGATCAGGGAAGACATTCCAATTATATACGGCAGGAAATCCAGCAGGAACCAATGTCACCTATGCATTAAAAGCAGGAAGTCCAACAGATGTGATCAGTGTTGAGCCAAATGGATTGGTTTCGATCTATAATGCAAGTATGAATACACAAATTGGAAAAGTGATTGTAGAAGCGACCAGTCATGATCCAAATGGAAACTACAGTGATAAAACAATCGAACTTCCAATCACAATCACAAAGGCAAATCAGACGATATCCTTTCAAGGAGTAACAGCTGCACAAAACGGAAAAGGTAAAGTAACTCCAATCATCATAGCACAAGATATATCCGGTAATGAAGGTGGCGTAACAGTAAATGATACAAATTATTATATATCTGTAGATGCAAGTGCGAATGGAGTGGCATGGACAAACAACGGAGTAGATATTGAGTACAACTATAGTGGAGATACGACAATAGAAATACCCCTCCATGTTGAAAAAGCAGGAAATCGAAACTATAACAAAACAGAAGCAGATGGAAAGATGAAAATATTATCACCGGATGAAAGTAGCTTATCCATCAATCAACCGGGAAAGATCTATTATGGCGATCACTTTACAATACGCTCCTTACAAGACGACAGTTCAAGTTCCAATGTCAACTATACATTTGAAGTAGACAATACGATCTTTGTATCAAGTCCAACCGTAAATAACAATATGGCAGAGTTTGATGCATTGAAGTGCAGTAATGGCGCAAAGATCAACATCACAGTGACAAGAACGGCAGACAGCGAAGTGACATTAAGTAAGAAAATAACCATCGAAGTGTTACCAAAAGATATTGAAGTGATTATAGATGACAAAATGAAACAAAAGGGAGAAGAGAATCCACCATTAACGTTCCAAGATTTCACAAGTCAGTTGGTCAGTTGGAATGGCGTACAAGATATGGTAGACAGTGGTATTGTCAAACTAAGTACCACAGCGACAACGACAAGCAAAGCAGGAAGTTATCCGATCACAGGCAATACAAAAGAAATGAACACAACCTATCCAAATTACAATTTCATCTTTAAAGAAGGCAAGTTGATGGTGGACAGTAATGTAGATAAAGATGTGGATGATGATGGAAAACCTGACTTCAATGATCCGGATGGGGATGGATGTCCGGACCTGAATATCAAATGGAAAGATGATAAAGGAAACTGGGTAATCATCAACGGTGATCGAGATTATGATGGCATTCCTGACCTCAATATCGATAGTGATGGAGATGGAATATCGGATTTAAACATCGATACCGATAACGATGGAAAACCTGATATCAACCTTGTGATTTTAAAGAAAACAGATTGGAAACCAACAAAATGTGTTGTTCAAAGTGCAACAGTAAAAGAAGAATACTGTACAGGAACAAGTGTAAAACCACAAATCAATGTAGATACAGACAATGACAATATTCCTGATATTAATATTGATACAAATGGGGATATGAAAGCAGACATCAATATTGATCAAAACAATAACAACCAACTGGATGAATTTGACTTCAATCTGACAAGCAAGATCAATCAATGGAAACCAGAAAAAGACTTCATAAAGAACAAGTTCCAATATGATACAGAAACAGTATATAAGGCATATATCAATGTGATCATAGAGGGAACAGACTTACCGAGCCTGAACATTGATCTGGATGGGGATGGACTTCCAGATTTGAATATCGATCAAGATGGAGATGGCATACCGGAAACAAATATCGATGGAGATGGCGATGGAAAAGCAGATATCAATTTAGATCCTGAAGGAACTGGCACACCACAAGAAAACATTGTGGAAATCACAGAATGGCAACCAGATACGCTACTCAAAGGAGAACACTTCCAATACCTGACGATGAAAACAGTACAAAAGAATGAACTGGAAGATAATGGAGTCAAAGTAGAAAAACCAGATGGAACACCGTTCTTACCAAACTACGCATTGAAGGTAGAAGATGTAACGAGTGAATATTATGATGAAGTAAAAGAAGAGGCAAAAGATTTCATAAGCGAAGAGCAAGAAGTAAAAAAGGTATATGAAATCAAGCTGTTCAAAGATGATGTAGAAGTACAACCGGATGGAACATTGAAAGTAAAGATACCATATGAAAGAATTAAGAATGCGATGCTAGTGAGAAAGAATGCACAAGGAACCTATGAAAAAATTGATTATACGATTGAGGGAAGTTATTTGGTATATGAAACAGAGGAACTTGGAAGAGTATCCATCCTTGGAGATATAGAATATGATACAAGTGTACAAGGAACCTATACGCCAAACATCGGTGGTGCGATCACAAAAGATGATACAAATATCAATATTTATTTTATTCTAAGTTTCATCTCATT
Organism: Erysipelotrichales bacterium; assembly: GCA_910576345.1. Classification (GTDB taxonomy): domain Bacteria; phylum Bacillota_I; class Bacilli_A; order Erysipelotrichales; family Erysipelotrichaceae; genus C-19. The sequence goes on from CAJTIT010000004.1 coordinate 99,156, forward strand.
TGGAATCATAAGTTATCTCATTTTTAAAGAAAACAAACAAAACAGGCACTCTTCATAAAGTCCTGTTTTTTTAAGTATGACAGTCATGTTGTACATCTGTGGTGAAAGTCCACACCAAGCATCGAAAGATGTTCAGCGAACTCGAAAGCAACTGGCAAGTTTCACATCGCAAGGTGTGAAAGAGAAAAAACGCATAGCAAAATCGTGGCTCGACGAACAGAAATCGGATACTAAGCATACCAAGCGGATAAGTTGACTTAAAGCAACAAAGTCCTAAAGGTAATCGTATTCTTGGTGTGTAAATCCGGCGAGTAAACGAGGAAAGATGTATAACTTATCCTGTGAGATCGCATTGGCTCAATAGCGAGACGTAGAACTTCGTGCAGTGAGGAGTAGGAAAAGATATAGCTAGACAAACATCCTATATGGGAGACCACCATCAGTGGATAGTAACGAAAACATGTATAGTGAGAGCAAAGAAAAACTAACCCAAAAAGAGTTAGTTAGTTGCCTAGACTATGATACAAAACAACATATTTTGAAATTGGAACGAACCGCTGTATGCGGCATGTACGGTGGTGTGAGAGGGCAATTAGTTTTGCCCTACTCGATTGTATGATTTCACACAATGTTCAAATATCATTCATAGAAAGCACATACAGCTTTGTTAGAATATGCCACAAGAGGTGAAATAGATGAAAGAAACAAAACTGACCTTCCAGAGGCTGGAAAAGAAATATCTTATTCATGAAACACAAAAAGAACGGTTTCTAAAACATGCTATGCCGTATCTAACTATAGATGCTTTTGGACCTAGTACGATATGCAACATCTATTATGATACTGATCACTATGATTTGATCACAAATTCCATTCAAAAGCCACCTTATAAAGAAAAACTAAGACTACGCTGTTATGGTATTTGCGACAAACACTCCACTGTTTATTTAGAAATTAAAAAGAAATGCAAAGGTGTTGTCAATAAGCGGCGTGCTGCTTTAACAATATTAGAAGCCCAAAACTATTTGGAAAGAGGTATTCATACATCCAAACAATCGCAGATATTAAGCGAAATCGATTATTTTATTTCTTATTATCATCCGCAACCAAAAGTATTTCTCGCATACGATAGGGAGCCATTCATAGGAAACCATGATTCAGACATCAGAATCACGTTTGACTCGAATCTGAGAAGACGCTATGATCAGCTGTCTTTATTAGATGGAGATGTCGGGCATGCATTATTGGCGGAAGGTATGATCATAATGGAAATTAAAGTCAAGGATGCATATCCACTGTGGCTCACGCAGATTTTGTCTCAATATGAAATCTATCCCTGCTCCTTTTCTAAATATGGAACAGCGTTTCTAAAAGACATTGTTGAAAAAGAAAGAGGTAAATTATGTTCACAAGTATTTTAATGGAAGAAACAGCGAATTTATCATTCATAGAAGGCGGCATCTGTACAGGAGTTTCATTGCTATTGGGAATATGGATATCCGTTCTATATTCTTTACAAGGATCCTCCTCCAGAAATTTCAAAGTAACGATCGCATTGTTGCCTGCGCTTGTACAAATGGTCATTATGATGGTAAATGGAAATTTGGGAACCAGTGTAGCGGTTCTAGGTACATTCTCGCTAGTTCGATTTCGTAGCGTTCCTGGCAGTTCAAAAGAAATAACAGCAATCTTTTTGGCCATGGCAGTTGGCTTGTCTACCGGAATGGGCTATTTAACGTTTGCGGCATTTATCGCATTTATTATAGGGATTGCATCCTTGATTTTATTTCATCTTCCTTGGAATAGAAAAGCAAGCGCAGAAAAAGATTTGCGCATTACGATACCGGAGAACTTAGATTATACAGAAGTATTTGACGATATATTTTCTATGTATTTAAAACAAGTGGAGCGAATTCGCGTAAAAACAATCAATCTTGGTTCCATGTTTGAAATATACTATCATGTCGTCATGAAAGATCCAAAACAAGAAAAACAAATGATTGATGCACTTCGATGCCGCAATGGCAACTTATGTGTGATTGTAGCAAAAAAACAGGAGGTTCGTGATGAACTATAAACGAATACTAATTGGCAGTATGATTAGTCTTTGCTCATTTGGATGCACAGCCCAAAGCGATGTGACAAATACATCCGATAAGGAAAAGAGTGCTGTCACATATGATGAAGATGATTATTTTGAAACCTATGATAATGCGACTCCAATAGATTTAAATAACCAAAACAATGATATGACGATACAGGAGGCTGGGACGTATCTTTTGAGCGGGTCCTTACAAGGCACAATTACAATTACAGTGAAACAAACAGAAACCGTACGATTGGTTTTGAACAATGTAGATATACAAGCGAACGACAGTGCAGCGATTCATTGTACACAGGCAAAAAAACTGATTATTTCTTTGCCGGAGGGGACAATGAATACATTATCGGATGCGCAAGATTATACAGATACAAGCGAAAATGCACCTTCTTCTACAATATTTGCACAAGATGATTTGACAATCAATGGTACCGGTACATTACATGTGAAAGGAAATAAGAATGACGGAATCATCTCCAAAGACACCTTAAAACTGATGGAAGGATCTTATGAGATTACAGCACTTGACAACGGTATTGTCGGACGCGATTATTTGTATGTGCGTGACGGCGTTTATCATATGAATGTTGGCAAAGATGGTTTGAAAGCCAACTATGATAAAGATGATACCAAAGGTGACGTCATCATCGAAAACGGAAGCTTTGACATTACATCAGAGAATGATGGCATACAGGCAGAGCGTGCATTATCCATATATGGAGGATCGTTTCAAATCGTCAGCGGCGGTGGAAATGAGAATGCATCAACATCCGCTAACGCAAATCAGCCGGGTGGATTCGGAAGATGGAATTTTGAGAAAAATGATAATACTGAAACGGAAACACCTAGTGCAAAAGGAATCAAATCAAGTGCTGATTTAATGATCTATGACGGCGTATTCAATTTTGACTGTAGTGATGACTGTATACATGCCAATGCCAATGTAACGGTAAAAGGCGGTGAATTTACATTATTAAGCGGAGACGATGGCATACATGCGGATGGTACTTTATCTATTGAAGGGGGCGTGGTGGATGTTAAGAAAAGTTATGAAGGATTGGAAGGCAGTGATGTGATCATTCAGGCAGGAGATATTGCGATTGTATCCATGGATGATGGCATCAATGCGGCTGGTGGAAGCGACGAAGAGACAACGCAGCCATCTATGGATCACTTTAGGGCGGGAAACAACACTCTGCAAATACTTGGTGGAACCATTCATGTCGATGCGGATGGTGACGGTATTGATTCCAATGGCGAAATTATCATGGAAGAAGGTACGCTTGTCATATTTGGACCAAGTGATAATGGAAATGGTGCCATCGATTATGAGAAAAGCTTTATGATAAACGGTGGAACGATGATCGCAGTTGGATTCAGCGGAATGGCACAGGGGATCAGTCAAGATTCTGCACAAAATGCGATTATGTTCAACATTCCATCTCAAAAAGCAGACACATTGGTTTATTTAAGCGATGCGAATGGAAATGTGTTACTTGGTGTACAGCCAACAAAAGCATATGACAATATTGTGATTTCTTCAGCGAAACTGAAAGATCAAAGTACGTATGTTCTTTATTGCGGTGGGAACAGTGCTGAAGTCAATGATGCCGGCATTATGGAATCTAATATACAAGGCGGTGAAAAGTGTGAAGAAGCAACAATTTCACAACGCATGACTACAGTGAAAGAAAGCAAGGGGGCGCAAATGGATCAGCGATTTGATCAATCAATGGGTGATGGAGAAATGCCGCAAAACGGCAAACCAATTCAAAATGATGAAGAACCTCCATTTGATAAAGAGCCACCTCAATTTTAATCCATATGCATATATGCATTCAAATTTATGATTTCACTTCTTATAGAATGAAAATGCGACTGCTGGAAGTTCAATACCACTGAATTCAGGCAGATGATAAAATAAAAAAATAGTTATCTGATAATTCACCGTGATTACAGATAACTGTTTTGTTTAATCTGAAATTACGAAAATAGATATTGCAAAGAAAAATCTTGTGAATCCTGTCACCTCTGACAAAAGTAGAAACAGCGTTTTCTATGGTTATCACAGTAATTATATGTTAGTCTGTAAAGATTCACAAATTCATTTACTTACTGATTCTTATAAAAAAGCGAAACACATATCGCTTTTTTAGTTGTAATCCAACCAAATGGTCCAGGGATTCAAAAGAGCTTTAGCGATGAATCCAAAATAAAAGCACGTTATGATTGTACTGGTAAGCACAGCCTGAAAATGAGTCGTTAAAGCGATCGAGAAAAAAACACCGGTTAGACCGGTGGATATCTGAATCAAAATTTTAAATCTTCACTTGTTTTCACATGTTCATCAATTACAACTTCTACAATGCGATCTGCCGCATGATAGTCATACGTAATTTTAGCTAACGCAACATCATCCAGATTCTTTGTCATTACTTTTGTAATATTTTTCTGAATTTGTTTTGCGTCTTTTTCGCTGTCACAGTGATATTCTATTTTTGTGGTCATTACTTTATAGGCATTGACATTCTTTGATACCTCATCAACGATGTGAAATGTACGATTCATTCCTGTTTCCTCCTTGTTTGTATTAATCATATCATGCTTTCGCTTGATTGAATAGCTTTATTTTGTATAATAGATTTCTTGCTTGACTTGATCCGCGTGCTCTTTTCCACATAGTGCTTCTATGAATGCAAATGCAAAATCAATAACGGCGGCTGCGCTTCTTCCGGTAATCAAATTGTCATCTGTTGCGACATATCGATCTTGATAGAAACCGCCAAAATCTTCATTCATACTGGTAAAGCAGGTGTATTGTCGGTTTCTTAATAATCCCATTCTGCCAAGAATGGTGGGCGCTGCGCATATCGCAGCGAGATACTTGTTTGTTTTTTCAAAATAATTAATTATGTCTTTAACCGCTTGATTCTGTTCTAATTCCTTGTAGTGTGGACCGCCCGGTAAAAATAGTGCGTCATAGTTTTTTATATCCGTTTGTTTCAAATCCTTAATATTCGATATGGTAATATCAAAGCGTCCGCTTACACATGATTGATTCCATGTACATAAATCCACTTGTATATTGGCACGGCGTAACAAGGCGATTGTTCCAACTGCTTCCAGTTCTTCAAATCCATCGCACATGATGCATAATACACGTTTCATTGTGATTACCTCCTTATTCATGTTTTTATTATTATACTGCGAATTACCGGATAAAACCAGTGCTTTCTTTATCAGGAATGCACATGATGGATATTTGTGCATAGAATAACAAGGGCGATAAAATGACAATTAAAATATTTATTGATCAAGGACATAATCCAGGAAATATCAATGCGGGAGCCAGTGGAAATGGTTTGGAAGAGCAGGCAGTGAATTTTACTGTCGGCAGTATGCTGGCAGATCTTTTGGACAATGATCCACGTTTTGCGGTTCGCACCAGTCGTATGTATCCGCAACAGGTATTGGGCAATACGACCACAATGTCTTTACAGACAAGAGTGCATATGGCCAATTATTGGGATGCAGATTACTTTATCAGTATCCACTCCAATTCAAATACGAATCCTGCGATCAACGGAAGTGAAGTATACGTCTATCGAAGAGATAGTCAAGCATGGTATTTGGGGGAAGACATTCTAAGCGGTATTGTAGAAAATGCAGGAACAAGAGATAATCAAGTTCGTGTGAATCCTGCTTTGTATGTGCTTCGCGCAACCAGGATGCCCGCAGTTTTGGTTGAACTTGGTTATTTGTCCAATTCACAAGATGCACAAAAATTGCTTGATGATCCATATTCTTTTGCTTATGGTATTTATGTTGGATTATTAACGTATCTGAATTTATTGTGATATGTAGTGACAATTAATTATAGAAATGTATCGGTCTTTAAAGGAAGATGTTCGCCGCATCTTCTTTTTGCCGGTGCGATGGATATTGAATAAAAGAAAAGGTAAAGATTTTTAACAATGGATGGAATAAATTGGCGCCTATGCAAAATCGTGAATAATTCAAAACTTGTCGCAACATAGTATAAGAAAGAAAAAGTTTTAATTATCGTTTTTTTTATATAGTTTTGATTGAATTTCTTTAAAAAGTAATGTGAATCTATATGCATTGACATGAGTTTTCTTTATGATCATACTGTATGTAGACATGCTGATGAATACACATATCCATAGGAGAATATAACATGCATGCTCCCAATCCTTGAAAAAATCTTTTTCTTCTGATTGTTTTATGATAAAATACTTCAAAGAAGCGGCAGGTGCAGATATGAATGATACGATTGCGGCAATTGCGACACCTTTAGCGGAAGGCGCAATTTCCATTATAAGAGTCAGTGGGGAACAAGCGATTTCCATCGTACAGTCGCTGTTTGATCATGATTTATTCCATCGAGATGCCAATACGATTACCTATGGATTCATAAAAAAACCAAATACCAATACATGTGTAGATGAAGTACTGGTTTCACTGTTTCGCATGCCTCATTCCTTTACCGGAGAAGACGTTATAGAAATTAATTGCCATGGTGGCGTTTTTATCACGAGAGAAATATTAAAATTGGTTCTTTCACAAGGCGCCAGACTGGCTAGACCCGGTGAATTTAGCGAACGTGCTTTTTTACATGGGCGGATTGATTTAGCACAGGCAGAAGCCGTTATGGACATGGTAAAAGCGAGTGATTCAACGAACGCACAAATGGCCATTCAAGGAATTCGCGGAAGTGTTCAAAAACTTTTGAAGCCTTTGATAGAAGAAATATTGAATATCATCGCTGTCATTGAAGTGAATATTGATTATCCTGAATATGACGATGTGGAAATCATGACGACTGAAACGCTGTTGCCAAGTATAGAGGCATGGTTAAAGAATATCGCCATGATATTAGATAAAGCGGAAAGTGGCCGTATCTTAAAAGAAGGTATAAAAACCGCAATAATCGGAAAACCAAATGTTGGAAAAAGCAGTCTTTTAAATGCATTGTTAGAAGAAGAAAAAGCGATAGTAACGGATATTGAAGGAACGACGCGTGATATTGTAGAAGGCAGTATTCATCTTGGCGGTATCACACTTCATCTGATTGATACGGCCGGTATCCGTAAGACGGATGATGTGATTGAACAAATGGGAATCGAACGTAGCCAAAAAGCGATCGACGAGGCACAGTTGATTCTTTTGATAATAGATGCTTCTAAAGAAATGGATGAACAGGATCATATACTGTTTGAAAATACAAAACATAAAAACCGTTTGATCGTCTATAACAAAAGTGATTTGGCAGATACATCAAGGGATGGTATTTCCATTTGTGCCGCAAACAATGAAATTGATGAATTGCTAAGCGCACTTCAAAAGTTGTATGAACATCATCAAAACGTGGCGAATGCTCCCATATTAAACAATGATCGACAAATTGGGCTGATGCGTAGCGCACAAAAACATATGGAACAGGCAAAGATGGCGTTGTTAGCGGGAATGGAACCAAATATCGTGGAACTGGATATTCAAGAAGCCTATAAGAATTTAAAAGAGATTCTTGGAGAATATCACCGTGATGATCTATTGGACACGTTATTTGCCAATTTCTGCTTAGGAAAATAGGAGGAAATTATGGAACTGATTGATACGCATGCACATATCACATGTGATGACTTATATCCCAATATTGATGAAATCATAGAAAATGCAAAACAGGCGAATGTAAAAAGAATTTTATGCATTTGCTTAAACATCGAACAAATTGAGCGTGCATTTTCACTAAAGGAACGTTACGAATGGATTGATGTTGCGGCCGGTTTTCATCCAAGCGATTTATATGATGTATGTGCGAAAGATTGGGAGGCTTTATCTACGCTTGCCAAAGATGAGCGCATTATTGCGATTGGTGAAATCGGATTGGACTACCACTGGGATGATGTGGAAAAAGATGTGCAGAAAGAAGCATTCATTCGACAGCTTCATTTAGCAAATGAACTTCAAAAACCGGTACTGATCCATATGCGAGATGCGACCAAAGACACGATGGATATTTTGCGTGAACATAAGAAAGTCAGTGGGATTTTGCATTGTTATTCCGGAAGTTTGGAAACCGCAATGGACGCAATCCATATGGATATGTATATTTCTGTAGGTGGACCGATAACGTTTAAAAATGCCAGAGGATTGCCGGAAGTGATACGACAAATTCCAATCGATCGCTTGATGTTGGAAACCGATTGCCCTTACTTGACACCGCATCCGTTTCGAGGCACACGAAATGAACCAAAGTATTTGTCTTATACGTTTGACGTTGTCGCCAAGCTAAAAGAAATGGACGCATCCACACTTTCTCATCAGCTTAAAAAAAATTATGCCGCATTGTTTCATTCAAGCTTGTAGAAATACAGGCTTTTTATTTTTCATTTCAATAATTTATTTGGTTTCTATGTATGTATTTGTTATAATTTTAAAGTAAAAATCATCAAATGAAAATAATTGTGAAATTATCAAAAAGTGGAGGAATTGACATATGAAGCGTATTAAATTGACAGATCATATTGAAATATTAAACTTTACAGTAAGAACATATAATTGTTTAAAAAAGGCCGGTATCCATACGATTGAAGATATTCTGAATTATCCACAAGATCAATTTAAACACATTCAACGCATGGGAAAACAAAGCCAACAAGAAGTCATGAATTTTGTAAATGAAATCTATATGCGTACAGATACATATGACATGACAGATCTCGATACGTTTTTTTTAGATAAACAAGCGGACATAAAAACATTTTTAGGCGAGGATGGGATCGTATATAATGATATAAAAATTGATGAACAGCTGTTGAATGTTCGATCTGCGAACGTATTAAGAGAATATGGTTTTCAATACGTTTCTGAAATTCTAAACATTTCTTATGAAAAACTGTTATCCATGAAACACATGGGCAGAAAATCAGCGGATCTCATTTGGTTTTTTTTAAATGAGGTGCAATTTCAACCCAACAAGCAGTATTTATCCAAAATGAGTGAGGAAGAAAAGCTGTTAAGAACAATCGCAAAAGAAATCGCGGAAAGTCTTGATATTTCCATCGTTGTAATCATGAATATCATCGATGAGCGCAAGTTCAGCCAATCAAACGGTACAGAAGAAACATGGATTGTATCCATTTTTGAAGAAACCGATATCAAGAATCGATCCAAAGAAATCATATACAAGCATGTTCGATTAGAAAATGGTGCAAACAAAGAAGAACTGCTATCTTTATTTCCTGTTCGTATCAACATGATGCAAATGATCGAAAAATGGTTAATGGAATTAAGCATGGACAACAAGATCAAGGTAAAAGGTGATTTTGTTTATCCAAATTACATTTCTGTACTTGCCTATATTCAACGTATGGAGGATGAAAAAAAGAAAGACATTTTGTTAAGACGCCTGCACGGAGAAACATTAGAAACCATTGGACATCAATATGGTATGACCAGAGAGCGGGTGCGGCAAATCTGCATGAAAGAGATTAGAAGATTTCCCAGAACCAAGGAAGAAAACTACCTTTATTGTATGCAAAGATATAATTTTTCTTTAAACGACTTCCTTCTGGCTTTTGATGAAACAGAAAGTACCTATTACTTTTTAAATATAATTGACACAGCCAAAAAACATAAGAAACCATTGAAAGAAGCACTAAAAGATGATCACATCTGTGAGGAGATGAAAAAGAAAATAAGTCGAGCAGTATATAAGCATGATATCATAATCAACGGTGTATATATCAAAAAAAGAAAATCAGAACTTGTAAAATACTTTATAAGAACGAATTGTAAAGATGCCGTTCATTTTGATACCTTTATGCAAGGATATAAAGATTTTTTAAAAGAAAATCAGCTGGATGAATCCTTTATGATTGAACAAAGAACGTATGAAAACTATTTTGCGACCAGCGATAACGTATTATGGAAAACAGGTAAATATCTACGATATTATCATATGGAAAGTACAGATTTTACAGAGTTATTGGATGGTTTGCATTTGGATGAATATGAAAACGTGGTCATCACATCTTTAAAACTTTTTAAAGAGAATCCGGCACTTATGCATAAGTTTGATATACGCGATGAATTTGAGCTACATAATTTGTTAAAGAAAATATGTAAATCTTCACGTTATGCACATATCAATTTTTCACGCATGCCGACCATTGTATTTGGTGATGGTAACAGAGAAAAGCAAATATTTGAACTAATGGTGCATCACGCACCTGTCTCAAAAAGTGATCTGGCAGATTTGTGTGAGGAAGTGTATGGTTTTAAGCAGTCTACACTTCTTGGTAATTGTTTTCGGCATTTAGAGGATTATTTTTATGATGGCGCTTATAGAATTGACGCAAATCCTATGGCAGCGGATATGATCGATGCGATGAAAACGCTGCTTACAGATGAAGCATACACGATTCAAGAAGTTAGGGAAGTGTTTGACAAATATTATCCTGATGGGGGCAAACAGTTCATCAGTTCTTATAATTTAAGACAACTGGGATTTAAAATGTATTCCGGATATATTGTCAAAGATACGTATGCTCATTTTTCTGAATATTTAGATACGGTCATTCTTGCTCAGGATTTAATTGATATAACGAGCTTAAAGAAAAGATTTTTCGTTTCTACATTTGGCGCATATATTCAAAAATTGAAAAGTCAAAGACGCATTATCGAATATTTGCCAAATAAATTTATGAATATCCGCTATTTACAAAAAGACGGTGTGGATAAGAAAGAATTGGAGGATTTCTGTGATCAAGTAATCCATATGATAGACAAAAATGAATTTTTTACGATTACATCTTTAAGGAATAAAGGATTCACACATGCATTGGATCGATTAGGACTAAATGATTATTTCTATACGTCCGTTTTGATTGAAGATGAGCGCTTTTCCAATCGACGTATGGGGAAAACAAAATTGCTGTTTTATGGCAAGAAATCGATTGAATTGATTCATTTGATTCTAGTGATTTTAAAAGAAAATGAAATGATCGTTATGAATGATCTTGTGGAACTGCTTGAAAAACAATATGGGATTTTTATGAATCGGGATAAGTTAAAAGTCATGATAAAAGATTCTGACTTGTATTATGACGATATTACGAATGTGGTCTATAAGGATTATCCAACGTATGCGAAAAAAATTTAAAAGGAATGGATATCATTGCTGTGAAATTGTAAATGACATTTGTATAAGGCATTTAAAAAAGAGAATGCTATGATGGAAAACAAATCATGAATAAATTAGCACTCTACACTTGTAATTGCTAAAATATGTGATATACTTATATTAGCACTCGAATAATAAGAGTGCTAAAAAGGAGGAATGTTTCCATGAACTATGAACAAATGTCCGAACGCTTACAAGCGCTCATTCTACGTGCAGCACAACTGTGTCAATCTGAGCAATATGCGACAGTGGATACGATCCAATTATTAAAAGTCATTTTTGAAGATGATGTACTGGATGGTCTATATAGACGTTTGCATTTGGATAAGCAAACTGCTTTGCAGATCATTGATGAAGAAATGCGCAATATAGCGAAATCATCCGGTATGAATCCGCAGTTTTCAAATGCGGTTGTTTCTAGTTTTGAGCATGCAAAGACATGGAGCGATTCTGTTTCAGAAAGCTATATCAGTGTAGCGTCTGTTTGGATTGCGCTGATGTTCAATAAATCTTATATATCGAAAAAACTCATCAAACAATTTCACTTAGATGAAGAAACTTGTAAAAATGAAGAATGTAAACGTAGAGGGGGTATGCATATGGATTCACCAAATGCTGAAACAAATTTGGAAGCCTTGTCAAAATATGGCAGGGATTTGGTAGAAGATGTAAAAAGCGGCAAGATTGATCCGATCATTGGTCGTGATGATGAAATCCGCAGAGTGATTCAGATCTTATCGCGCAAGACAAAAAACAATCCGGTTTTGATTGGAGAACCGGGCGTTGGTAAAACGGCGGTGGTGGAAGGTATTGCATGGCGCATCATGAAAGGGGATGTGCCGCAGTCTTTGAAAGAAAAAAGGCTGATTGAATTGGATATGGGGGCTTTGATTGCCGGCGCCAAATATCGCGGAGAATTTGAAGAACGTCTGAAAGCGATATTAGAAGAAGTGAAAAAAGCAGAGGGCGGCATTATTTTGTTTATTGATGAAATTCATAATCTGGTGGGTGCTGGAAAAACCGAAGGATCGATGGACGCAGCAAATTTGTTGAAACCAATGCTGGCGCGGGGAGAATTGCGCTGTATTGGCGCGACTACATTCGATGAGTATCGCCAGTATATTGAAAAAGATGCAGCGTTGGAGCGTAGATTTCAGCGTGTACAGGTACAGGAGCCAACATTGGAAGATACGGTATCGATTTTGCGCGGTTTGAAGGATCGCTTTGAGTCGTACCATGGTGTGAAGATATTGGATGAGGCGATTTTGGCAGCTGCTTCATTGTCTAACCGCTATATCACCGATCGATTTTTGCCTGATAAAGCCATTGATTTGATTGATGAAGCCTGTGCGACTTTAAGAGTAGAAATGGAATCCATGCCGCAGGAATTGGATGAATTGCAGCGGAAAATTATGCAGCTTCAAATAGAAGTCACCGCACTGAAACAAGAAAATGATAAAAAAGCAATAGAGCGTCGTGAAGATATCAATGCGGAATTGAAACAGCTACAGGAAAAGAAAGATGCACTTTATACCAAATGGGAAGATGAAAAGGCGATTTTGAAAGAAGGAAAAGATGCAAAAATGCAGTTGGAGCGCGCTCGCTTAGATTTGGAACAGGCACAGAATGAAGCAAGATATGAAGATGCGGCACGTTTACAGTATGACACGATTCCACATTTGGAAAAAGTCATCAAAGCCCATGCCAAGCAGGAAAAGGAAGATGCATTGATACAGGAAATCGTCAATGAGGAAATGATTGCGAAAATCGTATCCAAATGGACCGGTGTGGAGGTAACGCGGCTGATAGAAAGTGAACGCAAAAAACTTTTACATTTGGAGCATGCATTAAGAAAACGTGTGATTGGTCAGGATGAAGCGCTTCAAGCGGTATGTGATGCGATTCTTCGCTCCAAGGCGCAGATTCAAGATGAACATCGTCCGATTGGCAGTTTCCTGTTTTTAGGGCCTACCGGTGTTGGAAAAACGGAAGTCGCAAAAGCGCTTGCCCAACAGCTGTTTGACAGTGAATCACATATTATACGTATCGATATGAGTGAATATATGGAGAAACACAGCGTTGCCAGACTGATCGGCGCTCCTCCGGGATATGTGGGTTATGAAGAAGGCGGCCAACTGAGTGAGGCAGTGCGGCGCAATCCATACTCCATTGTTTTGTTTGATGAAGTGGAGAAAGCGCATCCGGATGTTTTCAATGTATTGCTTCAGATTTTGGATGATGGCAGAATTACGGATTCCAAAGGTGTTAGCGTAGATTTTAAAAACACATTGTTGATTATGACCAGCAATTTAGGTAGCCAGTATGCTTTTGAAGATGAAAATGCGAGGGAACAGGGTTATTTAAGCGAGGTCAAGCAATTTTTTAAACCAGAGTTTGTAAACCGCATTGATGAGATTGTGATTTTCCATGCGTTGAATGATCAAATGATGAAAGAAATTGCACATAAATTTATAAATGAATTATCATTGCGTTTGAAACAAAAAGACATTACTTTGGTTGTGAAAGAACCCGTCTTTGCAACAATCGCAAAACAAGGCGTGGATCCTGTGTACGGTGCCAGACCGATGAAGCGCTATATTCAAAGAAATATTGAGACGATGATTGCCAGAAAAATGATTGAACATGGTGTAGAGCGAGAAGATGTTTTAACGATTGATTATGTAAATGAGGCTTATGTTGTGGATATTCAAAAACAATCGTAACATGAAAAAGACTTCTTACTTCCAAAGGCTGAAGTAAGAAGTTTTTGTTTAGTAAGATTATTTATGAAATGAATGGCGAAACTGTTTAGATGTATTTCTCAATGCGAATGATTTTAGTCGCAATGTTTTTTTGAATGGATTTAGAAGAATCAAATGTTTCACATTATTATCATGATGGTGCGTTGTGATACTTGTCCAATGCTTATAAAAAACACATCTAGTTTTAAAAACTAGATTGACTAATTATTTATATTGTATTATACTATTATTGTAATGGAGGGATGCATATGGATGAATCATCTCTGGAGCCATTGAAGGTATTTGCGAGACAACTGAAAACATGTCATCTTCCACGATGGGAAGAACTGCCTGATTTTGATTTGTATATGGATCAGGTGATCAGTTTGATTGAGCGATATCTGAATATTTTAGATGATGGCAAGGAGCGTATTATCACTAGTGCAATGATTAACAATTATGTGAAATTAAAGCTGATTCCAAAACCGGTAAAGAAAAAGTATAACAAGGAACATATTGCTTTTCTGATAGCGATCACATTATTAAAACAGATACTGACTATTAGTGAAGTGAGAGATGGCATCGCATATCAAGCGAGGATCAGTGGAACGCATAATGCATATAATTTATATTGTGATGAACAGGAACAGGCATTTCAAAGCTGCGCCATTCAGATTTTAAAAGATGCATCCTTGCCAATGAATACAGATATTCCCCATGATTGTATGGTTGTGAAGATGGCCGCACAAGCGCTTGCCCAAAAACTGGTTGCGCAAAATATTGTCTATTTACAGCGAATAGAGATAAAACAGGAGGAGAAACAATATGAACCCACAGAAAATAGCGATTTTAACGGATAGCTGCTGCGATGTGCCTAAAGATTTGGCAAAGCAATATGGTATCTATGTATTGCCCGTCAATATCGTTTTTAAAGATCACACGTATAAAGACGGTGTCGATATTGAACCACAGGAAGTATACGAGCGGATGAAAACAGAGATTCCGACTTCATCACTTCCGGATGGCGCCGCATTCTTACAGGTTTTTGATGAAATCAAACAAGCAGGCTATGAACATGTGCTGGCGATTACGCTGTCCGGTGGTTTAAGCGGAACCAACAATATGATGCGTTTGATGGCTGAAAGTTATGAAGGATTGGACTTCTTTATTTTGGATACGAAAAATATTGCGATTGCGGCAGGATTTCATGCGATACAGGCAGCGCGCTATATTGAACAAGGATTGTCCTTTGAAGAAATACAAAAGCGATTGATCCAAGATATTCCACATTCCAAAGTTTTCTTTGTGGTTGAAACATTGGAGTATTTACAAAAAGGCGGGCGGATCGGACTTGTTGCTTCGTTATTGGGAAATGTGATGAAATTGAAACCGGTGATTTCCTGTAATGAAGAAGGTATTTATTATACGGTTGCGAAAGTACGCGGTCGCAGACAATCTATTCGAAAAACCATTGATTTGGCGCTGGATTATGCGAAAGGGCATAAAAAAATCAATTTGGCAGTATGTCATGGTGGCGCTTTTGATGTCGTGCAGGAAGTGGAAGAGATTGTAAAAGAAGCACTTCCTGAACATGAAGTTTTTATTCATGGACAGATTTCACCGGTGCTGGGTGTTCATACAGGTCCGGGTTTGATTGGTGTCGGTGTGGAATACTTTGATGAAGAAGAATAAACATCAATGAGGTCTTATCATTGATGTTTTTTTATTGCGAAGCGAATACCACATGCTATGCATGTGGTAAAAGAAGTTATACTGTGGAAAAAACAAACCTCCTTCTGTACAATAAAGTTGGCCTGGCAGCTAACAAAAGTAAAGAAGGAGGTTTGTCTAATGAAAGACACAAATAGTTTATCACATACAAGTTATCGCTGTAAATAT